>NZ_JAFIMU010000012.1 GCF_017302985.1 Corallococcus macrosporus
TCGCGTTCAACCAGCGCGGCAAGCTGGTGGTGGGCCACCCCGCCAAGGGGCAGATGCTCACCAACCCGCGCCAGACGGTGTACGGCGCCAAGCGGCTGGTGGGCCGGCCGTACGCGTCGCCCATCGTGGGGCAGATCAAGGGCCGCTTTCACTACGAGATCGCCGCGGGCCAGAACGGCGAGGCGGCAGTGCGCCTGGGCGACCGCATCTATTCGCTCCAGCAGATCTCCGCGCTGATCCTGCGCGAGGTGCGCGAGGTGGCGCAGAACCAGCTGGGCCAGCCCATCTCGCGGGCGGTCATCACCGTGCCCGCCTACTACAACGACAACCAGCGGCACGCGGTGCGCGAGGCGGGCAAGCTCGCCGGGCTGTACGTGGAGCGCATTCTCAACGAGCCCACGGCGGCGGCGCTGGCGTACGGCTACGGCAAGAAGCTCAACCAGCGCGTGCTGGTGTACGACCTGGGCGGCGGCACCTTCGACGCGTCGGTGCTGGAGCTGCACGACACCGTCTACGAGGTCATCAGCACCGGCGGCGACACGTTCCTGGGCGGCATCGACTTCGACAACGCCATCGTGGAGTACCTCCTGGAGGAGTTCCAGCGGCAGACGGGCCGCGCCTTCCAGGGGGACCGGGTGGCCCTGCAGCGCATCAACGACGCGGCGGAGCGGGCCAAGTGCGCCCTCTCCGAGCGCTCCGAGATGCGTGTGCACGTGGCCTTCATCACGATGATCGACAACAAGCCGTACGACCTGGACGTCACGCTCACGCGGCAGAAGCTCATCGCCCTGACGGAGGGGCTGGTGGACCGCACGGTCCAGGTCTGCGAGGAAGTGCTGCAGGCCAAGGGGCTGAAGCCCACGGACATCGACGAGGTGATCCTCGTGGGTGGCCAGAGCCGCTTCCCGCTGGTGCACGAGAAGATCACGAAGTTCTTCGGGCGGCCGCCCAGCAAGGGCGTGCACCCGGACGAGGCCGTGGCGCTGGGCGCGGCGCTGCTGGCGCACAGCCTGGGACAGCTGGAAGGCGTGGTGCTCATCGACGTGCTGCCCATGGCCATTGGCGTGGGGCTGCCGGGTGGGCGCTTCAAGCCGGTGCTGGAGCGCAACGTGTCGCTGCCAGCCGCCAAGAGCTACACGCTGTCCACGCACCGGGACGACCAGACGGAACTGGAGCTCACCGTCTTCCAGGGCGACTCCGAGCGCGCGCAGGACAACGAGTACCTGGGCACGCTGCGGCTCGCGGGCCTGCCGAAGCGGCCTCGCGGCGCGGTGCAGGTGCAGGTGACCTTCGAGGTGAACAACGAGTCCCTGCTGAAGGTGACCGCGCGGGAGGGCACCTCGGGGCGTGAGGTGGTCAGCACGTTCACCACCCGCGACACGCCGGAGGCGGTGAAGGCGCGGCTGGCGCAGCAGGAGCCCGCGGCGGCTCCGGTGCCTCCCGTCGTGGGCCCGGGAGCGGCGGCTCGCAACCCCGTGGCGGCATCCCCTCCGGTCGTCGCGGAAGCGTCCGCGGACGTCGCGGTCGTGTCACGACAGAAAGGTTTCATGGGGTGGTTGAAGGGGTTGTTCGGCCGCGCATGATTCCCGGCGGGTTCCCGCTCGCCGAGTGGGCTGGCGGCGGGGGCCACGGCTTCGGGTCATCACCGCGAGTGCCTGCGGGACAAATCGCGAGGGCTGCTATTAAGTGTCGGCGGTTTTTCGACACATGGACGGCCCCCCGTGCCCGACTTCTCGCGAACCCTTCCTGGCGTCCTGCTGAAGCTTGTCCAAGGGCCTTCCGCCCACGCGCCGCTCTATACCTTTTTGGGAGACGGCGACGGCGAGGAGACCGTCTGGAGCGCGGCGGACCTCGACGTGCGCGCGCGGAGGATCGCGACGGCGCTGCGTGAGCGTGGCGCGGTGGGCGAGCGCGTGCTGCTCCTGTACCCGCCGGGGCTGGATTACGTCGCGGGCTTCTTCGGGTGTCTGTACGCGGGCGCGGTGGCGGTGCCCGCGTATCCGCCGGATCCGATGCGGCTGGAGCGCACCCTGCCCCGCCTGCGCGCCATCATCCAGGACGCGCGTGCGTCAGTGGTGCTCACCACATCCGGCATCCTGGACCTGTCGGACTTCGTCTTCGAGCAGGCGCCGGACTTCCGCGCGCTGCACTGGATGGCGACGGACGCGCTGCCGGAGGGCGGCGAGCGGGACTGGGTGGCGCCCGAGGGCGTGGGGGCGGAGTCGCTCGCGTTCCTCCAGTACACGTCCGGGAGCACGGGCACGCCGAAGGGCGTGATGCTCACGCACGGGAACCTGCTGCACAACCTGTCGCTGATCCACGGCGCGTTCGGGGCGCGCTCGGACAGCGTGGGCGTCATCTGGCTGCCGCCGTACCACGACATGGGGCTCATCGGCGGCATCCTGGAGCCGCTGTACGGTGGCTTCCCGGTGGCGCTGATGTCACCGATGGCGTTCCTCAAGCGGCCCATGGCGTGGCTGGAGGCGGTGTCGCGCTTCGGGGGCACCATCAGCGGCGGGCCGAACTTCGCGTTCGATTTGTGCGTGCGCAAGAGCACGCCGGAGCAGCGCCAGGCGCTGGACTTGAGCCGCTGGGAGGTCGCGTTCTGCGGCGCGGAGCCCATCCGCCCGGAAACGCTGGACCGCTTCGTGGAGGCGTTCGGTCCGAGCGGCTTCCGGCGCGAGGCGTTCTATCCCTGCTACGGACTGGCGGAAGGCACGCTCATCGTCTCCGGAGGCGAGAAGTCGGCTCCGCCGGTGTCGGTGACGCTTTCGGGTGGAGCGCTGGAGCGGCATCGCGCGGAGGAAGTGGGCGCGGCGGAGCCCGGGGCGCGGACGCTGGTGGGGTGTGGCCGGACGCTGGCGGAGCAGAAAATCGCCATCGTGGATCCGGAGACGCTGGAGCGGCGCGTCTCGGGTGAAGTGGGCGAGGTCTGGGTGTCAGGGCCGAGCGTCGCCCAGGGGTATTGGGGTCGCGAGGATGCGACGCGCGAGACGTTCCAGGCGCGCATCGCCGGTGATGCTTCCGGGCCGTATCTGCGCACGGGAGACCTGGGGTTCCTGCGGCCGGATGGCGAGCTGTACGTCACCGGGCGGCGCAAGGACCTGATCATCCTGCGAGGCAGGAACCACTATCCGCAGGACCTGGAAGCGACGGTGGAGCTGGCGCACCCGATGCTGCGGCCGGGTGGCGGCGCGGTGTTCGCGGTGGAGGTGGCGGGCGAAGAGCGCGCGGTCGTCGTGCAGGAGCTGGACGTCCGGCGGTTGGGTGGGCTGCGTGAGCAGTTGGCGGCGGCGGACGCGGCGGTGGGGGCCATCCGGCAGCGGCTGGCGGAGTCGCACGAGGTGCAGGCGCACGCGGTGGTGCTCATCGAGCCGGGCAGCCTGCCCAAGACGTCCAGCGGCAAGGTGCAGCGGCACGCGTGCCGCACGGGTTTCCTGACCGGGACGTTCCAGGAGGTGATGGCCTGGCGGGAGGAACTGCCCGGTGGGCCGGGTGCGTTGTCGGAAGCTCCCCTTCCCTCGGGTTCCAGCATCGCCGGGTCTGTTCTCGCATCGGGCGCTTCGGGATCGCATGGCTCCCCCAGCACAGGCTCCGGACCATCGGCTGCATCTGGTTCGCATGGCTCCCTCAGCGCGGGTCCTGGCGCACGCGACGCGACTGGCACGGGTCCTGACGTACGCGGGGCGTCGGGCGCTTCGGGTTCGCATGGTCCCTCTGGCACGGGATCCGGAGCACGCGACGTTTCGGCCGCCTCCGGTCTGCACGGATCCTCTGGCACGGGTTCCGGCGCACGCGAGGCGGCAGGTGCTTCCGGGGCGCATGGATCCCCTGGCACGGGTCCTGGCGCGCGCGAGGCCTCGGGCGCTTCGGGTTCGCATGCTTCGTCTGGGCGGGATCCGGCGGCGCTGGCTGCGAAGCCGGACGCGGAAGCGTTGGTGGCGTGGCTGCGCGACATCGTGGCGCGGCACGTGCGCATGCGCCGTGAGGAGATCGACGTCGAGGCTCCGGTCACGCGCTTCGGACTGGACTCTCTGGGCGCGGTGGAGCTGGCCCACGAGGTGGGCACGGGCACGGGCCTGACGGTTCCCATGGAGTGGTTGCTCCAGGGGCCGAGCATCACGTCGCTGGCGCGGCAACTGCTCACGCTTCGAGCGTCGACGGGGCCGGCTTCGAGCACGCTGCGTCGCCGGGACGTCGAGGGTGCCCGGGCTGTGTCCTTCGCTCAGGCGCGGTTGTGGTTCCTGGACAAGTACGCACCGGGCGACGTGGCGTACAACCTCCCCGCGGCCGTGCGCCTGGAAGGCGACCTGGACGTAGCCGCGCTGGAGGGCAGCCTCACGGCGCTCGCCGCGCGCCATGACGCGCTGAGGACGTCCTTCGGCAGTCAGGACGGACGGCCCCTTCAGCTCATCGCGAAGGACGCGGTGCTGCCGCTGGCCCGCGTGTCGCTGGAGTCCCTGCCTCTGGAAGCCCGCGAGGCTGAAGCCTCCCGCCTTGCTCATGAAGAAGCCCGCCGCCCGTTCAACCTGGCGCAGGGGCCGCTGGTTCGCGCCACGCTGCTGACGCTGGATGCACGCACGCATGTGCTGGTGCTCGTCATGCACCATGCCGTGTCGGACGGCACGTCCATGGCCGTGCTGGTGCGTGAGGTGTCCGCCCTCTACGCGGCGCTGCGTGAGAGCCGGCCTTCTCCGCTGCCCGCGCTGCCGCTGGGATACGCGGACTACGCGGAGTGGCAGCGGGAGTGGCTGGACGGCGCCGCGCTGACTTCGCAACTGGACTACTGGCGCAAGCAGCTTGCGGGTGCACCCCGGTTGCTGGAGCTGGCCACGGACCGGCCTCGTCCCGCCGAGCGTGGAACTCAAGGCGCGCGGGTGCCGGTGGTGCTGGACTCCCGGCTGGCTGAAGCAGTGCGCAAGCTGGCGGTGCGCGAAGGCGTCACGCCCTTCATGGTGCTGCTGGCGGGCTTCCAGGCGGTGCTCGCTCGCCGCGCCGGACAGGACGACGTCAGCGTGGGCACGGCCATCGCGGGCCGGGGACGTGCGGAGCTCCAGGGGCTGGTGGGCTTCTTCGTCAACACGCTGGTGATGCGCACGCGGCTGTCCGGTGCGCCCACCTTCCGTGAGCTTTTGGGCCGGGTGCGCGCGACGGCCATGGGCGCGTACGCGCACCAGGACGTGCCCTTCGAGAAGCTGGTGGAAGCGCTTCAGCCCACGCGCGAGCGCGGGCACACGCCCCTCTTCCAGGTCATGTTCATCCTCCAGGGCGCGCAGGTGGGCGCCCCCGTGCTGCCGGGCCTCCAGTCGAAGCTGCTGGACGTGCACCCCGGCACGGCGATGTTCGACCTGACGCTGTCGCTCTCCGAGTCCGCTCGGGGCTTCGAGGGCTGGCTGGAGTACGCCACCGACCTCTTCGACGCGGACACCGTGGCCCGCCTCGCTGGCCACCTGCGCGTGCTGCTGGAGGCCGCCGTCGCGGACCCGTCGCGTCGCGTGGATGCGCTGCCGTGGCTGGACGCCTCGGAGTCGGAGCACCTGCGCGCCCTCTCGCGCGGACCCGACATCGAGTTCCCCTCCGACGCCACCATCTCCGCGCGCTTCGCGGCGCAGGTGGCGCGCACCCCGGATGCCGTGGCGCTCGTCGCCGGGGAGACGCGGCTCACGTACCGCGAGCTTCGTGCTCGAGCCCGGGCCCTGGCGCACACGCTGAGGCAGCGTGGCGTAGGACCGGAGTCCGTCGTGGGGCTGTGCGTGGACCGCACGGCGGAGCTGGCCGTGGGGTTGCTCGGCATCCTGGAGGCGGGCGCGGCGTACCTGCCGCTGGATCCGGCCTACCCTGCACAGCGGCTCGCCGCGATGTGGGAGGACTCCGGGGCGAAGGTTCTCGTGAGTCCTCGTCACCTGGAGGACGTGGTCGCGGTGCCGGTGGAGCGCCGGCTCTTCCTCGACGACGTGGACCCCTCCGTAGGCGGGGACTTCGTGCGGTCCGCGAGTGACGCGCGGACGCTCGCGTACGTGCTCTACACGTCCGGTTCGACGGGGCGCCCCAAGGGCGTCGGCGTGCCGCACCGGACGGTGATGAACTTCTTCCGCGCGATGGATGCGCACGTCTCGCCGTGCCCGGGCACGTGGCTGGCGATGACGAGCATCTCCTTCGACATCTCCGTGCTGGAGCTGCTCTGGTCCTGGACGCGCGGCTTCCAGGTGGTGCTCGCGCCCACGGGCCTGGAGCCCGCCGCGCTCGCGGAGGCGCTGGAGCAGCACGCCGTCACCCACTTCCAGTGCACGCCGTCCTACGCGCGCGCCGTCGCGGAAGAGCCCCGGGCACTGCATGCACTGCGCGGCCTGCGGCAACTGCTCGTGGGCGGTGAAGCCCTTCCGGGCAGCCTGGCCTCGCGGCTGCGCGAGCACGTCCCTGCCCTGCTCAACATGTACGGCCCCACCGAGACGACGGTGTGGTCGTCCATGCATCGCGTGGAGACGGACACCGCTGGAACGGTGTCGCTGGGACGGCCGCTGGCGAACACCGGGCTCTACATCCTGGACGCCCGGCTGCAACCGATGCCGGTCGGTGTTCCCGGGGAGCTGTTCATCGGCGGTGAAGGCGTGGTGCGCGGTTACCTGGGCCGCCCGGACCTGACGGCCGAGCGCTTCGTGCCGGACGCGTTCCGCGACGAGCCGGGCACGCGGATGTACCGCACGGGGGACCGGGCGCGCTGGCTCCCGGACGGGACGCTGGAGTTCCTGGGCCGCATCGACCACCAGGTGAAGCTGCGGGGCTTCCGCATCGAACCCGGTGAAATCGACGCCGCGCTCCGCACGCACCCCGAGGTCCGCGAGGCCGTGGTCACCGTGCGCGAGGACGTGCCCGGCGAACAGCGCCTCGTGGCCTACGTCGTCCCCGCCTCCGTGGACGCGGACGCCCTGCGTGAACACCTGCGCTCCCGCCTCCCCGGCTACATGGTGCCCTCGGCCTTCGTCGGCCTGGGCGCCCTGCCCCTCACGCCCAACGGCAAGGTGGATCGCCGCGCCCTGCCCGCCCCCACGGCCGTCACCACCACCGGGGATGCCGGCCCCCTGACGCCGCTCCAGGCCCAGGTGGCCGCGCTGTTCCAGGACGTGCTGCACGTGGAGCGCGTGGGCGCGCACGATGACTTCTTCGCGCTCGGTGGGCATTCGCTGCTGGCCACCCAGCTCATCACCCGCGTGAGCGCTCGGTTCGGCGTGGACCTGCCCGTGCGTGCGCTGTTCGACGCGCCCACCGTGGCGCGGCTCGCGGAGCGCATCGAGGCGCTTCCGTCGCGGCATCCCGCCACGCCCATCCCCACCGTGCCCCGCGACGGCGCGCTGCCGCTGTCGCTCGCGCAGCAGCGCATGTGGTTCCTGGACCGGCTGGAGCCCGGTCAGGCCCTCTACAACATCCCCCTGGCCCTGCGGCTCTCCGGCCCCCTGGACGTGGAGGTGCTGCGCCGCACCTTCGCGGAGGTCGTCCGCCGGCACGAACCGCTGCGCACGACGTTCGAGGAGCGCGACGGTCAGCCGCTCCAGCGCATCCACGCTCCGCCCGCGGAGTGGCCGCTCCCGGTGGAGACGCTCCCCGAAGGTGACGCGCGCGAGGCCACCCTGCGCCAGCGCATGCGCGAGGACGCGACCTGGCCGTTCGACCTGGGCACCGGTCCGCTGATGCGCACGCGCCTGCTGCGGCTGGCCCCGGACGAACACGTGCTGCTGCTGTGCATGCACCACATCGTCACGGATGGCTGGTCCATGGGCGTGCTCGTGCACGAGGTGGGCAGCCTCTACTCGGCGCTCGCGGCGGGACAGCCGTCGCCGCTGCCGGCGCTGGAGGTGCAGGCCGCGGACTTCGCCGCATGGCAGCGCCAGCAGGAGGACTCCGATACCTCGCGGGCCAACCTGGGCGCGCTGCGCGAGTCCCTGAAGGACGTGCCCGTGCTCACCCTGCCCGCCGCGCAGGGGCTGCCCGGGACGCGGTCGACGCGCGGGGACACGCACGTCTTCACGCTGCCCGCGTCGCTGGTGCGCTCGCTGGAGCAGGTGGGCCGCGCGCATGACGCCACGCTGTTCATGGTGCTGATGGCCGGCTACCAGGCCGTGCTGTCGCGCTACTCCGGGCAGGACGACTTCGCCGTGGGCACGCCCGTGGCGCACCGCACCCGGCCGGAGCTGGAGCCCCTCATCGGCGTGTTCCTCAACACGCTGGTGCTGCGCGCGCGCCTGGACGGAGCCCCCCGCTTCTCCCAGCTCCTGGAGCGCGTGCGCGAGTCCTCCCTGGCCGCGTTCGCGCACCAGGACGTGCCCTACGAGCAGCTCGTGGAGGCGGTGGCGCAGGCGCGCGGCGGCGACCGGACCGCGCTGTTCCAGGTGATGTTCGTGCTGCAGAACGCGCCGCTGTCCGCACCGTCCCTGCCCGGCGTCCGCGTGGAGCGGCTGCCCACGTCGACGGAAACCGCGCGCTTCGACCTCATCCTGTCGCTGACCGCGCGGGACGGCGGCCTGGAGGGGGCGCTCGAATACAGCCGCGACCTCTTCTCCGCGGACGCGGCGGCGCGGTTCGCCACCCACTTCCGGGTGCTGCTGGAGGCCGTGGCTCGCGAGGCCTCGACGCCTGTGCGCCTGCTGCCCCTGATGGCCGAGGCGGAGCGTGAGCAGGTGCTCAACGACTTCAGCGCGCCGGACGTCCGGCCGCTGCGCGAGCCGCCCCTGCTGGACCTCTTCGACATGCAGGTCCGTCGCGCCCCCGACGCCATCGCCGTGGAGCACGAGGGCCGCACGCTCACGTACGCGGCGCTGGATGCGCGCGCGAACCAGTTGGCGCGGCACCTGCTGGCCCGGGGGCTCCAGCCCGAGGGCCGCGTGGGCCTGTGCGTGGAGCGCGGCCTGGACCTCGTCGTGGGCATGCTCGGCATCCTCAAGGCGGGCGGCGCTTACGTGCCGTTGGATCCGGCCTATCCGGCGTCGCGCCTGATGTTCATGTTCCAGGACGCGGGGCTGTCGCTGGTGGTGACGGAGCGCTCGCTGCCCGAGGCCGTCCAGGACCGGGCCTGGCCCACGGTGAGCCTGGAGGCGGACCGGGAGGAGCTCGAGCGCCACGACACGTCCTCGCCGGGCGTGCGGCTGCTGCCGAACCAGCTGATCTACGTGCTGTACACGTCGGGCTCCACGGGCACGCCCAAGGGCGTGGGCGTCACGTACGCGTCCGTCGTGCACGTGGTGCGGGACACGAACTACCTCCAGGTCACTCCGGACGACCGGATGGTGCAGGGCGGGACGCCGTCGTTCGACATCGCGACGTTCGAGGTCTGGGGCGCGCTGCTCAACGGCGCGCGGCTCGTCATCCTGCCTCGCGACGTGACGCTGGCTCCGGCGCAGCTTGCGCGCGTGCTGCGTGAGACGGGCGCCACCGTGGCCATGTTCCCCACGGCCCTGTTCCACGTCGTGGCGCGAGAGGTCCCCGACGCGTTCGCCACGATGCGGGCGGTCTACTTCGCGGGTGAGGCCGCGAACGCGGATGCGATCCGCGCCGTGCTGCGCGCCGGACCGCCGGTGCAGCTGGTGAACTTCTATGGCCCCACGGAGATCACCGTGGGCGCCAGCACGCAGGTCCTCAACGGCCTGTCCGAGCACGTGACCATCGTGCCCATCGGCCGGCCGATGACGCGCTGCCGGACGTACGTGCTGGATGCGCACCTGCAGCCCGTGCCCGTGGGCATCCCGGGCGAGCTGTACCTGGGCGGCGACGGCGTGAGCCGGGGCTACCTGGGCCGCCCCGCGCTGACGGCCGAGCGCTTCGTGCCCCTGCCCTTCGGTGACGTGCCCGGGGCGCGGCTGTACCGCACGGGCGACCGCGTGCGCTGGATGGCGGACGGCACGCTGGAGTTCCTGGGCCGTATGGACACGCAGGTGAAGCTGCGCGGCTTCCGCATCGAGCTGGGCGAGGTGGAGGCCATCATCCGTCAGCACCCGTCGGTGAAGGCCTCGGCGGCCGGGGTGCTGGACGATGGTGTGGGCGATCCGCGCCTGGTGGCGTGGTACGTGCCGAAGGCCCCGCTGGACGCGGCGGAGCTGCGAGCCTTCGTGTCCGAACGGCTGCCCGCGCCGCTGGTGCCCGGTGCGTTCGTGCAACTGGACGCCCTTCCGCTCACGCCCGTGGGCAAGGTGGACCGCAAGGCCCTGCCCCCTCCGGATGCGCGCTCGGTCGCGGCGGCAGCGCCGGAGAAGCCCGTACGGATGACGCCCTTCCAGCAGCGCATCGCGGATCTGTTCCGCGACGTGCTGCGCGTGCCGCAGGTGGGCGTGCACGATGACTTCTTCGCGCTGGGCGGCCACTCGCTGCTGGCCACGCGGCTGCTGTCGCGCGTGCGTTCCACCTTCCAGGTGGAGCTGCCCCTGCGCGGCCTCTTCGAGGGCGCCACCGTCGCCGGTGTCACCGAGCAGGTGGAGGCGCAGCTCCTCTCCCGCTCCGACCTGCCGCGCGTGCCCGCGATCCGCAAGGTCGCCCGTGATGGTGAGCTGCCCCTGTCGTTCGCACAGCAGCGGCTGTGGCTGGTGGAACAGCTCCAGCCCGGTGCCACGCCGTACATCCTGCTGGGCGCGGTGCGGCTGGAGGGCGCGCTGGACGCGGAGGCCCTGCGCCGCGCGCTGGAGCTGCTCGTCGAACGTCACGAGGCGCTCCGCACCACGTTCGCCCTGAAGGGCCGTGACCCCGTCCAGATCATCCAGCCCACGCCCCACCTGGCCCTGCCCCTGACGGACCTGGGCGGCGTGCCGGCGGCGGACCGCGAGGCGGAGGTGCAGCGGCTGGCGCGCGAGGAGGCCGGCCGGCCCTTCGACCTGGGCACGGGACCGCTGCTGCGCACCCGGCTGCTGCGGCTGACCCCGTCGCACCACGTGTTGCTGCTGGGCATGCACCACGTCGTCTCCGACGGCTGGTCGCTGGGCGTGATGGTGCGTGAGGTGGCCACGGCCTACGCGGCCTTTGCTTCCGGCGCGGCGCCGTCCCTGCCCGCCCTGCCCATCCAGTACGCGGACTTCGCGGCGTGGCAGCGCGGCTGGCTCCAGGGCGACGTGCTCGCCGATGAAGTCGCGTGGTGGAAGGAACAACTCGCCGGTGCGCCTCGGGTCCTGGACCTGCCCACCGACAAGCCGCGTCCCACGACGCGGTCCCCGCACGGTGCGCTGCTTCCCGTGCACGTGCCTCGCGACCTGACGGACCGTCTGGCGGGGCTTGCCCGCGCCGAAGGTGCCACGCCGTTCATGGCGCTGCTGGCCGTGTGGCAGGTGCTGCTGTCGCGCTACAGCCGGCAGGAGGACCTGCTCGTCGGCGCTCCCATCGCGGGCCGCACGCATGGCGACGTGGAGGGGCTGGTCGGCTTCTTCGTCAACACGCTGGCGCTGCGGGCGCACGTCCGTCCGGAGGCGTCGTACCGCACACTGCTGGGACAGGTGCGGGACACGACGCTCGCGGCCTACGAGCACCAGGACCTGCCGTTCGAGAAGCTGGTGGAGGAACTCCAGGTGCCTCGCGACCTGGGCCGCACGCCGCTGGTGCAGGCCGTGTTCGCGCTCCAGAACGCTCCGGCCGGGGCGCTTGAAGCGCCGGGCTTGAGGATGGAGTTGCTGGAGGTGGACGCGGGCACGGCGCACTTCGACCTGGGCCTGCTGCTCACGGAGACGCCGGACGGACTGCGCGGCTCCATCGAGTACAGCACCGACCTCTTCGAGCGCGACACCATTGCCCGGATCTCCGGACACCTGCGCGTGCTGCTGGAGGCCGCCGTCGCCGGCCCGGACGTGCCGGTCTCCGCGCTGCCGTGGCTCACGCCGGAGGAGCGCCAGCAGGTGCTCGTCGCGTGGAACGACACCGCGCTTCCCTACCCCTCCGACAGCACCGTCGCGGCGCGCTTCGAGCTTCATGCCGCGCGGCAGCCGGACGCCATCGCGGTGGAGGACGGGGATGAGCGGCTGACGTACTCGCAGCTGGATGCCCGGGCGAATCAGCTTGCGCATGTCCTGCGGGCCAAGGGCGTAGGGCCGGACGTGCCGGTGGCGCTGTGCCTGGAGCGCTCCGTGGGCTTCGTCGTCACGGTGCTCGGCATCCTCAAGGCGGGCGGCGCTTACGTGCCGCTGGATGCTTCGTATCCCGCGCAGCGGCTGAGCTTCATGCTGGAGGATGCGCGTCCGCACCTGCTCGTCACCACGCGCGAGCTGCGCGGACGGCTGCACCTGCCGGACGCGTCCCTGCCCTGTCTGTTCCTGGAGGAGCCGTCGCTGGCGGATCAGCCCGCCACCGCGCCGGAGTCCGGCGTGGGGCCGCGACACCTGGCCTACGTCATCTTCACCTCCGGCAGCGGCGGACGGCCCAAGGGCGTGGGCATCGAGCAGCGCGGTCTGCTGCGCCTGATGCACTCGGCGCCTTACACGCGCTACGGCGCTCGTGACACGGGGCTGCTCTTCGCGCCTGTGTCCTTCGACGGCTCCGTGCTGGAGCTGTGGACGCCGCTGCTGCATGGCGGCCGGCTCGTCGTCTTCCCGGGCAACGTGCCCGCGGGGGACATGGACACCCTGGCCCGCGTGGTGGAGCGCCACGGCGTCACGTTCGTCCACCTGCCCTCCGGCCTCTTCTCGCAGTTGATGGAGCACCGGCCGGACATCCTCGGGCGGCTGCGGGAGCTGCACGCGGGCGGCGACATCGTCTCCGTGCCGCACGTGCGCAAGGCCGTGGAGTCGCTGGGCATCCCCTTCACCAACGCCTACGGCCCCACGGAATGCTCCGTCGTCGCCACCGCCTTCACGGTGGAGCGGCCGGAGCAGGTGTCGCTGTCGGTGCCCATTGGCGCGCCGCTCTCCAACACGTCGGTGTACGTGCTGGACGCGCGGCTGCACCCGGTGCCGGTGGGCGTGCCGGGTGAGCTGTTCCTCGGCGGTGACGGCGTGGCGCGCGGCTACGTGTCTCGGCCGGACCTCACGGCGGAGCGCTTCGTTCCGGACGCGCACGGCGCGACTCCGGGCGCGCGGCTGTACCGCACGGGCGACCTGGTCCGCTGGCGCGCGGACGGGACGCTGGAGTTCCTGGGCCGCGCGGACCACCAGGTGAAGGTGCGCGGCTTCCGCATCGAGTTGGCGGAGGTGGAGGCCGCCCTGCGCGACCTGCCCGCGGTGCAGGAGGCCGCGGTGGTGGTGCGCGAGGACGTGGCCGGGGACAAGCGGCTGGTCGCCTACGCGATGCCCCGCATGGGGCAGGTGCTGGAGGCGCAGGCCATGCGCACGGCGCTGCGGCAGCGGCTGCCGGAGTACATGGTCCCGTCGGTGTTCGTGACGCTGGCCACCCTGCCCCTCAACCCCAGCGGCAAGGTGGACCGCAAGGCGCTGCCCGCGCCGGACGCCGCGTCCACCGGACGGCAGGGCCGGTTCGTGGAGCCCTCGCACCCGCTGGAGCAGCGGCTGGCGCCTGTCTTCGCTCGCGAGCTGGGCACGGACAAGGTGGGCGCGCAGGACCACCTCTTCGAGGACCTGGGCGCCACGTCCCTGACCGTGGTGCGCCTGGCCGCGCGCCTGCGCGAGGAGCTCCAGCGCGAGGTGCCCGTGGTGTGGCTGTTCGAGCACCCCACGCTCGAAGGCATCGTCCAGCGCCTGGAGCGCGAATCGCAGGGCCCGGGAATTGCCCCGCCCGCGTCCCCGGCTCCGGGGCATCGTCCTCGCGAGGCCCCGAAGGCGGGCGCTTCCGGTGGCATCGCCATCATCGGCATGGCGGGCCGCTTCCCCGGCGCGATGACGGTGGCGGAGTTCTGGAGCAACCTGCGCGGGGGCGTGGAGTCCATCTCGCGCTTCTCGCCGGAGGAGCTGGAGCACATGCCCGCCCTGCCGGAGGGCGTGGAGCTGTGGCACCACCCGGCCTTCGTGCCGGCCGCGGGCGTCATCCACGGCGTGGACAAGTTCGACCACGCCTTCTTCGACATGAGCCTGCGCGAGGCGCAGTTCACGGATCCGCAGCAGCGGCTGTTCCTCCAGACGGCGTGGGCCGCGCTGGAGGACTCGGGGATTGATCCGGACCGCTTCCCGGGCGCCATCTCGCTGTACGCGGGGGCCACGGGCTCCGGGTACACGGACGCCGTGCGCCAGGCGATGCCGCTGGACGCGGCGTCGTTCATGGAGCTGCACGGCACCGCCACGCACGAGAGCCTGGCGACGAAGACGTCCTTCAAGCTGGGGCTCACGGGTGAGAGCACGCTGCTCTACACCGCGTGCTCCACGGGTCTGGTGGCGGTGCACCTGGCCTGCCAGAGCCTGCGCACGGGCCAGTCCGACGTGGCGCTCGCGGGCGCGACGCGCCTGTCCGTGCCGCAGCGCACGGGCTACGTGCACCAGGAGGGGCTCATCTTCTCGCCGGACGGCCACTGCCGCGCGTTCGACGCGAAGGCGGGCGGCACGCTGTCCGGTAACGGCGTGGGCGCGGTGGTGCTCAAGCGCCTGGAGGACGCGGTGCGGGATGGGGATGCCATCTACGCCGTCATCCGGGGCTCGGCGCTCAACAACGACGGCCGGAACAAGTCCGGCTTCACCGCGCCCAGCGTGCAGGGCCAGGCCGCCGTCGTGTCCCAGGCGCTGGCCAACGCGGGCGTGTCCCCGGAGGCCGTGGGCTACGTGGAGGCCCACGGCACCGCGACGCCGCTGGGCGACCCGATTGAAGTGGCGGCGCTGACTCGCGCATACGGCCTGGGCGCCGAGCGCCGCGGGAGCATCGCGCTGGCGTCGCTGAAGACGAACGTGGGCCACCTGGACACGGTCGCGGGCCTCGCGGGGCTCATGAAGGCCGCGCTGTCGCTGCACCACGGGGAGATTCCTCCCAGCCTCCACTTCGAGCGGCCCAATCCGCAGATCGACTTCGACGCGGGGCCGTTCTTCGTCAACACCACCTTGCGGTCGTGGCCCCGGGGCGAGACGCCCCGCTTCGCCGCGGTCAGCTCCTTCGGCATTGGCGGTACCAATGCCCACGCGGTCCTCGAGGAAGCCCCCATGCGGCAGAGTGGTTCCACCACGCGGTCCCACCAGGTCGTCGTGCTTTCCGCGCGCTCGCAGGAGGCGTTGCAGGCGGCGGCGCGGCAACTGGACGCGCACGTGGCGGAGGGCATGGACGCGCAGGCGCTGGCGGACCTGGCCTTCACGCACGCCGTGGGGCGCAAGGCGTTCGAGTTCCGCAAGGCGCTGGTGGTGAAGGACGCGGCGGACCTGGCGCGGCAGCTGGGCAAGCCGGTGATTGCCGTCAAAGGCGAGAAGCGCGCGCCGCGCGTGGCGTTCGTGTTCTCCGGCCAGGGCGCGCAGCGGGTCGCGATGGGGCGTGAGCTGGCGGAGGCGTCGCCCCGGTTCCGCGCGCACCTGGACGCGTGCCTCGCGCTGATGGAGGCGCCGCTGCGGGCGCGGGTGTCGAAGCTGCTGTCGCCGGAGGCCGGCGCGGAGGCGGAGGCCTCGGCGGCGCTGGCGGACACGCGCGTGGCGCTGCCCGCGTTGTTCAGCGTGCAGGTGTCGCTGGCTCGGCTGTGGCAGGACCTGGGCGTGACGCCCTACGCAGTGATGGGGCACAGCTTCGGGGAGTACGCGGCGGCGTGTGTCGCGGGCGTGCTGTCCCTGGAGGACGCGATGCGCCTCACGGTGGCGCGCGGGGAGCTGATGCACCGCATGCCGCCGGGGGCGATGCTCGCGGTGGCGCTGCCTGTCGCGCAGGTGCAGCCGCTGCTGTCGGGCCGGCTGGAGCTGGCGGCGGTGAACGCGCCGGACCGCTGCGTGGTGTCCGGGCCGGTGGAGGAAGTGGAGCGGCTGGAGGCGGAGCTGAAGGGCCGCAAGGCCGGAGCGGTGCGCATGCCCGCGCCGCACGCGTTCCACTCGGTGGACGTGGAGCCGGTGATGCCGGAGCTGGCCCGGGTGGTGGGGACGCTGCGCCGGTCGGAGCCGACGGTGCGTTACGTGTCCAGCCTCACGGGGACGGTGGCGCAGCCGGGGCAGCTCGCGGATCCGCGCTACTGGACGGAGCAGATGCGCAGGCCGGTGCACTTCACCCGCGCGGTGGAGACGCTCCAGGAGGAAGGCTGCGCGGTGCTGCTGGAGGTGGGCCCCGGTCAGGACGTGACGCCGCTGGTGCGCGCGAACCTGACGCGCGAGGAGAACGGCCGCAGCCGCGTCCAGGCGCTGGCGTCGCTGCGCGTGAGCGGGGCGACGACGGAGCAGATGGGCTGGCTCCAGGCCGTGGGAGAGCTGTGGACCGCGGGCGTCGCGGTGGACTGGAACGCGTTTTACGCGCACGAGCAGCGCCTGCGGATGCACCTGCCCACGTACGTCTTCCAGGAGAAGACGGTCTGGGTGGAAGCGAAGGCACAAGCTCCTGCGTCTGGCCGCATTACCACGGGCACGCGTTCTCCAGCGCAGGTGCATGGCGCTGATGGAGGAGGAACCGACGGGCTGTCCAGCACCGCGCATCTGAGCGGGACAGGCCGGGTGGCACCGCCCACCGACAACCGCATGGCAGGGCCGTCGTCTTCGCTAATGGGCGCTGCGTCCGCGTCCTTCGACAGCGGGCCGCGGGCCGCGACCCAGACGCCGGCCGCGTCCTTCGACCCCTACGCGGCGATACAGCAGCCGGCCGCGTCCTTCGACCCCTACGCGGCGATGCAGACGGCGGCCTCGTCCTTCGATGCAACTGGCCGGGTAGCGCCCCATGCCGGAGCGACGTCCTTCGACAGCGGCCCTGGCGCCGCGACCCAGACGACCGCGTCCTTCAACAACGGGCCCTACGCCGCGACCCAGACGGGGTCTTCGTCCTTCGGAAGCACCCACGGGGCGACCCAGACCGCGTTCTCCGGCACGGGTCGCGTGGCGACGCTGACCGAGACCTCCTCCTTCGACGGACCTCCGTCGACGCCTTCCACCTCCGCCTCCCAGCCTCAGACCGGCGCCGCACCCTTCGACAGGTCCCAGATGCCCACGCGCACCGACGCCGCAGACTTCGACGAGCCTGTCTCCGCGGCCCCGGCCTCCTCGAAGCCTCCCGTCCGCGACGATGCTCCTCGCGGTGAGGTGGAGGAACGCGTGGCCGCGCTGTGGCGCGAGCGCCTGGGCCTGGAGTTCGTCGGCCGCAACGACGACTTCCTGGAGATTGGCGGCAACTCGCTGACGGCCGCCCAGCTCCTCAACCAGGTGCGTGACGCCTTCGGCGTGAACCTGCCGCTCGCGGCCCTCTTCGAGGCTCCCACCGTCGCGGGCATCGCGGAGCGCCTGGTGCCCCTGCTGCGCCAGGCCCCGCAGGCCCCCGTCTCCGTGGAGCTCCCCCTGGTGCCGCTGCCTCGCACCGGCGAGCTGCCCCTGTCCTTCGTGCAGGAGCGCGTCTGGCGCCTGGAGCAGCACCTGCCCGGCCAGTCCGCGTACAACATCCCGTTCGTCCTGCGGCTCGAAGGCGACGTGAACGCCGACGTGCTGGAGCGCGGCATCCAGGAGATCGTCCAGCGCCACGAAGCACTGCGCACCACCTACGACGTCGTGGACGGCCGCCCCGTGCAGCGCTTCCACGCGCACATGCGCGTCCCGCTCACCCGCGTGGAGCTGCGCGGCCCCATGGAGACGCGCGAACCCGAGGCCATGCGGCTCGCTCGCGAGGACGCCGCCAGGCCCTACGACCTCGTCAACGGCCCCGTCGTGCGCACCACCCTGGTCCGCCTGGATACGCGGCTGCACATGCTGATGGGCGGCATCCACCACATCGTCAGCGACACGCTCTCCATCGCGCTCTTCGTCCAGGAGCTGGTCCACCTCTACAACGCGTTCCTCCAGGGACGTCCGTCTCCCCTGCCCCCGCTGCCCCTGCAGTACGCGGACTTCGGTGCGTGGCAGCGCCACAGCATCGCGGGCAACCGGCTGCCGGAGCAGGACCAGGGCTGGCGGCAGCGGCTGGCCGGCATGCCGCGCAAGCTGGACCTGCCCACGGACCGCCCGCGCCCCCCGGAGAGCCCGCTCACCTCCGCGCGCATGAGCGTGGACTTCCCGCCCACGCTCGCCCGCGACCTCACGGCCTTCACGCGCCGCGAGGGCTTCACCGGCTACATGACCGTGCTCGCCGCGTGGCAGGCGCTGTTGCACCGCTACAGCGGGCAGACGGACGTCATCGTCGGCACGCCCATCGCCAACCGCACGCGGCCGGAGCTGCTGCCGCTCATCGGCTACGTGGCGCACTCGGCGGCGTTCCGCACGCGCTTCACGGACGGGCTCACGTTCCGCGACCTGCTCGCCCAGGTGCGTGACGAGGTCGCCGACGCGCAGACGCGTCCCGACGTTCCCTTCGAGTACCTGGTGGAAGCCCTCATCCCGGGCAAGGACATCGGCCGCGGCCGCATGACGGACTCCGTGTTCGTCTACCACACGGGCGCGGGCGCCGGCGCGACGACGCTGGAGCTCACCGGCCTGCGCGGCTCACTGGTGGAGGTGCCGGGCACGCCCGTGCAGTGGGGCGCCACCCTGGCGGACCTCACGCTCGTGCTCTCCGAGGCCCCCGGCCGCGTCCACGGCGCGCTGGAGTACGCGACGGAGCTGTTCGACGCGTCCACCGTGTCGCGGCTCGTGGCGCACTTCGAGGTGTTGCTGGCCGCCGCGCTCGCCCGGCCCGAGACGCCCGTCTCCCACCTGCCCCTGGCCACGGAGGCCGAGCGCCGCGCCTGGCCCGCGCCCCGGGCCTCGCAAGGCTTCACCTCCGTGCCCGCCCTCCTCGCGGAGCGGCGCGCGCGCCACGCGGACGCCACCGCCGTCTCGCGCGGGGACACGCACTGGACCTGGGCCGAGCTGGGCTCGCGCGCGGACGCGCTGGCCTCGCGCTTGAAGACCCTGGGCGTGACGGCCGGGACGCCGGTGGCCGTGTGCCTGCGCTCGTCGCCGGAGAAGCTGGCCGCGCTGTGGGGCGTGCTGGCCGCCGGTGGCGCGGGCATCGCGCTGGGCCCCGCGGACCTGGGGCAGCTGCCCGTCTACGCGCTGGAAGGCGCCCGCGTGCCGGTGCTCGTCACCACGCGCGCGCTGGTGACCTCGGTGCGCGTGGAGGCCTCGCGCGTCGTGTACGTGGAGGACGTGGAGGCTTCGGGCGCACCCGCCCACACGGCCGGTGACGCGCAGGCCCTGGCGTGGCTGCTGCCCACGGGTTCGGGCCAGCCCGCGTGGGCGCTGGGCCACCGTGAGCTGTCGGAGTTCTTCACCGGCCTGGACGCGCGGCTGTCCCCGCCGGATGGCGGCGCGTGGCTGTCCGCGAGCGAAGCGTCCGCGGATCGGCCGGAGCTCGAAGCCCTGTGGGCGCTCACGCGCGGGCTGCGCGTGGTGTACCCGCCGGAGCGCATCACCGCGGGGCTGGTGAGCCTGGGCGGCGGCGGGCCTCGCGCGAAGGCGATGGACCTGAGCCTCATCTACTTCGCCAACGACGAGGACACGCTCCAGGGCCCGAAGTACGAGCTGCTGCTGGAGGGCGCGAAGTTCGCGGACGCGAACGGCTTCTCCGCCGTGTGGACGCCGGAGCGGCACTTCCACTCCTTCGGCGGTCTGTACCCGCAGCCGGCCGTGGTGTCGGCGGGTCTGGCCACCATCACGAAGCACCTGCACCTGCGCTCCGGCAGCGTGGTGCTGCCGCTGCATGATCCGCTGCTCATCGCGGAGCAGTGGTCCGTGGTGGACAACCTGTCCCAGGGCCGCGTGGGCCTGTCCGTGGCCACGGGCTGGCACACGCAGGACTTCACCTTCGCGCCGGCCAACTTCGAGAAGCGCCGCGAGATCCTCGTGGAGAAGCTGGCCACGCTGCGCGCGCTGTGGCGCGGAGAGCGGTTCAAGCGCCCCGGCGGCGCGGGCACCACGATGGAAGCGGTGCTGCGGCCCAAGCCCGTGCAGAAGGAGCTGCCGGTGTGGCTCACCGCCACGTCCAACCCGGAGACCTTCCGCATGGCGGGTGAGCTGGGCGCGGGCGTGCTCACCGGCCTGCTGTCGCACTCGCTGGAGGAGATGAAGCCGAAGATCGCCCTGTACCGTGAGGCGTGGCGCCGCAATGGCCACCCGGGGCGCGGCCACATCACCTGCATGCTGCACACGTACCTGGGCGACGACGACCAGGAGGTGCTGCGCCTCGTGCGCAAGCCGCTGCTCGCGTACTTCCGCAGCTCGGTGGACATCGTCACGTCGCTGCTGCTCACCCAGGGCTACCAGGGCGAGATCAAGAAGCTGTCCGCGGAGGACATCGACGCGCTGCTGGAGCACACGTTCGAGAACCACGCCAAGACGACGGGCCTCGTGGGCACGGTGGACGGAGCCCTCAAGCGGCTGCGCGACGTGCGCGCGGCGGACGTGGACGAGGTGGCGGCCCTCATCGACTTCGGGCTCGACACGCCGGTGGTGCTGGAAGGACTGCGCCGGCTGGCCGTGGTGCGCGAGCGCATGGACGCGGAGGCCGCCGTCCGCCAGGAGCAGGTGCTGGTGGAGGCGGAGGCCGGCGTGGAAGGCCTGCTGGAGCTGGCGCGCGCGTCCGGCGCGGTGCTGGTGCACACGTCGGCCCGCCTGGCGCGCACGCTGAGCGAGCTGTCCGGTGCGCGTGAGTCGCTGGCCCACGTGGGCGCCCTGGTGGTGGAGGGCGCGTCCGTGGAGCTGGGCGCGGCGCTGCACCGGGCCGCGGGCGTGGAGGTGTGGCTGTCCGGTGACGCCCAGGAGGGCGCGCTCCTGCCGCGCACGCCGCGCGAGCGCATCCCCGCGAACCTCCAGACGTGGGTGCTGGACACGGCGGGACAGCCCGTCCCCGCGGGCGTGGTGGGCGAGCTGGCCCTCGCGGGTGCGGGTCTTCCCACCGCGCTGTGGCGCGCGGGCGATGAGGAGCACCGCCGCCTGGTGCCGCACCCCCGAGAGGCCGCGGCCCGGCTGTACCGCACGGGCCGCCACGCCCGGCTGCGCGCGGATGGCCGCGTGGAGCCCGTGGCGTCGCCGTCGCGCCTGCCGCCTCCGCCCGTGGCGCGTCCCGCCGTCGTGGAGGCACCGCGCCCCGTGGCGCCCGTCGCCGCGCGTCCCGCCGCCCCGGTCGTGAACGAGGGCCCGCCGCCCATCCCGCGCGTGGGCCGCGACCGGCCGCTGCCCCTGTCCTTCGCGCAGCAGCGCCTCTGGTACCTCCAGCAGTTGGAGCCCGGAAGCGGCACGTACAACAACCCGACCCTCTTCCGCCTCGTCGGGGACCTGGACGCGGACGCGCTCCAGGCCGCGCTGGACGCGCTGGTGGCCCGGCATGAGGTGCTGCGCAGCACGTACACGCTGGACGGCGATCGCGCGGTGCAGGTCATCCACCCGCCGCGCGGCATGGCGCTCCAGCGCCGGGACGTCCCGGGCGACACGCCCGAGGCCCGCGAAGCGGAGATGCAGCGCTTCTGCAAGGCGTACGCGCTGCTGCCCTTCGACCTGGAGCAGGGCGTGCTGCGCGCGACGCTGCTGCGCCTGGAGCCCCAGGTGCATGTGCTGGCGCTCATCTTCCACCACGCGGTATCCGACGCGTGGTGCAACATGGTCATCGCGCACGACCTGACCGCGAACTACGCGGCGTTCCACGCGGGCCAGCCGTCACCCCTGCCGGAGCTGCCGGTGCAGTACGCGGACTACGCCGTGTGGCAGCGCGAGTGGCTGGGCGGCGGCGAGCTGGAGTCGCAGCTCGCCTGGTGGAAGCAGCAACTGGCCGGGGCGCCCAACCTGGAGCTGCCCACGGACCGGCCGCGTCCCGCCGTCATCTCCTTCGCGGGCGCGCGGCACCGCTTCACGCTCCCGCCAGAGGTCGTCACGCCGCTGCTCGCGCTGGGCCGCCGCAACGGCGCCACCACGTTCATGGTGATGATGGCGCTCTTCCAGACGGTGCTGTCGCGCTACTCCGGCCAGGAGGACTTCGTCGTCGGCACGCCCATCGCGGGCCGCACGCGTCCGGAGGTCGAGTGGCTGATGGGGTGCTTCATCAACACCCTGCCCTTCCGCTCGAAGCTGTCCGGCCTGCCGTCCTTCGTGGAGCTGCTGGGCCGCGTGCGCGCCCAGGCACTGGAGGCCTACGCGCGCCAGGACGCCCCGTTCGAGCGCGTGCTGGACGTGCTCCAGTTGCCGCGCGACCTGAGCCGCACGCCGCTGTTCCAGGTGAGCATCAACGTGGTCAACACGCCGGAGGCCAAGGCGCGCCCCGCCGGCCTGGAGCTGAGCGGCGTGGACGTGCCGTCCGATACGTCAAAGTTCGACCTGGGCCTGGAGGTGCTGGAGGGCCGCGACGGCTTCACCTGCCGCCTGGAGTACTCCACCGCCCTGTTCGACGCGGCCACCATCGAGCGCCTGGCGGAGCACCTGGTGGGCCTGGCGCGCGAGATCGTCGCCAGCCCGCGGACGCCCGTCGCCCTGCTGCCGCTCTTGGGTGACGCCGAGCGCCAGCAGGTGCTGGGCGCCTGGAACGACACGTTCCGCGACTACCCGCACGACGCCTGCATCCAGGACCTCTTCGCCCGTCAGGCCGCGCTGCGCCCGGACGCGGTGGCGCTGGAGTTCGGCAAAGAGCGCCTGACGTACGCGCAGCTGGACGCGCGCACGAACCAGTGGGCGCACCTGCTGCGCGAGCACGGCGTGGGCCCGGACGTGCTGGTGGCGGTCTGCATGGACCGCTCCGTGGAGCTCATCGTCTCCCTGCTGGCCATCCTCAAGGCGGGCGGCGCGTACCTGCCGCTGGATGCGTCCTACCCGGCGTCGCGCCTGACCGCGATGCTGGAGGACGCGCCCGCGAAGCTGCTGCTCACCACGCGCAAGACGCGCGAGTCGCTGCCCCTGCCGGCGGAGCTGCCGTCCCTCTTCGTGGAGGAGGCGCCCGTCGCTGGCCTGCCCACGGCGCCCGTCGTCGCGGGGACGCACTCGCGCCACCTGGCCTACGTGGACTTCACGTCCGGCAGCACCGGGCGCCCCAAGGGCGTCGCGGTGGAGCACCGCTCCGTGATGCGCCTGCTGCATCACCCGAGGTTCGGGAACCTGGGGCCGGACGAGACCTTCCTGCTCGTCGCGCCCATCTCCTTCGACCCGACGACGCTGGAGATCTGGGGCCCGCTCGCGCACGGCGGCAAGCTGGCCGTGTTCCCGCCCACGTCGCCGTCGGACGTGGACCTGCTGGCCCAGGTCATCCAGCGCCACGGCGTCACCACGCTGCTGCTCACGTCGGGCCTCTTCACGCAGGTGGTGGACGTGAAGCTGGAGGCGCTGCGCGGCGTGAAGCGGGTGCTCGTGGGCGGCGACGTGGTGTCGCCCACGCACGTGCGCCGGGTGTTGGAGTCGGACCTGGGCACGGCGGTCGTCGCCTGCTACGGCCCGACGGAGTCGACCCTCTTCGCGTCCACCTACCCCGTGCCGGACGCGGCGTCGGTGGGCGGAACGATGCCCATTGGACGGCCCATCGCGCAGACGCAGCTCTACGTGCTGGACCGGCACGGGCAGCCGGTGCCCGCGGGCATCCCCGGCGAGCTGTACGTCGGCGGTGACGGCCTTGCTCGCGGCTACATCTCGCGGCCGGACCTCACCGCGGAGCGCTTCGTCCCGCACCCCTTCGCCTCCCGTCCGGGTGAGCGCCTGTACCGCACGGGCGACCTCGCGCGGTGGCGCCGCGACGGCGTGATGGACTTCCTGGGCCGCGCCGACAACCAGGTGAAGGTGCGCGGCTTCCGCATCGAACTGCCGGAGGTGGAGGCCGCGCTGCGCGCCCACCCGGACGTGCGCGAGGCCGTGGTCGTGGTGCGCGAGGACGCGCCCGGCGACAAGCGGCTGGTGGCCTACGTCGTCCCTCACGGCGCGGAGCCGGGCCAGGGCTCGCTGCGCGACTTCCTGCGGCAGCGGCTGCCGGAGTACATGCTGCCGTCCGCGTTCGTCGCGCTGGCGGCGATGCCGCTGACGTCGAACGCGAAGGTGGACCGCAAGGCCCTCCCCGCCCCCGGAGGCCAGCGCGCGTCCCGCAGGGAGTACGCCGCGCCGCGCACCCGCCTGGAGCGGACGCTGGCGGAGGTGCTGGGCCAGGTGCTGCGCGTGGAGCGCGTGGGCCTGGACGACAACTTCTTCGAGCTGGGCGGCGACTCCATCATCAGCCTCCAGGTCGTCGCGAAGGCGCGGCAGGCCGGCGTGCAGTTGCTGGTGAAGGACCTCTTCCAGCACCCCACCCTGGGCGCGCTGGCGGCCGTGGCCCGTGAGAGCGCCACCAGCCTCGCGGAGCAGGGCCCGGTGGTGGGTGACGTGCCGCTCACCGCCATCCAGGCGGACTTCCTGGAGCGCGAGCCGACGCACGCGCACCACTTCAACCACGCCCTGCTGCTGCGGGCGCGCCAGCCGCTGGTGCCGGCGCACCTGGAGCAGGCCCTCCAGGCGCTCGGCGTCCACCACGACGCCCTGCGCATGAAGTACGTCCGGAACGCGGACGGCGCGTGGCGCCAGCGCGACCCGAGCCCCGACGAGGCCGCGCTCACGCTGCGCCAGGTGGACCTCTCCGTGCTTCCGCCCGAGGCGCGTCTGGCCGCGATGGAGCAGGAGGCCACGCGCGCCCAGTCGACCTTCGACCTGTCCGCGCCGCCGCTCGTGCGCCCCGTGCTCTTCCACTTCGGGCCGGGCGAGGAGCAGCGCCTGCTGCTGGTCATCCACCACCTGGTGGTGGACACCGTGTCGTGGCGGATCCTCATGGAGGATCTGGAGACGGTCTACCGCCAGGTCCAGTCCGGCCAGGTCCCCACCCTGCCGGCGAAGACGACGTCCTTCCTGTCCTGGGCCCGCCGGCTGGAGACGCACGCGCTGTCGGACGTGCTCGGCTCCGAGCTGGCCTTCTGGCGGGACTCGGTGCGCGGTGACGTGGCCGCGCTGCCCACGGACGGTCCAGGCCCGCACACCTACGCGTCGCACCGTTCAGTGTTCGCCGAGCTGGACGCGGAGGAGACGCGGCTGCTGCTCCAGGAGACGCCCATCGCGTGGCGCGCGCGCATCGACGACGTGCTGCTGACGGCGCTCGCGCAGGCGATTGGCGAGTGGACGGGCAAGCCGGATGTCCTCATCGACATGGAGGGCCACGGCCGCGAGGAGCTGTTCTCGGACGCGGACGTGTCCCGCACCGTGGGCTGGTTCACGTCCCTCACGCCGGCCCTGCTGCGGCTGCCGGCGCAAGGCTCGCTGGGCGACCGGCTGCGCGCCGTGCGCGACACGCTGAGCGCGTGGCCGAACAAGGGCATCGGCTTCGGGCTCCTGCGCCACCTGGGGCCGCCGGAGGCTCGGGCCGCGCTGACCGCGCTGCCGCGGGCACAGGTGTCCTTCAACTACCTGGGACAGCTGGACGGCGCGACGGGCGCGAGCACCCTCTTCGCCCTGAGCGACGAGGGCGTGGGGCCCAACGTGGCGCCCCAGGCCGTGCACCCGCATGTGCTGACGGTGGAGGGCGCGGTGTCCGGCGGACAGCTTCGCCTGAACTTCGGCTACAGCACCCTGCTGCACCACGAGGAGACGGTGCGCGCGGTGTCCCAGCGCTTCCTGTCCACGCTGCGGGAGCTCATCGCCCAGCGCCACTCGGAGGACTCGCGCCGGCGGACGCCGAGCGACTTCCCGCTGGCGCGCCTGTCCCAGGCCGCGCTGGACGCGGTGCTGGCGGCGCAGGGGCCCACGGTGGAGGACCTCTTCCCGCTCTCCGCGCTGCAGGAGGGCATGCTCTTCCACGCCCTCCAGGATCCGCACGCGGGCTACTACTTCGAGCACACCGCGTGGTCCATCCACTCGGACGTGGACATCTCGCTGTTCCAGCGGACGTGGCAGACAGCGGTGGACCGCAACCCCATCCTGCGCACCGCCTTCGTGTCCCAGGACCTGGCGTCGCCGCTGCAAGCGGTGCACTCGCACGTGGCGCTGCCTTTCGAGGTCCATGACTGGCGCCACCTGCCGGAGGACGCGAAGAAGGCCGGGCTGGAGCGGCTCATCGTCGTGGACCGCGCGCGCGGCTTCGACGTGTCGCGCGCGCCGCTGAGCCGGATGACGGCGGTGCGGCTGGCGGACGCGCAGTGGCGCTTCATCTGGAGCCACCACCACCTGCTGTTCGACGGCTGGAGCCTGGGCCTGTTCTTCCAGGAGGTCTTCGCCATCTACGACGCCCTGCGCGCCGGGACGCCGCTGCCTCCCTCCGGCCGGCCGCCGTATCGCGACTACATCGCGTGGCTGGGACAGCGCGACCTCGTGGAGGACGAGCGCTTCTGGCGCAACCAGCTCCAGGGCCTGACGGCGCCCACGCCCGTGCCCGCCATGCGCCCCGTGGCCACGGTCGCCTCGGGCACCGTGAACCAGCCCATCCTCGGGGTGACGATTCCGGAGGCGCGCAGCGCGGCGCTGGAGTCCTTCGCCAAGCGGCATCAGCTCACGCTCAACACCCTGGCGCAGGCCGCCTGGTCGCTGGTGCTGGCGCGCCACGCCGACACGCGCGACGTCATCTTCGGCACCACGCTGGCGGGACGTCCGCCGGAGCTGGCGGGCTCGGAGGCCATGCTGGGCCTGCTCATCACCACGCTGCCGGTCCGCATCGCGCTGCCGGATGACAGCGCGCCCGTGCTGCCCTGGCTCAAGGACCTCCAGGTGAAGCTGCTGGGCATCCAGCAGCACCAGCACACGCCGCTCGTCACCGCGCACGGGTGGAGTGACATCCCCCGAGGCGTGCCGCTCTTCCAGTCGCTGCTCGTCTTCGAGAACTTCCCCTTCGACGAATCGCTGCTGCGCCGCTCCACCGCGCTGGACCTGCGCGACCTGCAGATGGGCGAGAGCATCAACTACCCGCTGGCGGCGACGGTGCTCCCGGGCCGTGAACTCCAGCTGCACCTGGCCTACGACGAGAACCGCTGCGACGCGGAGGCCGTGCAGCGCGTGCTGGGCCAGTGGCACCAGGCGCTGGAGACCCTCATCCAGCCCGAGGCCCGGCTGGCCGACGTGTCCCTCCTCCCGGCCGAGGACCGCGCGTGGCTGCTGCGCACCGGCCGCGGTGACGTCGCGGAGTTCGAGCGCGAAGCCACCGTGCACGCGCGCTTCGAGCGGCAGGCCGCCGCGACGCCGGACGCGGATGCCGTGGTGTTCGGAGAGACGACGCTCAGCTACCGGCAGCTCGACACGCGCGCCAACCAGCTCGCGTGGCACCTGCGCTCGCTGGGCGTGGGCCCTGAAGTCAGGGTGGGCCTGTGCCTGGAGCGCTCGACGGAGGCCATCGTCGCGCTGCTGGCGGTGCTCAAGGCCGGTGGCGCCTTCGTGCCTTTGGATCCGTCCGCACCCGCCGCGCGCAAGTCGTTCCTGCTCAAGGACAGCGGCGCGTCCGTGCTCGTGACGACGCAGGCCCAGGAAGAAGCGTGGCGTCCGGACGTGCCCCACGTGGTGCGGGTGGACGACGAAGCGGTCCGGCAGTCGGACCGGTTGGAGAGCCCACCGGCACTGACCGGGTCGGGGAACCTCGCCTACGTCATCTACACCTCGGGCTCCACGGGTACGCCCAAGGGCGTGATGGTGCAGCACCGCTCCGTGCTCAACCTGCACGGCGCGCTGACGCGGAGCATCTACGCGGGCCTGCCGCGCGGCCAGCGCATCACCGTGAACGCGCCGCTGTACTTCGACGCGTCCATCGAACAGGTGCTCCAGCTGCTGGATGGCCACTGCCTGTGCATCGTCCCGGAGGACGTGCGCGTGGATCCGGAGGCGATGCTCGCGTGGCTGGAGCGTCAGCGCATCGACGCGCTGGACTGCACGCCGTCGCAGCTCAAGCTCCTGCTGTCCGCGGGGTTGCTGGAGCGCACCCACGTCCCTGCCCTGCTCTCCGTGGGCGGCGAGGCGATGGACGAGGTGACGTGGAGGCAGCTCGCCGCGACGAAGCGCACGCGCGCGTTCAACGGCTACGGCCCCACGGAGGTCACCGTGGACGCGACGACCTGGGCCCTCCAGGACGCGTCCCAGCCGGTGCCCGTCATCGGGCGGCCGGTGGACAACCTGCGCGCCTACGTGCTCGACGCGAAGCTGCAGCTGGTGCCCATCGGGACGCCGGGCGAGCTGTGCTTCGCCGGTGAAGGCGTCACGCGCGGCTACCTGGGCCAGCCCTCGCTCACCGCGGAGCGCTTCCTGCCGGATCCGTTCAGCGACGCGCCCGGCGCGCGCCTCTACCGCACGGGCGACAAGGCCCGCTGGCGCGAGGACGGCACGCTGGAGTTCATGGGCCGCCTGGACTTCCAGGTGAAGCTGCGCGGCTACCGCATCGAGCTGGGTGAAATCGAGGCCACGCTGCGCGCGCACCCGGGCATCCGGGACGCGGTGGCGCAGGTCCTCGGCGACCGACTCATCGCGTGGGTCGCTCCGCGGGTGGACACGTCGCACCTGGGCGAGCACGTGCGCCGCCACCTGCCGGAGTACATGGTGCCCGCCGCTTTCGTCGCGCTGGACGCCCTGCCCCTGACGCCCAACGGCAAGGTGGACCGCAAGGCGCTGCCCACGCCGGACGTCGCGCCGGCCACCGAGCGCGTCATCGAACCGCCCGCGACGCCGACGGAAGCAGCGCTCGCCCCCCTGTGGGCCGAGGTGCTGCGCGTCCCCGCCGTGGGCCGCCACGACGGCTTCTTCGAGCTGGGCGGCCACTCGCTGCTGGCCACGCAGTTGGTGTCGCGCATGCGCACGCACTTTGGGGTGGAGCTGCCCCTGCGCGCGCTCCTGGAGGGCCCCACGGTCGCGGCGCTGGCCGAGCGCATCGACGCGCTCCGGCAGGCCCAGCCGCAGGCCACCGAGGCCGCGGCATCCCCCACGTCCGCCCTGCCCGCGCTGGTCCGCGCGGAGCGGCCGGAGGTGCTGCCCCTGTCGTTCGCGCAGCACCGGCTGTGGTTCATCGAGCAGCTGGGCACGGCGGGCAACGCCTACAGCCTCCCGAGCATCCTGGAGCTGGACGGCACGCTGGACATCATCGTGATGCTGGCCGCGTTCGACGAACTGGTTCGCCGCCACGAAGCGCTGCGCACCACGTTCCGCTCGCACGAGGGCATGCCGTCGCAGGTCATCCACCCGCCCTTCCCCATGCCGCTGCGCAACGTGGACCTGTCCGCGCTGCCGACGGCGGAGGCTCGCGAGGAGGAGGCGTCGCGGCTGGCGCTGGAGGAGACGCGCACCCCGTTCGACCTGGAGCAGGGGCCGCTGTTCCGCGGGCTCCTCATGAAGCTGGGGCCCACGAAGCACCTGCTGCTGCTCAACACGCACCACATCATCTCCGACGGCTGGTCCACGGGCGTGCTGGTGCGGGAGATGGGGGCGCTCTACGCGGCCTTCTCCGCGGAGCAGCCCTCGCCGCTGCCGGAGCTGCCGGTGCAGGCCGCCGACCACGCGCTGTGGCAGCGCGGCTGGCTCCAGGGTGAAGTCCTGGAGTCGCAGGTCGAGTACTGGCGCGGGAAGCTGGAGGGCGCAGCGCCCTACCTGGAGCTACCCACGGACCACCCGCGTCCGGCCCGCCAGTCCTTCCGCGCGGGCGTGCAGCCCATGACGCTGCCGCGCGAGCTGAGCGAGGCGCTGGAGGCCCTGGCGAAGCAGACGGCCTCCACGCCCTTCATGGTGCTGCTGGCGGCGTTCCAGACGCTGCTGCACCGGTACGCGGGCCAGGAGGACGTGCTCGTGGGCTCGCCCATCGCGGGCCGCCGTCACGCGGAGGCCGAGGACCTCATCGGCTACTTCGCGAACACGGTGGTGCTGCGCACGCGGGTCCGCGACACGCTGCGCTTCCGCGAGCTGCTGGACGACGTGCGCGCCACCACGCTGGGCGCGTACGAGCACCAGGACCTGCCGTTCGAGAAGCTGGTGGAGGTGCTCCACCCGGAGCGCGACCTGGGCCGCACGCCGCTGTTCCAGGTGACCTTCACGCTGCAGAACTCGCCCATGCCGGAGCTGTCCCTGCCCGGCCTGACGCTGCGCCCCCGCGAGGCCAACCCGGAGACCATCCTCTTCGACCTCCAGTGCATCCTGATGCGGACGCCGGAAGGCTTCGACGGCGCGCTCGTCTTCAACCAGGACCTGTTCGAGCCGGCCACGGTGGCCGGCATGGCCGAGCAACTGCGCGTGCTGGTGGAGGCCGCCGTCCGCGCGCCGGACACGCGGCTGTCGCAGCTGCCGTGGCTCACGGAGGCGGAGCGTCAGCGGCTGCTCGTCGGGTGGAACGACACGGCCCGGGACTACCCGCGCGACGCGTCCGTGGCCGCCCTCTTCGCGGAGCAGGCCGCGCGCACGCCGGACGCCATCGCGCTGAAGGCCGGCGCGGAGACGCGCACGTACGCGGCGCTGGACCGCGCGTCGAACCAGCTTGCGCACCACCTGCGGCGCCAGGGCGTGCGGCCCGGCCACCGGGTGGGCGTGTGCGTGGAGCGCTCGTTCGACCTCGTCACGGGCCTGTTGGGCATCCTCAAGGCCGGCGCGGCGTACGTGCCGGTGGACGTGAAGGCGCCCGCGGAGCGCATCACCTGGATGCTCCAGGCGGCCAGCGTCAGCGTGCTCGTCACGCAGGAGACCCTGGCCGACGAGCTGCCCCAGGTGACGGACCTCCAGGTCCTGCTGGACGGTGACGCTGCCCAGATCGCACGTCAGCCGGAGACGGCGCTGGACCTCACGGTGCCCGCGGAAGCACTGGCCTACGTGATGTTCACGTCGGGCAGCACCGGCCGGCCCAAGGGCGTCAGCGTGCCGCACCGGGGCATCACCCGCCTGGTGCGCGGCGCGGACTTCATCCACTTCGGTCCCGGGGAGGTCTTCCTCCAGCTGGCGCCCGTCGCGTTCGACGCGTCCACGCTGGAGCTCTGGGGTGCGCTGCTCAACGGCGCGACGCTGGTGCTGGCGCCGCCCAAGGCGCTGTCGCTGGAGGAGACGGGCGCGCTCTTGCGGCGCGAGGGCATCACCACGCTGTGGCTCACCGCCGCCCTCTTCGAGCAGATGGTGCTGCACCAGGGCGACGCGCTGGCCCGCGTGAAGCAGGTGCTGGCGGGCGGCGACGTGCTGCCCGTGGAGCGCGTGCGCGAACACCTGAAGCGGCTGCCCGCGGGCGCGGTGCTGGTCAACGGCTACGGGCCCACGGAGAACACCACGTTCTCCGCCACGCACACGCTGCGCGCCGGGGACGCCGTGGGCCGCTCGGTGCCCATTGGCCGGCCGCTGACGAACTCCTCGGTGTACGTGCTGGACGCGGCGCTCCAGCCCGTGCCGCCGGGCGTGCCGGGCACGCTGCACGTCGGCGGAGACGGCCTGGCCTGGGGCTACCTCCAGCGCCCGGACCTGACCGCCGAGCGCTTCATCCCCCACCCCTTCGCCACGCAGCCCGGAGCGCGCCTCTACGACACCGGCGACCGCGTGCGCTGGCGCCGCGACGGGACGTTGGAGTTCCTGGGCCGCACCGACTTCCAGGTGAAGCTGCGCGGCTTCCGCGTGGAGCCGGGCGAGATTGAAGCCGTGCTCCGCCAGGCGCCGGAGGTCGACGAGGCGGTGGTCGTGGTGCGCGAGGACGTGCCGGGCGACCGGCGCCTCGTGGCCTACGTCGTGTCCAGCGAGGAAGAAGGCGTCGACACGAACGCGCTGCGTGCGGCCGTGCAGAAGCAGCTGCCGGAGTACATGGTGCCGTCGGCCATCGTCGTCCTGCCGAAGCTGCCGCTGAGCCCCAACGGCAAGGTGGACCGCAAGGCCCTGCCCGCGCCGCAGGTCCGCGCCGCGGATCCGGCCGCGTCCGCCGCCCCCCGCAGCGCGCTGGAGAAGGCGCTCGCGGACATCTGGGCGGAGGTGCTGCACCTGGAGACCGTGGACATCCACGGCGACTTCTTCGAGCTGGGTGGGCACTCGTTGCTGGCCACGCAGGTGGTGTCGCGCATCCGCGCGTCGCTGGGCGTGGAGCTGCCGCTGGGCGAGCTGTTCCGCGCGCCCACGGTGGCGTCGCTGGCGGAGCGGCTGGTGGACGCGCGCCGCACGCAGGCCCCGCCGCTGGTCCGCGCATCGAGGACGGCCCCGCCGCCGCTGTCGTTCGCGCAGCAGCGCCTGTGGTTCATCGACCAGCTGGAGTCGGGCAGCCCGCTCTACAACATGCCCCTGGCGCTGAACCTCATCGGCGACCTGGACGTGGACGCGCTGCGCGCCAGCCTGGACGCGCTGATGGCACGGCATGAGTCCCTGCGCACGACGTTCCGCATGGAGGCCGGCAAGCCGGTGCAGGACATCCACCCGGAGGGCCGCGTCCCGCTGGAGCTGGTGGACCTGACGGGCCTGGGCAGCCGCGCCGCGAAGCAGGCCGAGGCCCAGCGCCTGGGCCACGCGGAGACGCTGCGCCCGTTCGACCTGAAGCGCGGCCCGGTCATCCGCGCCCTGCTGCTGAAGCTGGACGCGCGCGAGCACCTGCTGGTGCTGCATCTGCACCACATCGTGTCCGACGGTTGGTCGCTGGGCATCCTCGTGCGGGAGGTCACCGCGCTCTACGAGGCCCGCCGCGCCGGACGTCCCCCCGCCCTGCCGGAGCTGCCGGTGCAGTACGCGGACTTCGCCGTCTGGCAGCGCGGCTGGCTCCAGGGCGGCGTGCTGCAAGCGCAGGTGGAGTGGTGGAAGCACCAGCTCTCCGGTGCGCCGTTCGTGCTGGACGTGCCCACCGACCGGCCGAGGACCGCCACCGCTTCGCAGCGTGGCGGACTCATCCGGGTGACGCTGCCGCGCGCCCTTGCCGAGCGCGTGGATGCGCTGGCGCAAGCCGAGGGCGCCACGCCGTTCATGGCGCTGCTGGCGGCGTTCCAGGCCGTGCTGTCGCGCATGTCCGGACAGGACGACGTGCTGGTGGGCTCGCCCATCGCGAACCGCCGCCACGCGGAGACGGAGGGCCTCATCGGCTTCTTCGTGAACATGCTGGTGCTGCGCGGCCGCTTCGGCGCACGGACGACGTTCCGTGAGCTGCTGGCCCAGGTGCGCGCCACCACGCTGGGCGCGTACGAGCACCAGGACATCCCCTTCGAGCACCTGGTGGAAGCGCTCCAGCCCGAGCGCGACCTGGGCCGCACGCCGCTGTTCCAGGCGATGTTCGCGCTCCAGAACGCGCCCGTGTCGGAGCTGTCGGTGCCCGGCCTGTCCGTGACCCCGGCCCTCGTCGAGGGTGAGTCGCTGTCCCAGTTCGAGCTGGCGCTGGACCTGCACCGGACCGGCGACGGCTACGAGGGCGGCTTCCGCTACGCTGCGGACCTCTTCGACGCCAACACCATCGAGCGGTTCGTCGCCCACCTGCGACGGCTGCTGGAGGCCGTGTGCGACGCGCCCGACCTGCCGCTGGCGGACGTGTCGCTCGTCTCGCCGGAGGAGCTGGTGCGGCTGGTGCGCACCGGCAGCGGCGAGTGGGTGGAGTTCGAGCGCGACGCCACGCTGCACGGCCTCATCGAGCGGCAGGTGGCGCGTACCCCGGACGCCCCGGCCGTCGTGTTCGGAGAGACGACGCTGACGTACCGGCAGCTCGACACGCGGGCGAACCAGCTCGCGTGGCGGCTGCGCTCCATGGGCGTGGGCCCCGAGGTCCGGGTCGCCCTGTGCCTGGAGCGCTCGGTGGAGGCCATCCTCGCGTTGCTCGCGGTGCTCAAGGCCGGCGGCGCGTTCGTGCCGTTGGATCCTTCCGCCCCGTCGGCGCGCAAGGACTTCGTGCTGCGCGACAGCGGCGCGGCCGTGCTCGTCACCACCGAGGCCGCGTGCGGCGACTGGAGCCCCTACGGCGCCCAGGAGCTGTGGCTGGACGTGGAGCAGGCCGGCCTGGGGGCCCTCTCGCATGAGCCCCTGCCCGCGCTGACGGGCCCGGAGCATCTGGCGTACGTCCTCTACACGTCGGGCTCCACGGGCACGCCCAAGGGCGTGATGGCGCAGCACCGCTCCGTGCTCAACCTGCACCGGGCCATGGGCCGCGCGCTCTACGCGGGCCAGCCCCGGGGCCAGCGCGTCACCGTCACCGCGCCGCTGTACTTTGACGCGGTGATGGAGCGGGTCATCCGGCTCATCGACGGCCACTGCCTGTACGTCGTCCCGGACGCGCTGCGCCTGGATCCGGAGGCGATGCTCGCGTGGCTGGAGCAGCACCGCATCGACTCGCTGGACTGCACGCCCGCGCAGCTCAAGCCGCTGCTGGCGGCCGGGCTGCTGGAGCGCGCCTGGGTGCCGCCGCACATCGTGCTGGGCGGTGACGCACTGGACTCCGAGTCGTGGCGGAAGCTGGCCGCGACGGACCGCACGCGCGCCTTCAACGCGTACGGCCCCACGGAGTGCACCGTCGGCACGACGACCGCGCCCATCCAGGGCAACCCCCGGACGGAGCCCGTCATCGGCCGTCCGCTGGCGAACCTGAACGCGTACGTGCTGGACGCGCGGCAGCGCCTGGTGCCCTTCGGCACGCCGGGCGAGCTGTGCTTCTCCGGCGAAGGCATCACGCGCGGCTACCTGGGCCGGCCGGACCTGACCGCCGAGCGCTTCCTGCCGGATCCGTTCAGCGCGGAGCCCGGCGCCCGCCTCTACCGCACGGGTGACAAGGCCCGCTGGCGGCCGGACGGCACGCTGGAGTTCATGGGCCGCCTGGACTTCCAGGTGAAGCTGCGCGGCTTCCGCATCGAGCTGGGCGAAATCGAAGCCACGCTGCGCACGCACGCCGCCGTCCGCGACGCGTTGGCGCTGGTGCGCGAGGATGTCCCGGGAGACCGGCGCCTCGTGGGCTACGTGGTGACGGACGCCGACACGGAGTCCCTGCGCGAGCACCTGCGCCGGCACCTGCCGGAGTACATGGTGCCGTCCGCGCTGGTCACCCTGCCCTCGCTGCCGCTGACGCCCAACGGCAAGGTGGACCGAAAGGCCCTGCCCTCGCCGGAGGCGCAGCTGCGCGCCGCGCGCTCGTACGAGGCCCCGGCGACGCCCGCGGAGGTGGCCCTGGCCTCGCTGTGGGAGGAGCTGTTGAACGTCCCCGTCGTGGGGCGCAACGACCACTTCTTCGAGCTGGGCGGCCACTCGCTGCTGGCCACGCAACTGGTCTCCCGCATCCGCGCCCGCTTCGGCGTGGACGTGGGCGTCCGGGCGCTGTTCGAGTCCCCCACCGTGGCAGCACTGGCCCAGCGGCTGCCGGACGCACCGGAGGCCAGCGCCCTGCCGCCGCTGCGCCCCGCCGCGACGCCCGGTCCGCATCCGCTGTCGTTCGCGCAGCAGCGGCTGTGGTTCATCGATCAGCTCGACCCGGGCAGCGCGCTCTACAACATGCCCACCGCGCTGCGCCTCTCCGGCGCGGTGGACGTGCCCGCGCTCCAGCAGGCCTTCGACGCCCTGGTCCAGCGCCACGAAGGGCTGCGCACCACGTTCGAGTCCCACGACGGCGAACCCCGCCAGCACGTGCACCCCGCCCCCACCGGAGTCCTGTCGGTGGTGGACCTCACGGGGCTGTCCGACGAAGCGCGCGAGGCGGAGACGCTGCGCCTCGCGAGCGAGGACGCGCTGACGCCCTTCGACCTGGCCACGGGTCCGCTGGCACGCCTCACGCTCCTGAAGCTGGGCGAAGAGGAGCACGTGCTGCTCCTGTGTCTGCACCACGCCATCGGCGACGGCTGGTCCATGAGCATCCTCGTGCGCGAAGTCACCGCGCTCTACGAGGCCTTCCGGCAGGGCCAGCCCTTGCCGCTGGCCCCGCTGCCGGTGCAGTACCCGGACTTCGCCGTCTGGCAGCGCGGCTGGCTCCAGGGCGAGGTGCTGGACGCGCAGCTCGCCTGGTGGACGCAGCAGTTGGCCGGAGCCCCGCAGGCACTGGCGCTGCCCACGGACAAGCCGCGTCCGCCGCAGCGCTCCGCTCGCGGTGCGACGTTCCCGGTGCGCCTGTCGCAGGCGTTGAGTGAAGCCGTGGAGGCGCTGGCGCAGCGTGAAGGCGCCACGCCCTTCATGGTGCTGCTCGCGGCCTTCCAGACGCTGCTGCACCGGTACTCCGGTCAGGAGGACCTGCTCGTCGGCACGTCCATCGCGGGCCGGCGCCACGCGGAGACGGAGGGGCTCATCGGCTTCTTCGTCAACACGCTGGTGCTGCGCGCGCGGTTCGACGGCAGCCCGTCGTTCCGCAAGCTGCTCGCGCAGGTGCGCACCACGACGCTGGGCGCGTACGAACACCAGGACATCCCCTTCGAGCGGCTGGTGGAGGCCGTGCAGCCCACGCGCGACCTGTCGCGCACGCCGCTCATCCAGGCCCTCTTCGCGCTCCAGAACGTGCCGGACTCCGAGGTGCGCCTGCCGGAGCTGACGCTGCGCCCGGTGGAGGTGGACCTGCCCACGACGAAGTTCGACCTGGACCTGACGCTCGGCCGCACGGAGCGCGGCTTCGAGGGCGTCCTGTCCTACGCCACGGACCTCTTCGAGCCCGCCACCGCGCGCCGGCTGTCGGAGCACCTGGTCCAACTGCTGGAGGGCGCCGTCGCGAAGCCGGACGCCGCCGTGGACACCCTGCCCCTGCTGACGGCCGAGGAGCGCCAGTGGGTGCTGGAGGAGTGGAGCGGCGAGACGGCCGACTTCGAGGGCGACCTGCCCTTCCACACGCGCTTCGAGCAGCAGGTGACGCGCACGCCCAAGGCCCCGGCCGTGGTGATGGGCGACACGTCCGTGTCGTTCCACCAGCTCAACGTGCGCGCGAACCAGTTGGCGCACTACCTGCGCTCACTGGGTGTGGGCCCGGACGTGCCGGTGGCGTTCTGCCTGGAGCGCTCGCCGGAGGCCATGGTCGCCCTGCTGGGCATCCTGAAGGCGGGCGGCGCGTACGTGCCGCTCGACCCGGCGGCCCCGGAAGCGCGCAGGGCCTTCGTCCTGGAGAACAGCGGCGCCCCGGTGCTGCTGACCACCCAGGCCCAGGTGGAGACGTGGCAGCCGGCGGTGCGGCACGTCGTGCGGCTGGACGTGGACGCCCGACGCATCGAGTCGTCCTCGCCCAGCAACCCGCGCTCGGGCGTGCGGCCGGAGCACCTGGCCTACGTCATCTACACGTCGGGCTCCACGGGCACGCCCAAGGGCGTGATGATCCAGCACCGCTCGCTGGCGCACTTCCAGCGCTCGCTGAAGGACGCCTGCTACACGCAGGCGCCCCCGGCGATGCGCGTGAGCTTCAACGCGCCGTTCTACTTCGACGCGTCCGTGGCCCAGTTGGTGCTGATGGCGGACGGCCACTGCCTGTGCCTCGTCCCGGAGGCGACGCGGCAGGATCCGGAGGCGATGCTTACGTGGGTGGAGCAGCAGCGCATCGACGTGCTGGACTGCACGCCGTCGCTGTTCAAGCTGCTGCTGGACGCGGGCTTCCTGGAGCGGCCGCACGTGCCGTCCATCTGCTTCATCGGCGGTGAGGCGATGGACGAGGTGACGTGGCGCGCGCTCGCGGCGACGAACCGCACGCGCGCCTACAACGCCTACGGCCCCACCGAGGGCACCGTGGCGTCGACCACGGAGCGCATCCAGGGCACGGCGCAGCCCACGCCCGTCATCGGCCGGCCCATGCTCAACGTGGGTGTGTACGTGCTGGACGCGAACCTGAACCCCGTGTCCGTGGGCGTCCCCGGTGAGCTGTTCATCGCGGGCGAAGGCCTGGCGCGCGGCTACCGGAACCGGCCGGACCTCACGGCGGAGCGCTTCATCCCCCACCCGTTCAGCACGGAGCCCGGGGCCCGCATGTACCGCACGGGCGACCGGGTCCGCTGGAAGCAGGACGGCACGCTCGACTTCATGGGACGCGTGGACTTCCAGGTGAAGCTGCGCGGCTATCGCATCGAGCCGGGTGAAATCGAAGCCGCGCTGCGCACGCACCCGGGCATCCGGGACGCGATGGTGCTGGTGCGCGAGGAAGTGCCGGGCGTGCAGCGCCTGGTGGCGTACGTGGCCCCGGAGGTGGACACCGCTCCGCTCCGAAGCCACCTCCAGCGCTCGCTGCCGGACTACATGGTGCCGGCCGCCTACGTCGCGCTGCCGGTGCTCCCGCTGACGCCCAACGGCAAGGTGGACCGCGCGGCGCTCCCCGCCCCGGTGGACGAGGCCGCGAACCCCGAAGCGCGCGTGGGCCCCAGGGACGAGCGGGAAGCGCTGCTCGCCAGCCTCTGGGCCGAAGCGCTGGGCGTGGCCGCGGTGGACGTGCGCACCAGCTTCTTCGAGCTGGGCGGACACTCGCTGCTCGCGGTGCGCCTGATGTCGGCGGTGAACCGGGAGACGGGCCAGAAGCTCCCGCTGTCGGCCCTCTTCCAGGCCCCCAGCGTGGAGCGGTTCGCGGTGCTGCTGGGCGAGAGCGCGGCGGCGGAGGAGCCGCAGCCCTTCACGCCGCTGGTGCCCTTCACGAAGGAAGGCGCGAGCACCGCGCCGCCGTTCTTCTGCGTGCACCCGGTGGGCGGCACGGTGCTGGCCTACGCGGAGCTCGCGCGGCGGCTGGGACCGGATCAGCCCTTCTACGGCCTCCAGGCCCGGGGCCTGGACGGCACGAACAACCCGCTGGACACCGTGGAGGCCCTGGCCGCCAGCTACGTGCGGGCGCTGCGAGAGGTCCAACCCCACGGGCCGTACCACCTGGGCGGCTGGTCCCTGGGCGGCGTCATCGCCTACGAGATGGCGTTCCAGCTCCGCGAAGCGGGCGAGGTCGTGGAGCTGGTGGCGCTCATCGACTCGTATGTGCCGGAGACGGTGCCGGACTCCGAGCCGGACCTGGACCGCACGCTGGCGGTGGGCCTGTTCGCGCAGGACCTGATGGGCGTGTCCCTGGCGGACCTGGCCGTGGACACGGCGGAGCTGGCGACGCTGGAGGCAGAGGCGGCGCTCGCGAAGGTGCTGGAGTCCGCGGCCCGGGCCGGAGCCCTCCCGCCCGGAGTGGACGCCCAGAGCGCAACGGGGCTGTTCCAGGTCTTCGAGGCCAACCTCGAAGCGGCCCGGCGCTACCACCCGCCCGCGATGGAGCAGCGCGTGCTGCGCTTCCAGGCCGAGGAGCTCGTGGACGACACGGGCACGGGTGACGGCGGCTGGACGGCGCTCGTGGGAGACCGGCTGGAGTCGCACCGCCTGCCGGGCACCCACTACACGCTGCTGCGCGAGCCGGTGGTGCAGGCCGTCGCGGAGCTGCTGGCGAAGGCGCTGCGCGGCGAGAAGTAGGCCCGCAACGAAGAACCCCGCTCCCTCCTTCGAGGGGGCGGGGTTTCGGGAACCGCGGTCACCGTCGAGCTTCGGCTACTTGTGCGCGTTCCGGTCGGCGTCGGACGTGGGCGCCTTGTCGGCGGGCACGTCGAAGAAGGCGCTGGGGCTGGGCGGGCGCGCCACGCTGTTCTCCAGCGTCTCCGGCACGGGCGGCAGGGCCACCGGCGTCATCTGCGCCTTGGCTGCGGCCTCGGCCGCGAGCTTCGCGTTCTTGCGGCGGCGGTAGAGGAAGTAGCCCACGCCCAGCACCGCCAGCGTGCCCATCACCACCACCTGGCCGTCCTTCAGCTTGCGGATGACCATGTCCAGCTCGCCACCGAAGTGGAACCCGAGCCACACGAACACCGGCGCGGACAGCAGCGCCGCCAGGCCGTCCCAGAAGATGAAGCGCCAGTAGCTCATGTGGACGGAGCCCGCGGTGAAGTACGTCACCGCGCGCACGCCCGGCATGAAGCGGGCGATCATCACGATCTTCTGGCCGTGCGTGATGAAGAGCGACTCCACCTTCGCCCGCTTCTCCGGCGTGACGATCTTGGAGAAGAACCCCCCACCCTTCGCCCCCGGGTCGCGTCCCAGCCGCGTGCCCAGCCGGCGCCCCGCCAGGTAGATGAGGCTGTCACCCACCAGGATGCCCAGGAACCCCACCACCATCATCACGTGGACGTTGGCCGCGCCCTTGTGCGCCAGGAACCCACCGAGGATGAGCGAGATGTCCTCCGGCAGCGGCACGCCCAGGCCGCACGCCACCAGGATGGCGAACACGGTCAGGTAGGCGAAGAGGCCCTGGGAGTTACCGAGCAGGTTGGTGAGCAGTTCTTCCACGCGTCGTTCCGTCCAATCACTTCCGAAGGGCCGCTCGGCAACCACCCGGGCCGGCCCGTCCATCACCCAGCCATCAACCGGGTGGGACAGTTGAAAACTCCGGCCGCCCAGCTTCCCACCTCAAGCGCCCGCGCCCCACCACGAAAGCCCTCGGCCTTGTGCCTACCCACGCCCACGGTGTGCGACAGCCTGCGAGCCCGGAGGGGCTCCAGGCAAGCAGAGTAACCACCTCGGGTGCGGGTGGCAGCGTCCTGGCTGCTTTCCGGCCTCCGGGCAGGAGCCCGACGCCACCTGTCCGACAGCCGGGGTCAGCTTCCCGGGGCCCGCGCCACGAGCGTGCGCAGCATGTCCCGGTTGTCCCGAGCCTTCGCGCCGAAGTGGCTGACGATGCCCATCAGCAGCTTGATGCAGGCCTGCGGCTTCGCCGCGAGCAGCTTCTGGAAGTCCGCGGCGCGGATCTCCAGCGCCATGACGTCCGTCTGCGCGGTGGCGGAGCACAGCCGCTCCCCCTTCTGCACGAGCGCGAGCTCGCCCAGGGGCTCACCCACCGTCACCTCACCCAGCGGGATGTCCTCGCCCGACGGGCTCCGGGCGCTCAGCCGCACGGTGCCCTCGCCGACGATGAGCAGCGAGTCCCCCGGCTTGCCCTCGGTGAACAGCGACGTCCCCTTGGGGAAGGCGCGCGACACGGCCGCCGCCGCGAAGATGGAGATGCCGGTGTCGGTGAAGCCCTTGAAGAGCGGACAGGCCTTCAGGGTCGTCTCGGGCACGAGAGCCATGGGGGTGTTCCTAACACGCACAGCGTGGCCGCGTCAGCGGCTGGCGCGGTGTTCGGCGGCGGTGTGCACGTAGTGGAGGGCGGACTGCACCAGGAACTCGCGCTCGCCGTCGTGGATGGGGCGCTTCACCTTGCCGGGCGAGCCCACCACCAACGACCCCGGTGGAATCTTGGTCCCGGGCGTCAGCAGCGTGCCCGCGCCGATGATGCAGTCGTCCCCCACCTCCACGCCGTCCATCAGGATGGCGCCCATGCCCACCAGCACCCGGTTGCCCACGACACACCCGTGGAGGATGACCCGGTGGCCCACCGTGCAGTCGTCGCCCACCGTCGTGGAGTCACCCTGGCTGGTGACGTGCACCATGGTGAGGTCCTGGATGTTGGTGCGCTTGCCGATGCGGATGGAGTTCACGTCCCCGCGCAGCACGGAGTTGAACCAGATGGACGAGTCCTCGCCCAGCTCCACGTCGCCCACCACCTGGGCGGAGTCCTCGATGAAGCAGCTCGGGTGGACGCGGGGGGACACCCCGCGAAACGGCTTCAACGGCATGGGAGTACCTCCGACGGCGGGACAGCGGCGGAAGCGTCAGGCCTCCGCCGGCACATGCAGCGGCACGGGCAGCTCCACCGCCGGCGGCGTCACGGTGGGGGCCTGGAGCATCGCCACCTGCTTGCCCGCGAGCTGGTTGGGCGTGGCGCGCTCCACGTGCACCTTCACGATGGAGCCCGCCGGAGCGTCGCCCTCGAAGTTCACGGTGCGGTTCTCCGGCGTGCGGCCGAAGCGCTTGGTGGCGTCGTAGCGCGAGCGGCCCTCCACGAGGACCTCCACGTCCAGCCCCACCTGCGCCTGGGTGTACTCGCCGCTGATGCGCCGCTGCAGCTTCTGCAGCCGCTCCAGCCGGGCCACCTTCACCTCGTGCGGGATGGGGCCCCAGTCCTTCTCGCGCAGCGCGGCGCCCGTCTTGGGGCGCGGGCTGTACACGAAGGAGAACTGGTTGTCGTACTTCACCCGCTCCGTGAGCTGCATCGTCATCTCGAACTCTTCCTCGGTCTCTCCGGGGAAGCCCACGATGATGTCCGTGGTGATGGCGATGCCGGGCCGCGCCGCGCGCAGCTTCTCCAGCCGCTCCATGTACTGCTCGACGGTGTAGTCGCGGCGCATCATCTTCAGGATGCGGTCGCTGCCGCACTGCACGGGCAGGTGGAAGTGCGGAGCAATCTTGGGCTGCACGCGGAAGGCTTCAATCAGCTCGTCCGACAGGTCGTGCGGGTGGCTCGTGGTGAAGCGCACGCGCTCGATGCCCGGCACCTCCGCGGTGCGCAGGAGCAGCTGCGCGAAGCTGATGCCGCCCTGGTACGAGTTGACGTTCTGGCCGATGAGCGTGACTTCGCGCACGCCCACGCCGGCCAGGTCCGCCACCTCGTTGAGGACCTCCGGGAAGTTGCGGCTGACCTCGCGGCCACGGGTGTGCGGGACGATGCAGAAGGAGCAGACGTTGTCGCAGCCCTTCATCACCGTGACGAACTCGGACACCTTGCCTCGGGACGTCTCCGCGTCAGCGCGCGGGAAGACGTACTCCTCGGAGTCCACGAAGGCCGTCTCCACCACGCGCTCGCGGGCGTCCTGCACGCGGGCGATGACCTCCGGCAGCTTCGCGATGTTGTCCGGGCCGAAGACGAAGTCCAGGTACGGGACCTTCTTCAGCAGCTTGTCCTTCTCCTGCTGGGCCACGCAGCCGCCCACGCCCAGGATGGCGCCGCGGCTGGCCTTCACGGCGCGGTAGCGCCCCAGCGCGGACAGCATCTTGTCCTCGGCCTTCTCCCGGATGGAGCAGGTGTTGAGGATGATGAGGTCCGCGTTGTCCGCCTCGGGCGTGGGGACGTAGGACATCTTCGACAACGCCTCGCTCATGCGGAGCGAGTCGTTGACGTTCATCTGGCAGCCGAAGGTGTGGATGAAGTAGCGCTTCATGGGTGGGCCTTGAAGGAAAACGGGCCGTTATGGAACGCCCGGACGCGGAATGCAACCGGGCGGACACTCCGGGTCATCCCCGGCTGAGCACCTTCGTGAGCCGGGTGTGCAAGGCCAGGATCTCCGCCTCGCGCTCCCGGAGCAGGGCCACCGTCTCCACGCCGTACCGCCGGCCCAGGGCGTCCGTCTCCCGCTCCTGCTTCACCAGCTCGTCCTGGACGCGCTTCTTCACCTCGGCCACCTCCGGCCCGGAGCGCGACTCCAGCTCCGTCAGCTTCGAGCGCAGCCGCTGCACCGTCCACCGCCGCCCGCCAAAGGCCCGCAGCACGGCGCTCCCCCACTCCGCCGCCTTCACGTCCAGGCCGCTCGTCTCCAGCCCTGCCTTCGCCGCGCGGGCCATGGCCTCCGGGCCGGCGTCCGCCTCCACGTGCGCCAGGAAGGTCTCCTGGTAGCGGACCAGCGCGTCGAGCAGCGCCTTGTCCACCGGGCGGGACGCCATGCGCAGCGTGCGGTCGTCGGCGGCGTCGAAGTCTGGACCGCTCTCCACGTTGGGGACGTCCTGGTAGTCGTCGAAGAAGGACGGGGCCATGGGGCTCCTCTGCGTTGGGAAGCGGGGTTTCAGACGGGGACGAGCTGGTCCGCGATGCGGGCCAGGTCCGACACGGAGGTGACGACGACGGCCTGGGTGCAGTGCTTCTCGTAGGTGAGCATCTCGCTGTCGCCGATGCCCCAGTTGCCCCGGTCCTCGGGGCAGATCCACAGCACGCGCTTCGCCTTGCGCTTCAGGTCCTTGAGGGCCCAGGCGTTGCTCGCGTTGTAGTTGTTGCGGCCGTCGCCAATGATCATCACGGTGGTGCGGCGCGTGATGCTGCCCAGGTGGTCGCGCGTGAAGTCCGCCAGCGCACGGCCGTAGTTGGAGTTCGCGCTCATGGACACGGTGCGCCCGGCGGTCGCCGCGTCGATGGCCTCGCTCACGTCCAGGTCCTTGAAGAACTGGGTGACTTCCCCCACGTCGGACACGAAGACGAACGAGCGCACGCGCACGAACAGCGACTGCATCGTGTGCATGAACAGCAGCATCATCCGGGACGTGTTGCGGACGGAGTCGGACACGTCACAGAGCACCACCAGCTCCGGGCGCTCCGGCCGGCGGGTGCGGAACACCGGCACCATGGGCACGCCGTCCCAGGGCATGTTCCGGCGCAGCGTGCGCTGGGCATGGAGCGACCCGCGCCGGTGCGACCGCTGCTTGCGGATCATCCGGCTCTTGAGCTTCTCCGCCATCGTGCGGACGGCGGCCTCCATCTGGTCCACCTCCGCCTGCGTGAGCAGGTGCAGCGGCTTCTCCGTGACGGCATCCGTGCGGCGGCGGATGCGAGCCTCGGACTGACGTTTCACCTCGGCGCGAGCGGCGTCTTCAATCTTGCGCATCGCCGCGGCCACGTGGCGCGAGACGATCTCCACCCCTTCGGCATGGAGCCCGCGAGCCTTGAGCTCGTCCTCCAGCGACTTCAAGTCGGAGCGCGCCCGCTCCATGCCCGCGGCCGCGAGCATCCGCCGCGTGAAGAACCCCGTCTGCAGCGGGCTCTCCAGTTGCCCCAGGTCCAGCTGGAGCGACGCCTGACGGAAGATCTGCGCCAGCCGCGCGCGGTCGCCCGCGAGGAGCGCCTGCGCCAGCGGGGACATCTCCGGGGCCAGCAGGTTCATCTGGTAGATGACCATCTTCAGCAGGTCGCCTTCCAGGTAGCCCTCTTCCTCCAGCTGCTTCGCCAGCGATGCGTCGATGGCCTCGAACGTGCGGGCCGCGCCGGAGAAATAGAAGTCGAACGCGCGGCGGAAGGTCTCCACGTCCAGCTCGCGCTTCACCAGCGTGGTGCGCAGCACGGAGCGGAACAGCGCGCGGTCCTGGACGCCCACCTCGGCGGTGGCGCGCAGGGCGTCCTGCACCTCGGACGTGCTGACGCGGACGCCGTTCTGGCGAAGCACCTCCGCGAACTCGACGATGCGCGCGTCCATGGCGTCAGGCCTCCCGCTCGAAGGACATCACCGCTTCCACGTGGTGCGTCTGCGGGAACATGTCCACCACCTGGAGCGCCACGGGCTTGTAACCGGCCTCCACCAGCCCCGCCGCGTCGCGCGCCAGCGAGGCCGGGTCACACGCTACGTACACGACCCGGCGCACATTCAGCGCGCGCATCCACTTCGCCAGGCCCGGAGCCCCGGCACGCGGCGGATCCGCGAGGCACAGGTCGAACGAACGCCCCTCCGCCACCAGCCCGTCGCACACCTTGCGCGCGTCACCCTGGACGAAGCGCACGTTGGCCACGCTGGCCTCGCGAGCACTCCGCTGCGCCAGCTCCACGCCCACCGGGGAGGACTCCACGCCCAGCACCGACCCGGCCGTGCCGGCCAGCGGGAAGGTGAAGTTGCCGTTGCCGGAGTACAGCTCCAGCACGGAGTCCGTCTCCTTCGCGCCCAGCTCGTACAGGGCCGCGGTGACGAGCCCCACGTTGGCCTCCGCGTGCGCCTGCGCGAACGCATCCGGCCGCAGGTACACCGGCACCTCGGGGCGCAGCGGGGACAGCGAGCGCAGCACCGGCCGCCCAATCAGCCGCGCCGAGCCCTCCTTCGGCACCAGCACCGCGCCCTCCAGCCGCAGGGCCCGCACAGCGGCCTCCGCCGCCTCCAGGTGCCGCGCCGTCACCGTGCCGCTGAGGTTCACGGCGAACGCGGCCTTGTCGCCCTCCGCGAGCAGCAGGACCTCTTCCGTGTCCTTCGCCAGCGGCTTGAGCAGCGGGGCCAGCTTCCCGGGCAGCGCGGTGAGCACCGGCGTGAGCGCGGGGCAGACGTCGATGGGAATGCGCTCATGCGTGCGTCGGCCGAAGTAGCCGAGCGCCCCCTTCCCCGCCCCGTGCAGCACCGCGCGCCGCCGGTAGCCCCAGTCGCGCGGCGCCACCATCAACGGCCGCACGGTGAACGCCGAGCGCTTCAGGTGGCCCAGGTGCTCCAGGGTGGAGAGGACGATCTCCTGCTTCGCGGACCGCTGCGCCGGCACCGCCAGCTCCAGCCAGTCACAGCCGCCGCACGCGTCCGAGTACACGCAGCGCGACGCCACGCGCTCCGCACCGTCCGTCAGCACCTGGCCCAGCAGGCCACGCAGGACCTTGCCCTGGGCCTCCAGGTGGACGCGCACGGTGTCGCCGGGGAACGCGCCAGGGACGAAGACGGTGCGTCCCTCCCATGAGGCCACGCCCTCCCCGAGCTGGCCCAGCCGTTCAATCGTCAGTTCAATGGGAGCTTCGGGCAGCGTCGTCATCGCAGGCGCACTCGCGGGGGCCGCCTGGGTGGGGCCGCCCTACTTCCGGGTCGCACTGCCACGCTCGTCCGCCGGCAGGGCTTCCCGCAGGCGCTCCACGAACGCTTCGATGCGCGACCGCTTCTCGTCGTCAACGTCCAGGAACTCCACCGCCATCCCCGGCACCTCCGCGCCCGTCGTGCCCTGCGCGTTGGTCCGGGTCACCTTCCCCGACAGGTCCACCGGGAAGCTGGCCCCCGGCAGAGACACCAGCAGGCGCACCACCGTGCCCACCGGCAGCGGCTGCTGCGTGTTGATGTAGAGCCCGCCGCGCGACAGGTTCACCGCCCAGTCCGTCACGAAGCCCGCCACCGTGCGGTACGCCACGGGCAGCTCGTGGTCGATGCGGTGCGCGCGAGGCGCGGGGACGGGCTTCTCCGAAGTGTCGGCCATGAGGTGCTCCGTTCCCCGGGGGAAGGTGGCTTCCGTCCGCCTCCAAGAATTGGCGGGGAGACGGAAGCGCACCCTAGCACCCTACGTCAGGCGGGAAACTTCATCTCGCGCAGGTCGGGCGCGATCTTCAGCTTCGGCTCGGTGAGCTGCTGCACCCGTTCCACCGTCAGTCCTGGCGCCAGCTCCCGCAGGACCAGTCCTTCGGACGTCACGTCGATGAACGCGTGGTCCGTGACGATGTGGTGCACGCACTTGAGGCCCGTCAACGGCAGCGAGCACTTCTTCAAGATCTTGGGCTGCCCGTCCTTGTTGGCGTGCTCCATGGCCACGTAGATGCGCTTGGCACCGACGGCCAGGTCCATGGCGCCGCCCATGCCCTTCACCATCTTGCCGGGGATCATCCAGTTGGCCAGGTCACCCTCTTCGCTGACCTCCATGGCGCCCAGCACGGCCAGGTCGATGTGGCCGCCGCGGATCATCCCGAAGGACAGCGCGGAGTCGAAGAAGGCGGAGCCCTTCACCACCGTCACCGTCTCCTTGCCCGCGTTGATGAGGTCCGGATCCTCCTTCCCCTCCTCCGGATACGGCCCGATGCCGAGCAGGCCGTTCTCCGACTGGAGCACCACCTCCACCCCGGGCGGGATGTAGTTGGGGACCAGCGTGGGGATGCCGATGCCCAGGTTCACGTAGAAGCCGTCCTTCAGCTCCTGGGCGATGCGCTGCGCGATCTGTTCACGAGTCAGGGGCATGGCTCAGGACGCCTTCTTGCGGACGGTCCGCCGCTCGATCCACTTCTGGAGGTTCTGCGCCTGCACGATGCGGTGCACGAAGATGCTCGGGATGTGCACCTGATCCGGGTCCAGCTCTCCCGGCTGCACGATGTGCTCCGCCTCCACGATGGTGACCTTGGCGGCCATGCACATCATGGGCGTGAAGTTCCGCGCCGTCTTGTGGAACACCAGGTTGCCCCAGGTGTCCGCCTTCCAGGCGTGGACGATGGCGAAGTCCGCCTTCAGCGGCGTCTCCAGGACGTGGAGCCGCCCGTCGATCATCCGCGACTCCTTGCCCTCCGCCACCTGGGTGCCCGCGCCCGTCGGCGTGAAGAACCCGCCGATGCCGCAGCCCCCGGCGCGGATGCGCTCCGCGAGCGTGCCCTGCGGGTTGAGCTCCACCTCCAGCTCACCGGAGAGGAACTGCCGCTCGAACTCCTTGTTCTCCCCCACGTAGCTGGCGACCATCTTCTTCACCTGCTTGTTCTGCAGGAGGACGCCCAGCCCCAGTTCCGTGGTGCCGCAGTTGTTGGAGATGATGGTGAGGCCCTTCACGTTCTTCTTGTGCAGGGCCGTGATGAGGTTCTCGGGGTTGCCGCACAGCCCGAACCCACCACTCATGAGGGTGATGTTGTCCGGGATGTCGGCGACCGCCTCGTCCGCGCTCGCGTAGACCTTGTTCATGCGGGCGGTGTCCTCTTCAGCGCTCGACCATCAGCGCGATGCCTTCGCCGCCGCCGATGCAGAGCGACGCCACGCCGCGCTTCTTGTCCTGGTCCTTCATCGTCTGCAGCAGCGTGACGAGCACGCGCGTGCCGGACGCGCCAATCGGGTGGCCCAGCACCACCGCGCCGCCGCGCACGTTCACCTTGGAGGGCTCCAGGCCGAGGATCTTGTTGTTGGCGATGGACACCACGGAGAAGGCCTCGTTGATCTCCCAGAGGTCCACGTCCTTGGCGGTGATGTTCTGCTTCTTGAGCAGCGCGTTGATGGCGTCCGCCGGCGCGATGGTGAACTCCACCGGCTTGCGAGCGGCCTGCGCGTAGCCCTTGATGCGGCCCAGGATGGTGCGGCCCTCGGCCTTCGCGCGCTCCTCGCTCATCAGCACCACGGCGGCGGCGCCGTCGTTGATGGAGGACGCGTTGGCGGCCGTCACGGTGCCGTCCTTCTTGAACACCGGCTTCAGGCCCGGGATCTTGTCCGGCTTGGCGTTCTTGGGGCCCTCGTCCTCGGAGACGGTGGTGAACTCATCCGGCTTCTTGCCGGGAATCTGCACGGGGACGATCTCCGCGGTGAACAGGCCTTCCTTCTGGGCCTGGATGGCGCGGCGCGTGGACTCCAGCGCGAACTCGTCCTGCTGCGCGCGGCTGATGCCCTGCGAGGTGGCGCACTCCTCGGCACAGTTGCCCATGTGGACGTTGCCGTACACGTCCCAGAGGCCGTCGTGGATCATCGCGTCCTTGAACTCCACGTTCCCCATGCGCGAGCCGCCGCGCATGGTGTGGCTCAGGTAGGGCGCGTTGGACATGGACTCCATGCCGCCCGCGACGACGACGTCCGCGTCACCCAGGGCGATGGACTGCGCCGCGGCGATGACCGTCTTGAGGCCGGAGCCACAGACCTTGTTGAGGGTGACGGCCGGCACGGACTCCGGGATGCCCGCGAAGATGGCAGCCTGACGGGCAGGCGCCTGTCCCACGCCGGCCTGGAGGACGTTGCCCATGATGACCTCCTGCACGGCCTCCGGCTTCACGCCCGCGCGCTCCAGCGCCGCCTTGATGGCGATGGCGCCCAGCTGCGGGGCGGTGAGCTTGGACAGCGCTCCCTGGAAGGAGCCGATGGGGGTACGGGCCGCGCCCACGATGACGACTTCACGAGCCATGGAACTGTCTCCTTGAGAGGGGAACCGGAACCGCTGGAAAGGTTTGGATGCGACTTATCACGGGCGGTTTCGGGCGAATCAAATGGAAACGGCCGGGCTCCCGCATGGGAACCCGGCCGCCATCCACTTCAAGACGTGGGGCTGATTACTTCTTCAGCTTGCTCGCCATCACGTCGCCCAGGCGGGCCTTGGACCCTTCCGCCTGCTTGCGCAGGTACTCGCGGTAGTCCTCGCCCTCGCCGATGAGCGCCTTGATGGACAGCGCCACCTTGCGGTCCGGGGTGTTGATGTCGATGAGCTTGACCTCGACCTCCTGGCCCTCCTGCACCACGTCGCGGGGGTTCTCCACGCGCTCTTCCTTCAGCTCGGAGACGTGGACCAGGCCTTCGATGCCCGGCTCGATCTCCACGAACGCGCCGAAGTCGGTGACCTTGGTGACCTTGCCCTTCACGCGGCTGCCCACCGGCAGGCGCTCGGACAGCGTCTCCCAGGGGTCCGGCTGGAGCTGCTTGATGCCCAGGCTGAAGCGCTCGTTCTCGACGTCGATGTTGAGGACCACCGCCTCGACCTCGTCGCCCTTCTTGAACATCTCGCCCGGGTGCTTGATGCGCTGGGTCCAGGAGATGTCGGACACGTGCACCAGGCCGTCCACGCCCTCCTCGACGCCGACGAACACGCCGAAGTCGGTGACGTTGCGGATCTGGCCCTTGATGACGGAGCCGATCGGGTACTTGTCCTCGAGCAGCGTCCAGGGGTTCTGCTCGATCTGCTTCATGCCCAGCGCGATGCGCTTGGCCTTCGGATCGATGTCGAGGACGACGGCCTCCACCGTCTGGCCGACCTCCAGGATCTTGGACGGGTGCTTGAGGCGCTTGGTCCAGGACATCTCGGACACGTGCACCAGGCCCTCCACGCCCTGCTCGATCTCGATGAACGCGCCGTAGTCCGTGATGGACACGACCTTGCCGGCGACGCGGGTCCCGACGGGGTACTTCTCGTCGGCGCGGTGCCACGGGTCCTCCTGGATCTGCTTGAGGCCCAGGCTGACGCGCTCCTGCGCGGGGTCGAACTTGAGGACGACGACGCGCACTTCGTCACCGACGTTGAACATCTCGCTGGGGTGACCGATGCGGCCCCAGGACATGTCGGTGATGTGGAGCAGGCCGTCGATGCCGCCGAGGTCGATGAAGGCGCCGTAGTCCGTGAGGTTCTTGACCACGCCCTTGAGGACCGCACCCTCCTTGAGGTTCTTGAGGGTCTCCTTCTTCATCTCCTCGCGCTGCTTCTCCAGCAGCACGCGGCGAGAGAGGACGATGTTGCCGCGCTTCTTGTTGAACTTGATGACCTTGAACTCGAATTCCTTCGAGATGTACTGGTCAAGGTTGCGCACAGGGCGGATGTCCACCTGGGAGCCGGGGAGGAACGCCTTCACGCCGATGTCGACGGAGAGGCCGCCCTTCACGCGTCCGACGATGGTGCCCTTGACGATCTCATCACGCTCGCACGCGGCGGAGATCTCGTCCCAGATGCGCATCTTGTCGGCCTTCTCCTTGGAGAGGACGACCATGCCGGTGTCGTTCTCGCGGCTCTCCAGGAGGACCTCGACGGGGTCACCGGACTTCACGGTGACTTCACCGCGGGGATTGGTGAACTCGGAGATCGGGACCTGACCCTCGGACTTGTAGCCGATGTCCACGATCGCGAAATCCTTCGTCACCTGCACGACCGTGCCCTTGACGATCTCGCCTTCCTTCAGGATTCCGTCGCCGCCACGCTCCTTGAGCGAGGCCTCGAACATCGCCGCGAAGTCTTCGTCACCGCCGTCGATCTGCTGGTTCACGTTCTGCTGCATGAAGTGGAAGTCCTTGGAACGGTACAACTGCCCCCTGTTGGAATGGGTGCGCGGCCGTCTGCGGGGAGCGACGGATGACCGCGGATGTCCCCTGAATGGGAACGCAAGGCTGGTTGGAAGCCGCGCACCCTAGACACCTGGGTTTCCGGGAGTCAAGTGGAGCGCCGCGCCATGTGGTGATCCGTGTTCTATGAACCCCCGGCCGGGTCCGCATCTGTCCTACCCGGCCGGTGCCCCCTGCCCGCTCGCCCTGTGTGGGACAAGCGGAGCGCTACCCCTCGCGCCGGAATGTTTCCCGGGCGATGACCATGCGCTGCACCTCGCTGGTGCCCTCGTAGATGGTCTGCACGCGCGCGTCGCGGAAGTAACGCTCGACGGGGAACTCGTCGATGTAACCGTAGCCCCCGTGCAGTTGCACGGCCTTGTCCGCGACCTTGTTGCTCATCTCGCTGGCGAAGAGCTTGGCCATGGAGGCCTCGCGGGTGAACGGCTGGCCGGCCTCCTTGAGGGCGGCGGCGCGCAGGGTCAAGAGCTCCGCCGCGTCCAGCTGGGTGCGCATGTCCGCCATCATGAAGCGCGGGCCCTGGAGGTCCGCCACGGCCTGGCCAAAGGCCTTGCGGTCCTTGGTGTAGGACACGGCCGCCTCCAGCGCCGCGCGGCCGGTGCCGCACGCCTGCGCCGCGATGCCGATGCGCCCGCCGTCCAGCGCCATCATGGCCAGGCGGAACCCGTCGCCCTCCTTGCCCAGGAGGTTGGCCGCGGGGACTTCACAGTCCTCGAAGGTGAGCCCCACGGTGTTGGACGCGCGCAGGCCCATCTTGTCCTCGTGCTTGCCCACGTGGAGGCCCTTCGCGCCGCCCTCCACGATGAAGCAGGACAGGCCCTTGTTGCCGGCCGCGCCCGTGCGGGCCCAGACGACGATGACGCCCGCGTAGGCGCCGGAGGTGATCCACTGCTTGCTGCCGTTGAGCACGTACACGTCGCCGCGCTTCACGGCGGTGGTGCGCATGGCGCCCGGGTCGGAGCCCGCGTGCGGCTCGCTCAGCGCGAACGCGCCCACGATGGCCTCACCCGACGTGATGCGCGGGACGTACTTCTCCCGCTGCGCGTCGTTGCCGGCCGCGTGGACGAGCTCGCCGCACATGTTGGTGACGGCCATGGCCACGGCCACGGAGGCGTCCGCGGCGGCCATCTCCATCATGGCCAGCGCGTAGGACACGACGCCGGCCTCCGCCCCGCCGTACTTCCCGGGCAGGTTCACGCCCAGCAGGCCCACTTCCGCCAGGGCCTTGAAGACTTCCGGGTCGAAGCGCTCCTCGCGGTCGGACGCGCGGGCATGCGGGGCCACGCGCTCGCGGGCGAACTTGCGAGCGGTGTCACGGATGAGCGTCTGGGTCTCGGTGAGGTCGAAGTTCACGGGCGCGGGTGTCCTGGTCGCTACTCGATGGCCTTGAGGTTGAACGGGTACTCGATGGGGTGGTCGCGGCCGTCCGGGGGCTTGGGGAAGTCCATGGACGACAGCACCGCCACCACGCAGTCGTTGAGGCCCGCGTCCTTCAGCGTGCTGCCGTGCTTGTCGATCTTCGCGCTGCGCACGGTGCCTTCCGCGGTGATGGTGAAGGTGGTCCGCAGCAGGCCCTCCACCTTCTTGTCCTTCTCCACCATGTGGTCCTCGTAGCACTCCTGGATGCGAGGCATGTGGTGGGCCATCACCTGGCGGATGGAGTCCGGGGTGAAGGGCAGCTTGCTGACGTCCAGCCCGTCGTCCTTCTTGGGGGCCGGAGCCTGGGTCGTCTCCGAGGCCTTGGGAGCGGGCGTGGCCGCCGCCTTCTTCTTCGACGTACCCTGGGCGAGCGCCAGCGGAGACGCCAGGCCCAGGGACAGGAACAGCACGGGGAGGAGCGCGCGCTTCATGGCGGGTGACTACTCCTTCAGCAGGTTGGCGGAGATGACGATGCGCTGGATCTCGCTCGTCCCCTCGTAGATTTCGGTGATGCGCGCGTCGCGCACGTGGCGCTCGGCGTCCATCTCCTTGCTGTAGCCCATGCCGCCGTGGATCTGCAGGGCCTTGTTGGCCACGCGGCTGGCCATCTCGCTGGCGTACAGCTTGGCCATGGCGCTCTCCGGGCTGTGACGCACGCCCTTGTCCTTCATCAGCGCCGCGCGCCACACCAGCAGGCGGGCCGCGTCGATCTCCATGGCCATGTCGGCGATCATGAACTGGATGGCCTGGTGGTCGCGGATGGGCTTGCCGAAGGTCTTGCGCTCACCGGAGTAGCGGACGGCCTCCTCGAACGCCGCGCGCGCGATGCCCAGCGCCTGGGACGCGATGCCGATGCGGCCGCCGTCCAGGGTGGACATGGCGACCTTGAAGCCCTCGCCCTCCTTGCCCAGGCGGTACTTCTCCGGCACGCGCATGTCCTCGAAGAACATGGAGCAGGACCAGGCGGCGCTGATGCCCATCTTCTTGTCGGGCTCCGCGCGGGTGAAGCCGGGGGTGTTGGTGGGCACGAGGAACGCGGTGATGCCCTTGTTGCCCGCTTCCTTGTTCGTCATCGTGATGAGGACGATGGCGTCGGCCTTGGGGCCGTTGGTGATCCAGTTCTTGGAGCCGTTGATGATGTACTCGTCGCCGCGCTTCACGGCGATGGTCTTCTGGGCGGCGGCATCGCTGCCGGCCTCGGGCTCCGTCAGGCCGAAGCAGCCGATCTTCTGGCCGCTGGCGAAGGGCTTGAGGAACTGCTCCTTCTGCTCGGGGGTGCCGAACTTGGACACCGGGTCGCAGTAGAGCGAGTTGTTCACGCTCATGATGACGCCGGTGGAGGCGCAGCCGCGCGAAATCTCCTCCATGGCGATGGCGTAGCAGACGTTGTCCAGGCCCGCGCCGCCCCACTCCTCCGGCACGGCGATGCCCAGGAGCGACAGCTCCGCCAGCTTCTTCACCGCGTCCGTGGGCCAGGCGTGCTGTTCGTCCCACTTGCGGGCGTTGGGGATGAGTTCCTTGGCGGCGAACTCGCGGCACAGCCGCTGGATCTCGCGCTGGATGTCGGTCAGCTCGAAGTTCATGGTGGACCTCCCATAGTACGGGGTCCGCCCCGGGGCTACTCCGAAGACGTCCCCCCGTCCTCCGGAGGAGGAATCCGCGTCCCAAAGAACATCGCGAGCGGCACCGTGACGTCGAAGGACACGTCCGTCCGGGCCCCCGCGTCCGTCCACGCCCTGCGCACCACCACCGACACCGTCCAGGGTTGGGTGTCCCGGTGCCGTTCAATCAGGTCGTACGTGAGCCCCACCCCGGCCACCCCACCCTTGCCGTCTCCGCCCCACACGCCCGCCCCCTCGGCCAGCACGCCGAAGCGGTACGCGTCCGGGAACGCATACGCGCGGGCCCCGGCGAGCAGGCGGAAGGTGGACGGCCGCAGCCGCAGCTGGGGCTCCACGAAGGGTGACAGGATGAGCGTGGGACCCAGCACGCCGGGTACGTCCAGGGGCGGTGTGGCCCAGGGGTGGATGGGCCAGGAGAGCACCCAGTGGGCGCCGTCGCCCCACTCCCGGCGCAGGTCCGGGATGGCGGGCTCCAGGAAGCACAGCGTGTAGAGACACAGCGTGCGCTTCCAGGACACCAGGGCCGGGGCGCGGGGCTCACGCTCCTCCGCCCGGGCCGGCGGCGTGGCCAGGAAGCACAGCAGGCTCCCGGCCGCGACCGCGTGCTTCACGTCACTTGCCCTGGAAGTTGGCCGGACGCTTGGCCAGGAACGCGGCCATGCCCTCGCGCTGGTCCTCTGAACCGAAGAGGACCGCGAAGCCCTGGCGCTCCAGCTCGTTGGCGGCGCGCAGGTCCTGGTCCGCGCCGTACTCCACCACGCGCTTGGCCTGGGCCACCGCGAGCGGGCCGTTCTTCAGGATCTTGGCGGCCACCGCCTTGCAGTGGGCCATGAGCTGATCCGCGGGCAGGACCTCCAGCACCAGGCCGATCTCCTTCGCCTTGGCCGCGTCGATGCGGTCCGCGGTGAAGAGCAGCTCCTTGGCGCGGGCGCGGCCCAGCAGGCGCGTGAGGCGCTGCGTGCCGCCGAAGCCCGGGATGACGCCCAGGGTGACTTCCGGCACGCCCAGCTTCGCCTTCTCCGACGCGTAGATGAGGTCGCAGCCCAGGGCCAGCTCCAGGCCGCCGCCCAGCGCGAAGCCGTTCACGGCCGCGATGGTGGGGATGGGCAGGTTCTCCAGGGACGCGAAGACGTGGTGTCCCAGCGCGGAGAACTCCCGGGCCTGCGCGGCGCTGATGGTGGACATCTCCGCGATGTCCGCGCCCGCGACGAAGGACTTGTCCCCGCCGCCGGTGACGATGAGCGCGCGCGTGTCGTCCTTCAGCGAGCGCAGCGCGTGGTCCATCTCGTGGAACGTGGCGCTGTTGAGCGCGTTGAGCGCCTTGGGGCGGTCCACGGTGAGGATGGCGATGGCGCCGTCCTTCTCGAACTTGATGTTCTGGTAGTCCATGTGCGTGGTGTCTCCGGGGGCTTAGTACTTGTAGAAGCCGCGGCCGCTCTTCTTGCCGTACCAGCCGGCGTCCACGTACTGACGCAGCAGCGGGCACGGGCGGTACTTGGAGTCACCCAGGCCCTTGTGCAGGACCTCGGCGATGTAGAGCACCGTGTCCAGGCCGATGAAGTCCGCCAGCTGCAGCGGGCCCATGGGCTGGTTGGTGCCCAGCTTCATCGCGGTGTCGATGTCCTCCGCGGTGCCCAGGCCCTCCATCAGCGCGAAGCAGGCCTCGTTGAGCATGGGGATGAGGATGCGGTTGACGATGAAGCCCGGGTAGTCCTTGGAGACCACCGTCGTCTTGCCCATGCGCTCGGCCATCGCGCGGATGGTGGCGTAGGTCTCATCGCTGGTGGCCGCGCCGCGGATCAGCTCCACGAGCTGCATCACCGGCACCGGGTTCATGAAGTGCATCCCGATGACGGCCTCGGGGCGCTTCGTGGCCGCGGCGATGCGGGTGATGGGGATGGAGGACGTGTTGGTGGCGAGGATGCCGCCGGGGCGGACGACCTCGTCCAGCTCCAGGAAGATGCGGCGCTTGAGGTCCTCGTTCTCCGTGACGGCCTCGATGGCGACGTCCACGTCCTTGGCCTCGCGGGCGCTCGTGAAGGTGGCGAGGTTGGCTTCCGCGGCCTGCTGCTTCGCCGCGTCCAGCTTGCCCTTCTCCACCAGCTTCTTCAGGCCGGCCTTGATGCGGTCCGCGCCCTTGGCGAGTCCGTCCTTGTTGACGTCCACCAGCGACACGCGGAGGCCCGCCTGGAGCGCCACCTGCGCGATGCCCGCGCCCATCTGCCCTGCCCCGACGACGACGATGTGTTCCGTTGCCATGGCGTCTTCTCTCCTGTGCCGGCGGCCATAACGCACGCCCCCAGGAGGGTCAACGACGGTCAGCGGCTGGTGGCGGGCAGTCTTGGCTGGCGGACGATGGCCTCACCTTCGCCCACCGTGAGCCGCTCCTCCACGCGCACGCGCGGTTCGCGGCCCTCCACCTTCACGAACAGGAGCGCGCGGAAGGTCCCCTCTGGCAGGCGCATCTTGAACGTCACCTCCGGGGGCGGGCCGTTCGCGAAGAAGCGCTCCTCCCGCTTGAGGATGTGCTCCTCGTCATCCAGCACCTGGAGGTCCAGGGCGCGCGCGCTGCTCCAGCCATCCCCGGTGAGCTGGAAGATGATCTGCCGCTCCGGCAGGTCCGTGGCCTTCCACAGCCACAGGCCCACGGCCACGATGGCGATGAGCGCCAGCCGCTTGATCAGGGGATGGGTGCGCCAGCCTCGGCGCGGTGCTTCCTCCGCCACGTCCCTACTCCCGCTTCGAGCGCTTGGAGGCCGGCCGGCGCGCGTTCACGTCGGTGATGACCACGCGCGCGGTGGGCGCCTCCGAGGCCTTCTTGCTGGCCTTGGCGTGCGGCTCCGGCGCGGGCGCCTCTTCCGACTTCTCCGATGGCACCAGGCGGATCTGCGCCTTGACCTCCACCGTCATGCCGGAGAGCAGCTTGAGGAACTCGTCGCGCAGCTTCTCCGACTGCATGAAGCGGCGGAGCTCCTCCGTGACGACGCGGCTGATGTCGTCCTTGGTCTTCTCCGCCTGGGAGAGGATGAAGCCCAGCGCCTCCTTGGGGAGCTTGAGCTGGCCGGCGAGGGCACGGATGCCCTCCTCGCCCATGAAGACCGCGCCCATGCCGGCCACCGCCATGCGCCGCACGAAGTCCGGCACGAAGCCGCCCGAGCGGCCCTCCCGTCCGGGCTGCTGCTCCGAGTCGTCGTCGAACAGCGGATCAGGCGGGAGGTCGTCGTTGCCGGCCGGGGCCATGCGGGGTCTCCTTCGCTTCAGTTGAGCCCTACCGGGCCTGCATCACCGGCAGGGGCACGCTCTTCATGGTCTGCGCGGACACGCGCCCCGCCACGGCACGGGCGACGTCCTGGAAGGCCTTGGCCTCCGGGCTGTCCTTGTGCCCCACCACCACCGGCACGCCGGAGTCTCCCGCCTCGCGCACCTTGAGGTCGAGCGGGATCTCCCCCAGGAATGGGATGCCGAACATCTCCGCCGCCTTGTGCCCGCCGCCGTGGTTGAAGATGGGCGTGCTCTTGTTGCAGTGCGGGCAGACGAACTGGCTCATGTTCTCCACGATGCCGAGCACCGGGATGTGGACCTTGTCGAACATCTGCTTGGCGCGCACCACGTCCGCCAGCGCCACGTCCTGCGGCGTCGTCACCAGCACCGCGCCCGCGGCCCGCACGGACTGCGACAGCGTCAGCGCCACGTCGCCCGTGCCGGGGGGCAGGTCCAGGATGAGGTAGTCCAGCTCTCCCCAGTTCACGTCGCGCACCAGCTGCATGAGGGCGCCGTGGAGCATGGGGCCGCGCCAGATGAGCGCCTGATCCGCCTCCACCAGGAAGCCGATGGACATGATCTTCAGGCCGTGGGCGACCAGCGGATCCAGCGTCTTGCCGTTGGGGCTCACCGGGCGCTTGTCCGCGGTGCCTGTCATCAGCGGCACGGAGGGGCCGTAGAAGTCCGCGTCCAGCAGGCCCACCTTGGCGCCGTGCTGCGCGAGCGACGTGGCCAGGTTCACCGCCACCGTGCTCTTGCCCACGCCGCCCTTGCCTGCGCCCACGAGCAGGATGTTCTTCACGCCCGGCAGCAGCGCCCCGCCACCGGAGCCGCCCGCGACGCCGCGCACCTGGGCGCCCCACTCGATGTCGAAGGACTTCAGGCCCGGGACGGCCTTGAGCGCGGCCTCCGCGTCCGCCTGGATCTTCCCCTTCATGGGACAGGCAGGCGTGGTCAGTTCGATCTTCAGCTTCACCGTGTCACCGGTGACGCGCACGTCCTTCACCATCCCGGCCTTCACCAGGTCGACGTGCAGCTCGGGATCGATCACCTTCGACATGGCCGTCATCACATCGGCCTGGGACACGCTCATCGGGACACCTGAAACCTTTTGAAAACAGGCGTTTGCACGCTTGAAGGGGGGCGGAGATTGCCAGCACTCCGGGGGCTGTCAACGTCGTTTAACGCACATCTCCGGAGGCCGCCCGGCCTTCCACCGGGCCCGGACCGCGCCCGGCTTCTGGGCGTCATTCAATGGCCGCCACGCGGTACTCGCCGTCCTCCAGCACCAGCCGCACGGCGCGCTCGCCGCCCAGGGGGAACAGGGCCTCGCCGGCCGCCACGCGCACGTGGGTGTTGAGGGCCAGCCGGGCGCGGCGCAGGCGCTCCTTCGCAAGGGGCTCGCGCTCGAAGTCGTCCTTCAGGCGCTCCGGCGTGTAGCGGGCCCTCAGCGGCGAGGCGAGCAGGCCCCACGCGCCCTTCCAGTCGCGGGACTCCACCTCGTCCAGGAACTTCTTCAGCGCCGCCCGGGGCACGTCCGCAGGGCGCGACTCCACCACGCGCCAGTCCTCGCCCTGGCGGGCCAGCGTGACGGACGAGGCCCGGGCCTCCAGCACGCCCGCGCCCGTGCGGACGGCGGCGGCGCGCTCCTTGCGGGCGGCTTCGTCGGAGAACTCCTCCAGGAAGGCACCCTCGCCCTCCGGGCCGCCGGTCGTCAGGCGGTAGGCGTCCGACAGCCGGTTCTCCTCCAGCGCCTTCGCGTAGGCCTCCGCCACCGAGGCTGGTTCGCGCGAGGCGGTGGCGCAGGCGGTGCCCAACAACAGGAGGCTCAGGGGAGCGAGGCGGGTCATCACTGGCGCGGCAGGGTAGACCCCGGCCCCGGGGCGGGCAATCTCCCCGCGGTGCGCAGGGCTCCAGGCGGGCGGGCGGCGCGCGGTGGTTCAGCGTTTCAACAGCCGGAACAGCCAGATGACCAGGTCCGCCAGGTCGACGCCGTCCGACGCGTCGAAACTGGGCAGGGTGCTCGGGTCGCGGCTCCTGGGGAGGCTGGCGCCGGACACGGCGCCCTTCGGGCGGTGTTCGCCGCAGTAGAGGTCGCCGTTGAACGCGTGGGCGTGGACCACGGAGACCTGGATGCCGCACTGGACGCAGGCCAGGGGGGAGCGCACGCCCAGGCCACCCGTGGGTGAATCCGACGGCGGCAGCGCGGCCGTGGCGCCCGGGGCCTTCCACGGATCCGCGCCCCCATCCGTCGCGGGGGCGACCTCCCAACCCTTGGCCACGGGCGCGGCCTTCGGGGCCGTCACGGTGGCGTTCTCCAGGGCCTCGAACTTGCCCGCGTCCAGCCACGTGCCGCCGCAGTGCGTGCACAGGTCCACGTTGCAGACGCGCGCGTTGACCAGCGCCAGGCGCGCGCCGCAGCCGGGACAGCCCACGGGCTCGCCGTCGCAGGTGGCACAGAGGGCCCGGGCGCGAGGAATCAGGTGCCCGCCCTTGCGGCACCGCGACGCGGCCTGCTTCGCCGCGTTCACCAGCGGCTTGAGCGACGGCCGGTCCGGGAAGCGCTCCAGCTCCCCCCGGTCGAAGTACATGCCGTCACAGCGAGGGCAGACGTCCACCTCCACGTCGGAGGCCTGGACGACGTTCAGCGGCTGGCTGGGGCAGACCGGGCAGGAGCGGGCCATGCGGCGCATGCTAAGGGGCCGCCCCTCCCGGTGAAAAGGGAGCGCGGCCTACTCGATGCGATTGGACGAACCGGAGCGCTGGAGGCTCCAGGCCGCGGTGCAGAACGCGTACGTGGCCGGGTGCGCCGCGCCCATCAGCAGCTTGAGCAGCGACAGCTTCGCCTGGGGGCCGCCGTAGCGGACGATGTCGAAGTCGTCCGACGGAACGCGCGCCTCGTCCAGCGCGTGGCGGCAGACCTCCTCGAAGCCGCCGATGCGGTCCACCAGCCCCGCGTCCTTCGCGCGCACGCCCGAGTAGACGCGCCCCTCCGCGCGCTGGTGGATCTCCTCCTTCGTGCGGCCGCGCGCCTGAGCCACCAGCTCCAGGAAGGACTGGTAGCTCTCCTCCACCTCGCGCTCCAGCGCCGCGCGCTCCTGCGGCGTGAAGCCTCGCGACGAGGAGAAGAAGGCCGCGTTCTCCCCTCGCGCCAGCGTGGTGCGGTGGATGCCCAGCTTCTCCAGCAGCTCGCCGTACTCGAACTTGCCCACGAACACGCCGATGGAGCCCACGACGGCGTGGGGCGCGGACCAGATCTCCTTCGCGCCGATGGCCGCCATGTAGCCGCCGCTCGCGCAAATTTGATCCACGTACGCGATGACGGGCTTCTGCTTCGCCACGCGCTTCACTGCTTCCAATATCTGCTCGGACGCGAGCGCGGATCCGCCGGGGCTCGCCACGGCCAGCACCACCGCCTTCGCGCGCTTGTCCCGGCCCGCCTTCCGCAGCGCCTTCACCACCGTGTCCGCCGCCGCGAACCGGCCTGCCCCGCCGCTGCCCGGGACGATGATGCCCGCCACGTCCACCAGCGCCAGCCGGGGCTTGCGGCGCAGCCGGCGCCACTTCACCGGCGGGAACGCGAGCGTCGCCAGGTACGCGTCATACGTGGGCACCGGCGGCTCCTCGTCCTTCTTCGCCTCCAGGCCCAGGTGCGCGCCCAGGTCCGCCTCGTGGACCAGCCCGTCCACCAGCCCCGCCTCCAGCGCCCGCTTCGCGCTGTAGGGCCCCGCGTCGATGAGCGCCCGCGCCTCGGCCGGCGTCTTGCCCCGGTCGCTGGAGATGGCCTCCACCAGGGTGGCGTAGCGCTCGTCCAGGAAGGACTCCAGCGTCTGCCGCTGGATGTCGGACACCTTGCCGTCCGTGAAGAGCTCCGGCGCCGTCTTGTAGTCGCCGCGCCGGGCGAAGTGCGCGTGGATGCCCACCCGGCCGAACGCCTCGCCCAGCACCGTGGCCTGGGCCGCGTAGCCCACCAGCTCCACCCGGCCCATGGGAGCGAGCAGCACCTCGTCCGCCGCGCCCAGGACGGGGTAGCCGTCCGTGTCCACCATCACCGCCCAGGACACCACCCGCTTGCCGGCGGCCTGGAAGTCCGACAGCAGGCCGCGCAGGGCCTCCCGCCGCGAGTCCGGGATGCCCAGCCCTTCAATCTCCAGCAGGACGCCCTCCACCTTCGGATCCGCGGCCAGCACCTTGAGTGCGCGTCCCAGCGCTTCCAGTGAGGTCGCCGTGGCGGGCTCCACCGGGGTGCCGCCCAGGCGGAAGCGCGGCACGGGGCGCGGGCGGTACGGAAGGTTGCCGGCGAGCCGGAACCGGATCCACGTGGGTCGCTTGCGCGCCGCCATCAGACGGAAGGGCAAGCCCAGGAGCAGCCGCAGCCCCAGGAGGAGGTTCGCCAGCAGGAGGAAGGGGAGCCGGAGCATCCCGCGCGCCTAACGCCCTGCGCCGGGCGAAGCAACCCCTGTTCACCCGCCCCGGGAGGCTCTGTTAGGCTCAAGGCCCATGCCCTCCCCCTCCCTCCCCCGGCTTGTTCTCGTCCTCGCCCTTGTCTGGGGCGGCGCTGTCCTGGCGCAGCCCCAGCGCCGGCAGCCCCAGGAGTTCCAGGAACGCAAGGAGTTGACCCAGGCAGAGAAGGACGCCGCCAAGGCGCGCGCCATGGGCAACAACCTCAACGGCTATGGCAAGGACGTGCAGATCAAGGAGACGCCCATTCCCTGGATGGCCATTGGCCTCGTGGGCATCGTCTTCCTCGTCGCCACGCCCTTCGCCATCCGCGCCTACCGCGGCACCGTGAAGGAGATGGCGGACACCAACACCTTCGGCGCCCGCGGCAACGCGACCGAGGACGAGGCCTAGCGCCTCGCCTGCCGTCTCACGCCGGGCGGACCTCCACGCTCCCGCCCGGCTCCACCTGGATGTGCACCGGCAGGAAGCGCCGCAGCACCTCCGCCTGGACCGTCAGCTCCCCGGTGATGCGAGCGGCGGTGAAGCGCGTGGTCCCCGGCGTCACCGCCCCCAACCGTCCTGACGCCAGGAGCGCCGCCGGCAGCAGCAGCTGCTCCGCCAGGTGCTCGTCGAGCGCGCCGCCCGTCTGCATGAAGCGCGTCAGGGCCTCCGCCGCCTCGCGCCCCACCCCTTCGGCGTCCAGGCCCCGCTCGCCCAGCGACGTGAAGGCCGCCACGGTGTGCTCGAACTGCGCCAGCACGAACGTCGCGGACCCCTGCGAGCGCGTCACCGCGAGCGGCCGGTTGTCGGCCTCCGCCAGGATGCCCCGCTCGCGCAGCGCGGCCACCGCGGCGCGGGACTGACGCTCCGCCACCGCGAAGGGCAGCCCGCCCACGAAGGACATCACCCGCACCTCGCGCAGCACGCCCCGCGCGGGCAGGTCCACGCGCACGGGCGGTTCGACAGGCGCGCCCACCTCCGCGGTGAACTCACCCGCGCCCTCCGGATGGAAGCCCGCGTGGGTGAGCGACAACTGCACGGGCAGCCCGTACGCGCGCGCCACCGGCAGCCACGCCCCGACGAGCGCGTGGAAGCTGGGCCCACCGCGCAGGTGCGTGGCCCCGCGCAGCGTGAGCCGTCCGCCGCCCGCGAGCGCCAGCGGATACACCAGGCACTGGAAGAGCCGGGGCGTGCTGCCGGACGCGCCGGCCTCCAGCAGGTAGTCCCCCGCGCGCACGGGCCCGGGGGTGAAGCCCAGGCCGGTGGCGCCCACGACGGCGCCCTCGCTGGTGCCGCCGCACAGCGCCTCCGCGCCGCGCACGTAGGCCAGGTGCTGGGGACGCAGGCCCGCCGGCTCGCGGTGCTCGCGCAGCCCGGTGAGCTGGAAGGGACGGCCGGTGATGAGCGACAGGGACAGCGCCGAGCGGAGGACGTGGCCGCCCCCCTCCCCCAGGCTTCCGTCGAGCAGCACCCGCCCGGCGTCGGGCCGGTCGTGACCGGTCATGTCCCTCCCGTCATGGCGTGGCGTGGCGCGCGGCCTGGCAGGGGCCGCGCGCCGTGGTGGCGGGCGCGCAGCCTAGCAGACCGCGCGCGGGGGGACCGGGGAACTACTCGTCCAGCGCGGGCAGGACGTTCACCTTCAACGCGCTGGGCTGGGCCGCCGTGTGGTGCAGCCGGTGCATCGCGCGCACGAAGTCCGTGGGCTTCGCCTCGTAGATGCTGGGCACGAAGGTCTGCGGATTGCGGTCGATGAAGGGGAACCAGCTGGACTGCACCTGCACCATCAGCCGGTGGCCGCGCTGGAAGGTGTGGAACACGTCGTTGATGACGAACTTCACCTTCGTCACCTCGTTGGGCGTGAAGGGCTTGGGCTGGGAGTAGCTGTCGCGGAAGCGGCCGCGGAACGGCTCCCCGCGCACCAGCGTCTGCTGCGAGCCCCGGTTGCGCTCGCCGGACTGCTCCTGCTCCTTCGTCCAGCCGGGCATCTTCCCGGGGTTCACGTCCACCAGCTTCACCACCCAGTCCGCGTCGCTGCCGGTGGTGGACACCCACAGCTCCGCCTCCAGCGGGCCCGCGAGCGTGAGGTCCTGGGTCAGCGGCGCCGTCTGGTACGTGAGCACGTCCGGCCGGCGCGAGGCGAAGCGCTGATCCTCCGTCATGTACGTCTTGGACCAGCCGGGGCTCAGGTCCGTCGTGTACGGCACGGGCTTCGCCGGGTCGCTCACGTACTCGTCGAACGAGGCCTGCGCCGCCTTGGGCGCCTGGAACGTCAGCGCGCCCTGGGGCTGGAAGTACAGGCGCGTCTCCTTCGTGCCCTTGGGCGGCCACGCGTCCAACTGGCGCCAGCGGTTGGCGCCGCCCTCGAAGACGAGCGCCTCCGGCACGGCCGCGTCCGGGCCGCCCTTCAGGTGCTGCTTGAAGAAGGCCAGCGCCAGGTCCTGGTACGTGGTGCTGGTGGGGAAGCCGAACTCCGCGTCCCCCAGCGACGTGCCCTCGCCGCGCATCCAGCCGCCGTGCGGCCAGGGGCCCATCACCAGCGTGTTGGAGATGCCGGGGTTCTGCTTCTCGATGGCGGCGTACGTGCGCAGCGGCCCGTAGAGGTCCTCCGTGTCGTACCAGCCGCCCACCACCATCACCGCCGCCTTGATGTTCTTCAGGTGCGGCAGCAGGTTCCGCGCCTGCCAGAAGGCGTCGTAGTTGGGGTGCGCGACGATGTCCTTCCAGAAGGCCACGTCGCCCTTGAAGTGCTGGGGCTCCACGTTGGCCACCGGGCCCAGGTCCAGGAAGAACTGGTAGGCGTCCGGGGTGCCGAAGTCATAGGGCTTCCACTCCACCTCGTCGGTGAGCGTGGGACGCGGCCTGCCGAAGGCGGCGAAGAAGTTGAAGGCCAGCTGCAGGTTGAGGGCGCCATGCCGGTGCATGTCGTCCCAGAACCAGTCCGCGATGGGGGCCTGCGGCGACACCGCCTTGAGCGCGGGGTGCGAATCGATGGCGCCCGCGGACGAGTAGAAGCCCGGATAGGAGATGCCCCAGAGCCCCACCTTGCCGTTGTTGTTCGGCACGCGCTTCACCAGCCACTCGATGGTGTCGTACGTGTCGCTGCTCTCGTCCACGTCCTTGCCGCGCTTGCTGTCGCGGTGGGGGCGCACGTTGACGAACTCGCCTTCGGACAGGTAGCGGCCGCGCACGTCCTGGAAGGCGAAGATGAAGCCGTCCTTCTCGAAGGCCTGCGTGGCCATGCCCTTGGGGTAGCGGCCTGCGCCGTACGGGCCCACCGAGTACGGCGTGCGCGTGAGCAGCACGGGGTAGCGCTTCTGGGGGCTCGCGTCGTTGGGGACGTAGAAGGCCGTGAAGAGCTTCACGCCGTCGCGCATGGGGATGCGCACCTCGTACTTCGTGTAGTGCGACCGGAGGTACGCGGCGCGCTCCGCCTCCGGATCCGCGGGGGGCTTGGGCGGTGTGGCCTGGCCCTGCGCGAAGGCGGGACCGGCCAGGGAGAACAGCGCGAGCGCGGCCACGAGGCCACGGCGGTGGAAGGTCATGCTCCCCTCCTCTTTCGTGAAAGAAATGCGGGGGAAAATGCGGAGGAAATGCATCTTGGGGGAAGCCGCCGGGGCAAGGAAGCTGGAACGCCCGCCGCATCGCGCCGCGCGCGGAGCGTGCAAGGTTTGCACAGCCTCCTCGCGTGCATGGGCATGCAGCGATTGCATCCACGGCAAGGTTTGCACACTCGGGACAAATCAGACACGCGTTGTCAATAACAGCCGCGTCCTTCGTTCCTTTGGCAACGGGGACGCGGTGGTGTGCCCCACGAACTTCGAAGGCCTGCGGGAGACGGACACATGAAGGCGAGCTTCACGACGTTGCGGCGGTGGTGTCTGGCGGTGGGGATGGTGACGGCCCTGGGCGCGGAGGCGGATCCGCCGCCGGTGAACAGCGCGCAGGGCACGCAGCTGCACGGCTCGGAGCGCTTCGAGACCGTGAACATCCCGCTGGACTCCTTCGAGACCGCCACTTCGCCCGCGGGGTTCACGTGCACGAAGTCCGCGCTGATGTTCGGCGGGCGGCTGGTGGGCATGCAGTCCTGCCCGGGCGCCAACCCACCGCTGTGGTTCCTGGAGGGGCCCGGCCTCGTGGGCGCGACCTTCCGCGCTCCCTTCGAGGGGCGCTCCGTGAAGCTCACCGTCGAGGAGGCCCGCTGTCACGAGAGCATCACGGGGCCCGCCGTCGCGTGCACGACGCAGAACCTGGCGGACGGCAAGGCGTTCTGGGAGTACCGCGTGACGGCGGCCACGGAGGACACCCTGTCCCAGCCGCTGTGCCCCACGGGCAGCGGCTTCGCGCTGACGGCGCCCCACGCCTGGTCCACGGGCGGCGAGCTGCTTCCCAACTCCGAGTACTTCACCTTCGCCTGCGCGGCGAAGAACGAGGGCACCGCGAGCCAGCCGTTCTTCGTGGGCGGCGGCGTCATCGCCAAGTGTATCGACTGGGGCTATGCGCCCTGGGCCTCCGGGTCGTTCACGCAGGCCGTCGCGCAGGAGTACCACCAGCTGTGCACGCGCATGGCCGCGGCGGACTACTGCGGCGAGGGCCGCAGCAACACGCTGGATGGGACGCCGCTGAAGTTCATGGGGCCGCAGGACGCCATCCTGCTGAACGCGGGGAACCTGCCGGCCACGCTGGAGGGCTACTCGCTGGAGGCCGTGTGGAAGGTGGATGACTGCGGCGACGTGCGGCCGCTGTGCCTGGGCAAGAAGCGCTGGGACACGCTTCCCCTGGAGGCCACGTGCGTGAACCGCAAGCTCCTCCTGGCCCCGCGTGCGACGCGGCCGTGCGAGTCGATCAACCTGTCTTCGTACGCCAACGCGACACTGCTCGTGTCCTATTCGCTCTTCATCGACCGGTCGCTGGTGACGTTCAAGGACGCGAACAACACCTACGTGACGACCACCGCGGTGACGGTGGATCAGGTGACCCTCGAAGGCGGCAAGAACGTGACGGGCATCTCCCTGGACATGGACGCGAACGGGGTGGCGGACGCGACGCCGTACACCGCGCTGCGCAAGGAGGGGCCCATCCTCTCCCCGAAGCTGCCCGCCAACATCCGCGCGCGCATGAGCAACTTCATCAAGCCGCTGTACCGGTGCGCGGACGGCACCGGGCGCTACCTGCTCACGGACAAGTCGACGTGTGACGGCGTCCCCGGGTACTTCCTCAAGGTGCTCAACGGGGACCAGGGCATCGAGGGCTTCGTGTACAGCTCCGTGGACGTCACCAGCACGGGCCAGCGCCGGCCGCTGAAGCTGTGGCGGTCCCTAACGGTTCCGGGCGCTTTCGCCACGTCGACGCAGCCTCCGGCCGGGTTCGTCTTCGTCCGGGAGCTGGGCTACCTGCCGGCGGTGGGACAGCTGCCGGGACGGGACCTCTGATCAAGGTACGGACGCGCACACGCGCATCCCGATGAAGGGGAAGCGTGTGCGCGGCTCGCCGTCGCCGTGGTTGTAGGCACGGGCGGTGAGCGCGTCCTGGTAGAACGACCCGCCGCCGTACGCGGGCGTGCCTTGCGTGTCCGTCACCAGCCACTCCCACACGTTGCCGGACAGGTCCGCTACGCCGAAGGGGCTGTCGGACGCGGGATGCGAGCCCACCGCGTCCGGACCGAAGGCGCGCGGCTTGCGGCCGTAGGTGGCGTCGAAGTTGGCGTCATCCGGCGCGAGCACCGGGCCGTGCGGATAGTCGCGCCCATCCGCGCCCCGGGCCGCGCGTTCCCATTCGCGCTCGGTGCACAGGCGCGCATGCGGCAGGCGGCCGGTGGCATCCAGCCAGGCGGTGTACGCGCGAGCGTCCTCCCAGGAGATGCCGGACACGGGGAAGCGGCGCCAGTCCTGTTCGGCGCGCAGGGCGCGGTCCTGGTAGCGCAGCGGCTCCCCTTCCCTCGCCCGGTACGTGACGCCTTCGTGCTCCAGGTGGAAGGTCCAGGTGCCGTCCGTGGCCGGGCGCAGCTCGATGGTGCCGAAGTAGTTGGTGCCTCGGGGCCTGCGTGCGGCGCGCTCGGAGGGGGGCAGCTCGCGGAGCCAGGCGAGCCAGTCCGCGTAGGTGACTTCGTGGCGCGCGATGAGGAAGGCGCCGGTGGTGAGCGGGTGCATCGGGCGCGTGCGGATGACGGTGCGGCGGATGGTCTCCGCGTCGCTGCTGCCGTAGAGGAAGCGGCCGGCGGGCACGTGGACGTAGCCGTCCGGGACGTGCTCGGGGATGGGGACCTTGGCCCGGAAGGTCTCTCCGCGCGTGAGCATCACGGGGTGGTGGACGGGCGGACGGCCCGGGAGCGTGAACGTCAGCCGGTGCGAGCCGGGCTCCAGCGTGAGGCCGGAGGTCATGGGCGTCTTGTCGAAGACCCTGGGTTCGGACCAGCGCGGCGGGCCGCCAGGGATGGGCTTGAAGGTCTCGACGTGGATGACGGCGCCGGGCGGGTCGCTGTCCAGCTCCATCCGGACGGGCGCGGTCAGCTTCCGGCTCGTCTCGGCGCCGGTGTCCAGCGCATCGAGGTGCTCGGTCAGCGCGGTCTGCGTGCTGGGGTCGCGGTCCCGCTCCGCGACGAGGATGCGCTGGAGCAGGAGTTCGTTGACGCGTTGATCCAGCGTGCGGTTCGAGCCCCGGCCCACGCGCGTTTGCGCGGCTTCGAGGATGGCGCTGGCGTCCTCGTAGCGGCGGGCCTGCTTCGCGCCCAGGTCCAGGGCCTGGGCCCAGGCGGTCTCCGCTTCGGCGGAGCGGTCGGTGTCGAACGCGGTGAAGGCCTCCATGCGAAGGGCTTCGATGCGGTCGTTCAGGGCGCGGCCTTCATCGACGAGGGATGCGGCGGAGGTCATCGCCTGCTCCGCGTCGAGCCGCCGGGAGCGCTCGCCCCACCAGTTGCCGCCGAGGAGGACGGCCACCGCGAGCCCCGGGAGCGCGAGCACTCGGGTGACGCGGAGCCAGCGTGGACGCGGTGGCGGAAGCGCCGGAGCCGCGTTGCGCGAAGCGATGGACTCCAGGGCTTCGCGCAAGGCGTCCGCGGACTCGAAGCGCGCGAATGGATCATGCGCGAGGCAGCGCGTGAGCACCGCCGCGAAGGACGCATCGACGCCGGGCACGGCGGCGTCCAACGGTTCGAAGACCCGGGGACGCAGCGGGGCCTCCGCGAGCGGTCCGGGCGTGGGACCGCCGCACAGCTCGTAGAGGAGCACGCCCAGCGAGAACAGATCGCTGCGGACCGTGGCGGGCTCCCCGCGCCAGACCTCGGGCGCCATGTAGAGCGGCGTCCCGATGCGGCCCGTGGACATCAGGTCCGCGGGACCGAGGAGGCGCTCGGGTGGAAGCGGTGTGGACGTCGCGGTCCGTTGCGCTGCGTCCGCGTTCGCCAGGTCCATGGCGCGCGGTGAGGCACCGCTGTCGGAGCGGCCTGTGCTCGCGGGATCCCTCGGCACGTCGATGGTCGCGGTGCGCCGGGGATCCGCGGTGCCCGGGACATCCACTGTCGCATCCCCTTGCACGGGTGCGGCTCGGGCCACCTCCGGCAAGTGCACGGGCGCCATCGCCACGTCGAGCAGCTTCGCCACTCCGAAGTCGAGCAGCTTCACCTGCCCGTCCTCGGTCAGCAGCGCGTTCGCGGGCTTGAGGTCGCGGTGCAGCACGCCCTGCCGGTGCGCCGCCGCGAGCCCCCTTGCCAGTCCTATCCCAATCTCCAGCACGCGCGTCCACGGCACCGGCCGGGCCAGCCGGTCCAGGCTGTCCCCTCTCAAGAACTCGGAGACGAGGTACGGCCGGTCCTTCACCTCACCGACGCGGTGGATGCCCACCACGTTCGGGTGCTGCACCCTCGCGATCGCTCGCGCCTCCGTGCGGAAGCGCTCGCGCTGCACCTCATCCGGTGCGACGCCCGCGATGAACTTCACCGCCACCAGCCGGTCCAGCACCGTGTCGTGCGCGAGGTACACCTCCCCCATCGCGCCGCGTCCCAGCGGCTGCACCAGTCGGTACTCCCCGAACGTCGCGGGGGGCTGCCACGCTGGAAGCGGCTCGCTCCTCATTCACCCGCCGGGCCCCGGCCTCGCGAGGGCGTGATGCGGTGCTGCTTCAGCTTGAACGCGAACGTGCGCAGCGGCATCCCGATGAGCTGCGCCGCCCGCGTCTGCACCCCACCCGTCGCCTCCAGCGCTTCCTGCATCCGCTGCCGCTCCAGCGTCCGCAGCTCCTCCGCCAGGTTCTGGAACACCTTCGGCGCCTCCGCGGCCCCTTCCGTCCGCACCGCCTCGGGCTCCTGCTGCGCGTCCGTCCCCGACCGCAGCGACTCCGGCAGGTGCGACGGCTCCACCACCGGCCCCGGCGACGTGGCCACCGCGTACTCCACCGTGTTCTTCAGCTCGCGCACGTTGCCCGGCCACGCGTGCGCGCCCAGCACCTCCATGGTCGCGGCGGACAGGTGCAGCGGCGGACGCCCTGCCCTCGCGCATGCGTCCTCCATGAACGCCCGAGCCAGCAGCGGCAGCTCCCGGGGCCTGTCCCGCAGCGGCGGCAACACCACCACCGCCGCGGACAGGCGGAAGAACAGGTCCTGCCGGAACCGCCCCGCCTTCACCTCGTCCGCCAGCACCCGGTGCGTGGCCGCCACCACGCGCAGGTCCACCGGCCGCTCACGCGAATCCCCCAGCCGGGTAATCACCTGCTGATCCAACGCGCGCAGCAGCTTGGCCTGGATGGGCAGCGACAGCTCCGCGACCTCGTCCAGGAACAGCGTCCCGCCGCTCGCCCGCTCCAGCAGGCCCGCGCGCGCCCGGTCCGCGCCGGAGAACGCGCCCCGCTCGTGGCCGAACAACTCCCCTTCCACCAGGCTCTCCGGCAGCGCCGCGCAGTTGAGCGGCACGAACGGCTGCGCCGAGCGCGGCGACCAGTGATGCACCGCCCACGCCGCGTTCTCCTTCCCCGCCCCCGTCTCGCCGTGGATGAGCACCGGCAGCGGGCTCGCCGCCAGCCGTCGGAGCAGTTCGAACAGGCGCATCAGCGCCGCGTCCGCCACCACCACCGACCGCTCGCCCAGCGCCAGCCGGTACATGGACGGTCCGCTGACCCGCACCTCCCCCGGGGCCGCCGCCAGCGCCGCCGCCTTCGCCGCGCCCAGCAGCGCGTCCCCCTGCATCCCGTCCCCCGGCGCCGACGCCAGCCCCGCCCGCACGCGCCCGGCCATCGGCGTGAGCACCGACACCAGGTGCGCCGCCGCCGCTTCCGCCTCCTCGCCGGACAGGTCCGGCAGGAGCACCATCAGCGTGCCGCCCACCTGCCCCACGCCGTCCATCAACCGCAGCGCGCCGTGCAGCGCCCGCACCAGCTCCACCTGCGGCACCCGCGCGGACTCCACCTCCAGCGCGAGCACGCTCACCGCCAGCCCCGAGCTGCGCACCCGGTCCAGCTCCTCGGAGAGCCGCGCCCGCAGCCCTTCCGCCTCCAGCGCCCGCCGCTCCGGCAGGGGCCGCTCGCCCCGGTGGAACACCAGCGTCACGTTGCCCAGCGTCACCACGTCGCCGCCGTCCAGCGGCCGGGTGCCCTGCACGCGCTCGCCGTTGACCCGCACGCCGTTGTGGCTGCCCAGGTCCGCGATGAACGCCTCGCCCTCCGCCACGCCCACCTTCGCGTGCTGGCGGCTCACCGACGCGTCCTCCACCAGGATGTCCGCCCCCGCCGCGCGGCCAATCACCACCGCCCCCTCCCGGGGCAGCGGCACCAGCGTGGAGGTGTTCCCCTGCAACAGCAGCAGGTACAGCCGGTCCGCCGGGGCGGCGCGGGAGGCCCCCCTGCGGGAGTCCTCGGTGTCCATCAGGTCGCGTGACGGCATTCCCTGAAAGAATGCCCAGGCCCATGAATTCCGGGCAACCTGGATGCCCGATTGATTTGCGGGTCAGGCCATGCGCGGTCCATGCTCCCCCGGGAGGAGAGGGACGCTCATGGCCAAGATGCTGAAAGAAGGGGATTCGGTTCCGGACGTCACACTGCGGGGCCCGGGCGACGTGCCGGTGCGCCTGCGCGACCTGCTGGGTGACAAGGCGATGGTCATCTACTTCTACCCTCGGGACGACTCCCCGGGCTGTACCGTCCAGGCCTGCACCCTGCGGGACCAGTACCAGGACTTCACCGACGCGGGCGCGGACGTGGTGGGCATCAGCAGCGACTCCGCGGAGTCCCACGAGAAGTTCATCGCGAAGCACCGGCTCCCCTTCCGCCTCCTCAGCGACCCGGATGGCGCGGCGCGCAAGGCCTTTGGCGTGGGCACCAACTTCCTGGGGCTTTTGCCCGGGCGGGTGACGTTCGTCGCCGACAAGGGCGGCACCATCCGCTACGCGTTCGACTCGCAGGTGCAGGTGAAGAAGCACGCGGAAGTGGCGCTGGATGTCGTCCGGTCGCTCACGGGCCAGGGAGCCGCTCCCACCCGTCCTGCCTGACACACGCGTTTGCCCCGCGTTTCCCGGTAGACTGATTCACGACGTCCCGGCGGTGGGAGCCCGGACGTCGCACCCCCGTCACGAGCAACAATGGGACGCCTCGGGTGGGCCGGAGGTCATGTCATGCGGTTTCACTGGTTGCTGGGACTGTCGCTGTGCGTCGGCGGCTGCGCGAGCCTGACGAAGGACCTCCATGACGAGGGCCTGGCGGACGAAGAGGTGCCCACGGAGGAGACGGTGTACCTCGTGCCGCTGGACGAGGCCCTCTTCACCATGCGGCGCGTCTTCGAGGAGCAGCGCTACGACGTCTTCGAGCGCGACGGCCACCACGAGCTCTACACGTCCGCGCACGAGCCCGGCATGAACCTCCCGGGCAACCGCACCTTCGAGCGCTACTTCGTGAAGGGCGCGGCGGTGGGCCCGCGCCAGTCCGTCGTCCGCGTCTTCCGCCTGCGCTACCGCGAGCAGGACACCAACATCGAGGTGAAGCCCAAGTGGCTCAACGAGCGCATCCAGGACGAGGAGAAGTACCTCGCCCGGAAGACGTTCGAGCGCTTCACGTTCGAGGGTGTGCCGGACATGGAGGGCTTCAAGATGGTGCGCGGCACGCGCGACCTGCCGCTGGAGCGCCAGTTGCTGGCGAAGCTGGAGATGGTGCCGTCGCTGGAGCTGGTGGGCGGCAGGACCACGGCGCCCGTGCGCTCCGTGCAGGTGGAGGGCTGGGGGGAGGACGGGGCCCAGCCGGTGAAGTGCGGCGAGCCGCTGCAGGGCGTGGAGCCGCTGCTCACGGCCGGGCACACGGTGCTGGTGGGCGATCCGCTGGGCACGCGCGAGCTGCCGGAGGTGGCCACGCGGATGCTCTGCGACGCGGCGGAGAAGAAGCTGCCGGTGGCGCTGGCGCTGTCCATGCCGTCGGAGGACCAGGGCGCGCTGGATGACTACCTGGCCAGCGAGGGCCGCGGTCCGGACCTGGAGCGGCTGCTGGTGGTCAGCTCCTTCTGGCGCCGGGTGTACCAGGACGGCCGCAGCAGCGGCGCGCTCCTGCACCTCATCGAGCAGGCCCGCCGGCTGCGCGCGCAGGGCAACAGCGTCACGGTGCTGGCCTTCGACTCCAACAACGCGTCCGGCAACGCGCGCGAGGAGGAGATGGCGAAGAACCTCATCGCGTACCGCCAGGCGAACCCGGACACGTGGCTGCTGGCGCTCGCGGGTGACGTGCACGTGCGCACGAAGCCGGTGAGCTGGAACAAGGACTTCGAGCCGCTGGGTGCACGGCTGACGAAGGCCCTGCCCTCCTCGCCGGTGAAGGCGCTGGAGGTGGGCTTCACGCGAGGCTCGCAGTTCTCCTGCCGCTTCAACGTCTGGGAGCAGGTGGACTGCAACGTCTTCGCGCTGAGCCCGACGCCGGAGCTGCGCCAGGAGCCGGGCACGCCGCGCAAGGTGGCCCTCTTCGACGCGCCCAGCGACAAGGGCTTCCACGGCCGGCTCTGGGTGGGAACGCTCAACGCCTCCCCGCCCGTCATCCAGCGCGCCGTCCCGCCCGTGGCCCAGCAGCAGCAGGGCGCCGCGAAGCCCGCGGCCCCCGCGCCCTGATCAGCTACCGCTGACAGGCATTCCCTCGAAGGCCTCCCATCCGCCGGGAGGCACCGGGACTCCCATCGCGTCCAGACACTCGCGGGCCTGGGCGTTCCATCCAGGATTCATGAGGTGACCGGGAGGCGCGGCTGACAATGACTCAGAAAGCGCTTTCATCTTGGGAGCCGCCGCCCGGAAGCGCTCCGCATCGGGGCTCCCCCACGCCTTCGCACAGAAGACCGAGAGCGCCTCCATTCGAGCCTGGAGCACTGTTCGCAGTTCCTCCGCCGGAGCCTGGGTGCACCACCGTTCGTAGAGACGAGGCGCCGCCAGGACGGTCAGGAGGTTGAGCGCCTCTGCCACCAGCGCTGCGTCCTGCGCCCACGAATCCTCAGCCACAGAAGGGCCCCAGGCGAGCGTTGAAGGGCGCTGTGTTGAACAGCAGCGCCCTCCCCGTCACGGTGTCACCGCTCGTGCATGTGTAGACCGCCCATCCTGTGAAGACGAGGTTCTCCGTGCCCTTGATGAAGCAGTAGGGGCACTTGCCTTCACCACAGCTTGAGACGAAGCACGGCGTGTTTCCGCAGGTGACGGTCGCGGGCCAGCCGCGCCTGGCGCATCCCGGAGCCTTCGTCAGGGGTGGCTCCGCATGGGCTGTCGATAGCTGCAAGACGCCAAGCATTCCGAGCCCCAGCAGCAGAGGTCCATGTCGCGGCACGCGGTCCCCTTCACCCAGCAAACATCCGGAACATAGAGTGTTCCGTTCACGACCCGGGGGCGCAATCCCTTCACCCGGAGTGTTAGACTCGGACGTCCGGGGATGGCGCCTGCCTTGGGCTGTCTCCGTCCACGAACGGGGGCAGGACCATGCGGTGGCACTGGACGCTGGGACTTCTTTGCATGACGGGGTGCGCGAGCCTCTCGCGCGGACTGGACGGGGATCCGCTGGACACGGAGCCCATCCCCACCGTGGAGCGCGTGTACCTGGTGCCGCTGGACGAGGCGATGTTCGTCGCCCGCCGCCTGCTCGAAGAACAGCGCCTGGACGTCTTCGAGAACAACACCACGCATGAGCTGTACTCCCAGTCCTGGGAGATTGGCGTGAACGTGCGCGGCAACCGCACCTTCGAACGCTACCTGGTGCGCCCCGAAGCCGTGGGCCCGCGCCAGTCCATCGTGCGCATCTTCCGGCTCCAGTACCGCGAGGCGGATGACGCCGTCGAGGAGCAGGTGCCCGAGCCGGGCAGCCAGCGGGCGAACGACCACTACTACAACCACTTCCGCGAGGTGTTCGCCCACGAGAAGTTCGAGGGCATCCCGCAGATGGAGGGCTTCAAGCTGCGCCGCGGCTTCCGCGACCTGCCCCAGGAGCGCAAGCTGCTCATGCGCCTGGAGATGGTGCCCTCGCTGGAGCTGGTGGGCGGCAAGGCGTCCATTCCCGTGCGCGACGTGAAGGTCGCGGGCTGGACCCCTGAAGCGTCCGACGCGGCGCCCCGCTGCGGCGACCCCGTGCAGGGCGTGGACGCGCTGCTCACCCCGGGCGGCACGGTGCTGGTGGCGGACCCCATGGGCACGCGCGAGCTGCCGGACGCCGCCGCGCGGATGCTCTGCGACGCCACGGCGAAGAAGCTGCCGGTGGCGCTGGCCCTGTCCGTTCCGTCCGTGGATCAGTCGGCGCTGGACGAGTACGTGACGAGCGCCGGCACGGACGCGGACCTGGAGCGGCTGCTGGTGCTGAGCGACTTCTTCCGCCGCGTGGATCAGGACGGCCGCAGCAGCGCGGGCGTCATCCACCTGCTGGAGGCCGCGCGGCGCCTGCGGGCCCAGGGCCATGCCGTGTCCGTGGTGGCGTTCGACTCGAAGGGGGCGGCGGGCAACGCGCGCGAGGCGGAGATGGCGGCGAACCTGCTGGCCTTCCGGCAGGAGCACCCGGACGCGTGGATGCTGGTGCTCGCGGGCGACGTGCACGTGCGCACCGGTGGCGTGGGCTGGGATTCGAAGTTCGAACCCATGGGCCACCGGCTGGCGGCCGCCCTGCCCTCTTCATCCGTGCGAGCGCTGGACGTGGGCTTCGCGCGAGGCGCCCACTTCGCCTGCCGCTTCAACGTCTGGCAGCAGGTGGACTGCGACGTGCACGGCATCAACCCCTCGGCGGAAGCGCGCCAGGAGCCGGACTCACCGCGCAAGGTGGCCCTCTTCGACGCGCCAGGGGACACCGGCTTCCACGGCCGGCTCTACCTGGGCACGCTGAGCCCGTCCCTGCCCGTCCTCCAGCGCACCTCGAAGCCCGTGGCCCAGCAGCAGGCCCCCGCGAAGCCCGCGGCCCCCGCGCCCTGAGGCACCGACAGCGCGGGCCCCGGAGGAAACCGGAGCCCGCGCACGTCGGATGCGCCTACGGCACCTTCGTGTTGAGCGACACGCCGCTCACGACCAGGGCGTAGTCCGCGTCCACCGCCGTCGTCTCCGTGCGCGCGTCCTGGACCAGCTCCTCGGCCAGGACCTCCACCTTCCACGTGCCCGTGGCCGGGTTCGCGATGAAGACGTTCTCCACGGTGTCGACCTTGTTGGACACGCCTCCGGACGTGGACACGTTGCCCGCCGTCAGGCCGTTGTTGCCCCAGTACACGGTGCCGTTGGGCGCCGTCACTCGCAGGGACAGGTCGTTGATGCGCGCCCGGGCCGCGCCCACCGTGCCCATGGGGTCCGTGTAGACCATCGTGACGTTGAGCTCCGTCTCACCGCTGGCCACGGCGAAGGTGTACGTCTTGGTGGCCAGCGGCGTGAGGACGTCCGTCTCGTCGACGACGAACGTCTTCGCCGCGCGGTCGTACAGGCGCTTCAGGTCGGACGTGCCCCAGCCCTGCTTGTTGCGGTCGATGTCCGCGTTGGCGCCGCCCGCGAGCCAGTTGTACTTCGCCGCGCCGTTGATCATCAGCGCCTTCGCCGTGGCCATCTGCGGGCGGCTGGTGAAGACGTCCGCCTTGCCGCCGTGGCCGGCCCACACGCCCTGGTGCCACATCTGGTGCAGGAGGCCGAAGTGGCCGGACGTCTGCGGCGTCGCGGAGCTGGTGCCGCTGAACTCCGTGTAGCTGCTGTCGGAGGAGCCGGACGCGCCCCGGATGCTGTCGTAGTAGAAGGCCAGGTCCGGCTTGATGCGGCCGTCCGCCGCCGGGCCGATGCTCGCGCCCGAGGACCAGCGGTCATCCGTGCGGGTCTGCGTGTTGTAGTGCCGGATGCCGCCCACGGAGACGATGTTCTTCGCCCACGCCTGCGGCCGCGAGTTGCGCGTGCCGCTGTTGCTCTGCGACTGCGTGCTCAACAGCGGCGCCTTGAAGAGGTAGTCGTCCACCTCCGCGGAGATGGTCGTGTACGACGTCGTCAGCGTGCTGCCCACGCTGGAGGTCTGGAACACCGCGCGGTACGGGCCGCTCGGGTTGATCAGCTCCTGGTTCGCCGTGTAGCGGGACTTGGTGCCGCCGAACTGCGTGGACTCGCTGTAGAGGAAGAAGATGCCCTGCCCGGCCGGCAGCAGGCCCTTGGCCAGCGGATCCACGCCCTGGGCGAAGTTGTGGCTGTAGCAGCTGGTGCCGTGCAGCGAGCCGGAGGACGTGCCCACGCTGTGGATGATGGGCGCGGTGGGCCACTCGCGGTGGGTGGTGCGCAGCTCGGTGTCGAAGATCTCCCCGCGCACGCCCTGCCCCGTCCAGCCCTTGAGCCCCTGGATGTAGTTGGCGCCGCCCGTCTCACGCACGATGTCCATGTCCACCTCGCCGGGGCCACCCCAGCGGTCGATGAACTGCACCTCGTTGGCGCGCACGAGCGAGGCCAGTTGCTCCTGGCTGAGCGTGGCCTCCACGCGCAGGCCGCCCGGCTCCACCAGGTCCACCTTGCCGCCCAGCCGCTCCACCAGCGCCGTCACGCGGGCCTGCCGCGCGGCGCCGCGCTCGCCCAGCATGATGGAGTAGCGCTGGGGCGCCAGCGCCGCCGCGCGTCCGAGCAGCGCGTCCCGCAGCACCGGCTCCAGGCGCCATTCCGGGTGGTAGTCCCCCACCCAGCGCACGGCGGGCAGTTGGGCCACGCGCGCGCGGACCTCCGAGGGCATCTCCACCAGGTACGTGTGGTCCGACAGGAAGCGCAGCACCTTGCCGCCCGCGCTCTCGAGGGTCTCGCGGTACTCCGGCAGCGGCGTGGCGTGGAACTGCACCAGCGACAGCGCGTTGTCCCGGTCCGCCACCAGCGTGTTGCCCAGGAGCGGCGCGGTGCGCGCCAGCGGGTCGAAGGACGCCTCCGCCAGCCGGATGAGGTACTCCTCCTGCTGCACGCGCCCCAGCAGCTCCGTGCCGCCGCGCGTGTACGCGGAGAAGGCGCGCTCCGTGCCGTCCGTCTGACGCTCACGCCAGACGTGCAGCTGGACGCCGGTGGCCTGCACCACGTCCAGGGTGCGCAGGGCGCTGACCGGCCGAGCCGTCTGGTGGAACACCAGCCCCGCCGGCGTCGCCAGCGTGGTGCCCCCCGCCTGGAGCGCCTTCGCCACCGCCGCGCCCGGGGCCGCCGGAGCCCGCGTCGCCGCTGAAGGGGTGCGCTCCACCGCGAGCGCGCCGGCAGGAACCGCGAGGGTGCAGCCCAGCACCAGCGCCGTCACCGGCCGCCAGCCACCACGAGACGTCGAGAACTGCTTCCGCATGTTCTGCATTTCGGGCACTCCCTTCAAAGTGAGAAAAACCTGTAATACGCATTACGGCAGTATTTCAAGTCCTTGCCACTCAGTTGCAACAGGGCGTGCTTTTTGCGGCGTGGGTGTCCCTTCCAGGTGGGCGCGGGTGGTTCTGGAGGGGTCGCGGCGCTCAGGTTTCAGCATGACTTCCATCCCCGTGGTCCCGCCGTCCCGCACGGGGTATGGGGACCTCCCATCGATGAGGTCCCCTCCCCGCCCCGTCGGCCCGCATGCATGACCTGAACGCGCTGGTCGGCACGCACGACCTGCTCTTCCTCACGCTGGACACGCTCCGTTACGACGTGGCCCGTGAGGCGCTGGAAGCAGGCCGCACCCCCACCCTGGCCGCGCTGCTGCCCGGCGGCCGGTGGGAGGAGCGCCACAGCCCGGCGAGCTTCACCTACGCCGCGCACCAGGCCTTCTTCGCGGGCTTCCTCCCCACCCCCGTCACCCCGGGGCGCCACCCGCGCCCCTTCGCCCTGCGCTTCGAGGGCAGCGAGACGACGGGCCCCGGCACCTGCGTGCTGGACGCGCCGGACCTCGTCACGGGCCTGGCCGGGCGCGGCTATCACACGGTGTGTATTGGCGGGACGGGCTTCTTCAACCAGAAGAACCCCCTGGGCCGCGTGCTCCCGGGCCTCTTCTCCGAGGCGCACTGGGACCCCTCGCTGGGCGTCACCGATCCCCAATCCACGGAAAATCAGGCATCACTCGCGGTGAAAATCCTGGGCGCCCTGCCCCGGGAGCAGCGGGTGTTCCTGTTCATCAACGTCTCCGCGCTGCACCAGCCCAACCGGCACTACGTGCCCGGGGCGACGGAGGACTCGAAGGCGACGCAGGCGGCGGCGCTGGCGTACGTGGACGGCCAGCTCGGGCGACTGTTCCAGGCGCTGCGCCGGCGGGGCCCCTCCTTCTGCATCGTGTGCTCGGACCACGGGACGGCGTACGGCGAGGATGGCTACTCGGGCCACCGGCTGGGGCACCCGGTGGTGTGGACGGTGCCCTATGGCGAGTTCGTGCTGACGGTAGACTCCGCGCCATGACGCGCCTGGAGTCGATGCTCGAAGGGACGCCATACGTGGCGTACCTCTACGGCTACCCGCACAAGACGGCCTACCGGCCGCTGACGCCCGCGCTGCCGCTGGAGGACGTCTGGGCGAAGGAGCGGCGGGACGCGCTGTTCCTCTACCTGCACGTGCCCTTCTGCGAGATGCGCTGCGGGTTCTGCAACCTCTTCACCGCCGCGGGCCCGAAGGAGGACGTCGTCGCCGCGTGGCTCGGCGCGCTGAAGCGGGAGGCCCGCCGGGTGAAGGACGCGCTGGGGCCGGCCACGTTCGCGCGCGCGGCCATCGGCGGTGGCACCCCCACCCTGCTGGACGTCGCGGGGCTGGAGACGGTGTTCGATCTGACGGCGGAGCTGGGCGTCGACCCGCGCGACGTGCCCATGTCCGTGGAGGTGTCGCCGGAGACGGTGGACGCGGACAAGGTCGCGCTCTTGAAGGCCCGGGGCGTGGACCGGGTGAGCATGGGCGTGCAGAGCTTCCTGGAGGCGGAGGTCGCCGCGGTGAAGCGGCCGCAGAAGACGGCCCAGGTGGAGGCCACGCTGGACCTCTTGCGCAGCGCGGGCTTCCCCACGCTCAACCTGGACCTCATCTACGGCATCGAGGGTCAGACGGTGGAGACGTTCCAGCACTCGCTGGCGGCGGCGCTGAAGTACGCGCCGGAGGAGCTGTACCTCTACCCGCTCTACGTGCGGCCCCTCACCTTCCTCGGCAAGAAGTCGCGCGCGTGGGACGACCTGCGGCTGTCGCTCTACCGGGCCGGCCGGGACTTCCTCCTGTCACGCGGCTACACGCAGGTGTCCATGCGGATGTTCCGCGCGGCGCACGCACCAGCGGCTCGCGGCGTGGTGTACCGCTGCCAGGAGGACGGCATGGTGGGCCTGGGCGTGGGGGCGCGCTCCTACGCGGGCGCGGTGCACTACTCGTCGGAGTACGCCGTGGCCTCGCGCGAGGTGCGCGGCATCATCCAGGCGTACGTCGAACGGGACGCGGCGTCGTTCGGCGAGGTGCGCTACGGCTTCGTGCTGGACGCGGCCGAGCAGCGCCACCGGCACCTGGTGCTGTCGCTGCTCGCGGAGGGCGTGGACCCGGGCGTGTACCGCCAGCGCTTCGGCACGGAGGCGAAGGCGGACTTCCCGATGCTCGCGGAGCTGGAGGCGCACGGGCTGGCTCGCGACGTGGACGGCGTGTTCCAGCTCACGCCCGCGGGCGTGGAGCGCTCGGACCTGATTGGCCCGTGGCTGGACTCCGAGGCGGTGCGCGCGCGCATGGCGGAGTACGCCTGGCGATGAAGCTCACCGTGCTCTACCGGGGCCCGCTGTCCGGCTGCAACTACGGCTGCGAGTACTGCCCCTTCGGCAAGTGGAAGCAGAGCGAGGAGGAGCTCACGAAGGACCGCGCGGACCTGGAGCGGTTCCTCCAGTGGGTGGAGTCGCGCACGCAGGACACCGTGTCCGTCTTCTTCACGCCGTGGGGCGAGGCGCTCATCTGGCCCTGGTACCAGCAGGCCCTGGCGCGGCTGACGCACCTGCCGCACGTGGAGCGCGCGGCGGTGCAGACGAACCTCTCCTGTCGGCTGGACTGGCTCGGCGACTGCCGCACGGAGAAGCTGGGCATCTGGGCCACGTACCATCCGGAGTGGATGAAGCGCTCGCGCTTCCTGGCCCAGTGCGAGCAGTTGTCGGAGCACGGCGTGCGGCACAGCGCGGGCATGGTGGGCTTCCGGCGCTTCGCGGACGAGGCGGAGGCCCTGCGCCGCGAGCTGCCCGAGGACACGTACCTGTGGATCAACGCCGTGAAGGACGGCCTGGACGCGTACACGCCCGAGGACGTGGAGCGCTTCACGCGCATCGACCCGCTGTTCCCGGTGAACAACACCCGCCACCCCAGCCGGGGCCGCGCCTGCCGTGGCGGCGAGTCCGTGCTGTCCGTGGACGGTGACGGCACCGCGTACCGGTGCCACTTCATCAAGGAGCCGCTGGGCAACCTCTACGCGCCGGACTTCGACGCGGCGCTGAAGCCGCGCCCGTGCTCGAAGGACACGTGCGGGTGTCACATCGGCTACGTGCACCTGGAGTACCTGGAGCTGGACCGCGTGTTCGGCTCGGGGCTCCTGGAGCGCGTGCCCGCGACGCGGCTGTGGACGGGCGGCGCTCAGCGCAGCGCTTCGCGTATCTCCCAGTCGTAGACGGACAGCCCGTCGCGCGTGAGGCCGGGGAGCAGGTCCCCGAAGGCGTTCGCCTCCAGCACGCGGTGGCCGTGGAAGAAGTCCTCGAACATCAGGTCGATGCCCACGTGGAGGCAGTCGTGCGCGCGGGCCACGGCGCGGCAGCTCTCCATTGCGGCCTCCCGCTCGCGGGGCGGCACGGCGGCGTGGAACGCGTCCAGGTCTCCCCGGTAGCCGCCCAGGTGCAGGTTGGTGATGGGCAGGCGGCTCTGGCGCACGACGGTGAAGGCGGGCTCGCCGCGCACGGTGAGGACGCGGCAGTCGAACACGTCCCCGCCCAGCCGCGCCTTGGGCCGCGCCTCCTCCACCTGCGAGCCCTCGCGCAGGAGGAAGGCCAGCACCGCGTCCACCTCCCGCGCGTCCGTCACGCGGCGCACCTTGAGGGAGTTGAACCAGCCGGTGGCGCCCCGGTGCAGGCTGGTGAGCAGCGAGCCTCCGGCGCCCTCCGCCCTGCCCGGCCGGTACATCGCGAGGCATGACGCCGAGGAGCCGCAGGACAGCTTCACGAACGCCTCGCGGAAGTCCGCCGCGCGCAGGGCCTGCCGCAGGGCTTCCGGCGTGGCCCCCGGAGGCAGGTCCAGGAACGGCGGCACGGGGATGCCCAGGCCCGCGTACCGGCGCGAGGTGATCCGCTTGTCGAACAGGTCCGCGATGGCGCCCGGCGAGGACAGCACGCGCCAGCGGGGACGCAGGGCGAACCGGGCGGACAGGTCCTCCAGCACGCGCAGGAAGCCCAGGTGGTGCTGCCGCGGACACAGCACGCGGCCGTGTTCATCCGGCAGCGCGGCCAGCGCTTCCGGCGTCACGGTGTCGCAGCCGGTGCCGAGCGCATCGGTGTAACCGCGCTGGAGGAAGGCCCGCTCCACGGCCGCGTCCTCGCCCGCCGCGTCGATGCGGACGATGCGCTCCGTGTCGGGCAGCTCCAGGAGGACGTCGGGGGCGCGGGCCACCGTCTCCCATGCCACCACGTGCGCGGGGGGAAGCCCGGCGCGGCCCAGGGCCTCCTGGAAGAGCGTGACGCGCCGGTTCCCGGGGTTGCCGATGATCAGGAACGGCGGCGCGGCGGACGGCATGGGGACGGGCTACTCGCCCACGGCGGCGTAGCGCGACTCCTCGTCGTAGGGCGTGCGCTGGTTGCCGCTCGCCACGGCCTGGGCGACCTTCGCCACGGCCTTCTGCCCCTCCTTCGTGAGGAAGTTCTGGGTGACGTCCAGGGACTTGAGGTGCCCGAAGGCCTTGGCGTTCTCCGCCAGCGTCCGAGCGCCCTCGTCGGACATCGTGCCCATGGACAGGTCCAGCTCCTGGAGCTGCGCCAGGATCTTCGACTTCGGCAGCGCCGCGCACAGGTCGTCGGTGAACTCCGCGTTGCGCAGGCCCAGCTTGCGCAGGGCCGGCACGCCCTCCGCGTCGAGCAGGGGCTTCAAGTCCTTCACGCCGCCGCCCGCGCCGTAGTTCTCCTGGCCGAACCAGATCTCCAGTGACTCCAGCTTGGGCCACTTCGCCTTCACGATGTCCTTCACCGCGCCCAGGTGCAGGCCGCCCGTCTCCACCGTGAAGGAGCGCAGCTCCGGCAGGTCGATCTTCCCGAAGTCCACCTCGCCGCCACGCACGCGCAGCTCCTGGAGCTGGGGGTAGACCTTGTAGAGCGGCTTGAGGTCGCCCACCTGCGTCCAGGAGATCTCCGTCTCGTCGGGGAACTCGAAGTCGCCGATGAACAGCGAGCGCAGCGGCGGCGCGGGCTTCGCCTTCGCGAGCACCTCCAGCGTGTCGTCGTATTCGTTCTCGCCGTCGAAGCTGGCCATGCCGATCGTCAGCCGGCTCAGGAAGCGCGCGGAGGGATGGGCCAGCAGCTCGCCCAGCAGCTCCGGGATGTCCGCCACCGAGTCGTAGTCCACCTGACCCACACGCGCTTCGCGGATGAAGCCCAGGTGCCACTCGAGCTTGAGCGACTCGTCGGAGACGGCCTCCGCCAGCGACTCGCCCAGCAGCTCGTCGGCGTGCTCCTCGATGAACTTCTCCGCCTTCTTGCGCGCGGCCGTGGCCGTGGCCGCGGGGGCGTCCAGCGCGGAGTGCTGGATCCGGATGAGCTCGGCGCGCGGATCGCCCTCGCCCTCGAGCCATGCGGCGTACGCGAGGTAGCCCTTCACGTCGTCGGGCTTCGCGAGGATGGCGGCCTCCAGGTCCGGGTTGACGGCGGACTCGGCGGTGGCCTCTTCCCCGTCGCCGTCCGACCCTTCGGCGAGCGTGTAGCCCTTGCGCTCCTTCTCGTGGATCTGCGCCTCGTAGGCCTTCTTCGCCTCGGCCTTTGAGTCGAACTCCTCGACCTTCTCCTGGCCGTCGGAGCCGATGCGGCCCCAGCGCTTGGTCAGCGTGGTGCCCTCCAGGGTGATCTCCCAGAACTTGCTGGAGCTGCCTTCGGTGAACTCGTAACGGGGCATGCAGGGGACGCTAGAGGACCCCTCCTGCAACCTCAAGGCTCAGGGGCGCAGCAGCACCAGCTCCACGCGGCGGTTGAGCTCCCGGCCCCGGGGAATCAGGTTGGGGGCCTTGGGGCTGCGGTCGCCCAGGCCCACGGCCTCCACGCGGGAGGGGGCCACTCCGGCGCGGATCAGCATGTCCGCCACGGCGCGGGCGCGGGCGTCGGAGAGGCTCTGACGCGCGGGCTCGGGGACTTCCTTCGAGTCGGTGTGGCCCTCGATGCGCAGGCGGGCCTTCGGGTCGCGCACGAGCAGGTCCACCGCCAGGTCCAGGCCCGCGAGCGCCGTCTTCGCGGGCACGGGCTTCTTCTCTTCGAAGCTCAGGGGCTCGGGCAGCTCGATGCGGCCCTCCTGCACCTTGGCGGCCTTGGCGGCCTTGGGCGCGGGCACCAGCGCGAAGGCCAGTGACGCCTCGGCGCCGGCGCTCAGCTCCACCTGGCGCGTCTGCGCGAGGAACCCGTCCGCGATGAGGTCCACGGTGTACGCACCCGCGGACAGCGGCACGTCCTGCGGCTTGCGGCCGGGGACGGTGAGCTTCAGGGGCTCGCCGTTGCCGCGCACGAAGGCGGTGGCGTTGGTGGGCTTCTTCGACGTCACCTGGAGCCGCAGGCGGCTGGGCGCCACGGGCGTGCGCTCCACGGGCGGCGTCACGGAGACGACGGCCTGCGGGGGCTTCACGCCCGCGTCCGGCACGGCCGTGGGCTGGGTGACCTTCACCGGCGCGCCGGCGTCCACCGGGGACGGCTTCACGGGCGGGGGCGCGGTGGCGACGGTGGGCTCGTCCTTCAGCGGCTGGATCATCTCCGCGGTGACGGCGTGGGTGAGCTTGAGCTTGAGGCGCGGATCCGGCGCGTTGGGGACGACGGCGGGAGACGCCTTCACCACGACGCGCAGGCCGCGCTGGGTCTGGAAGCCGACGGACGCGGTGATCTTCCAGAGGAAGCCGTTGGTCTCGCTGAACAGGCTCCAGGAGCCGTTGGTGTACGTGACGCGCGAGACGAGGGTGTGCTCGCCGGGTTCGACCTTCAGGTTCGCGAGCCGGTGCACACCGGGCGCGTTGAGCTCCTCCAGCGACGGGACGGCGAGCGGTTCGCCATCCAGGAGGAAGTCGGTCTCCACGAGCCGGTAGCCGTCCTCGGGCTTGAAGCCGGCGAAGAGGACCTGCACCTCGGAGGGGGACTCGGGGACCATGTCGCGCAGCTGGCGTTCCAGCTCCGCGCGCACCTGTTCCTCGCGCGACGTTTCGGCCGCGAGCGCACCCGGGGCCAGGAGTCCGGCGAGGACCAGTGACCCGATCTTGAGGAAGGAGGAATCCACGAGGCGCCACGCAGCATGGCACAAGGCGCCCCGGGACGATGCAGGGATACAGCGCTGTAGAGGGAGCAGGCGGGCGCGACGGGCCTGTAGTGAGTCGGCGGGTTGACGGCTTCGCGGTGAATCCCCCGTTCCATCCAGTCCTGGCGCGGGGAGGCGGGGATGGATCATCCTGGCCGCGCATGGATCCGCGGCCTGACGCCCCACCGACGCCTGTCCCCTCCTCTCCCAGGGTGCCCGCCCGCTTTTCACGGCGGGCATGGGCCTGGAGCGCGGTGGGAGCGGTGGCGACGCTGGGGGTGCTGGCGGGGATGGTGCGGGTGGAGCGCTCGGCGCGAGGCTCGGTGCTACTCGAACAGGGCGAGTGGGTGGACGTCCCGGCGCCGGCCGAGGGGCGTGTGATGTCGGTGGACGTGGGGCTGAGCGAGCCGGTCCAGGCCGGGCAGGTGCTGGCGAGGCTGGAGACGGCGGCGGGGAGCGCGGAGGTGGTGGCGCCCCTGTCGGCGATGGTGGGCCGGTTGTCGGTGACGAAGGGGGCTCGGGTCACGGCGGGGCAGCCGGTGGCGGCGCTGTTGAATCAGGACACGCTGCCGTCGCTGCACGCGGTGTTCCCCGGCGAGTATCGGCCGGAGCTGGCCCCGGGCATGACGCTGGAGTACCAGCTGTCAGGGATGCCGGTCCCCTTCGAGGCGGTCATCGAGAAGGTGGAGACCCCGGAGGCCTCGCTCCAGTACGCGAAGGCGCAGCTGCCGGGCAGCGACGCGTTCGAACAGGGAGCGGTGCTGGTCCAGGCGCACGTGCCGTCCCGCAACTACGAACGGGACGGCAAGCAGCGCGTCTACAAGGACGGCATGAAGGGCCGGGCCCGGGTGAAGCTGGGAACCCAGCGGCTCATCGTCGCGTGGTTCCCGGGCCTGCGTGATGCGCTGCCGTGAGGCGGGCCTGGTCGCGCTCCTCGCGACCCTGACGTCTGGCTGTGGGGCGACGCGCCCCATCCCTGGGGTCGTTCAGGGCTCCACGGGGGACGCATTGGCGAGCATCCCAGGCCCCATGCCCGCCTTCGGCCCATTTGATTCGTTTTCGGATGCCCTGCAGGCCGCGTGTCCGCTCATCCTGGGCAAGCCGCAAGCCACTGCGGGCAGACCCACAGGACAGAACTTCCAGCTGCGCTGGCGCCTCTCTCGCGAGTACTGCGCCTGGCTCTATTACACGCCGGACCGGAAGTACGAGATGAGCATGCTCGCGGCTGGCGCGTTGCATGACGATCCCCAGAAGCGCACCTGTGCTCTTCCCGCGACGGTGGACGACGCGCGCTACGCACCAGGGAGCCTGGGTTACGTTTTCGTCCTCCACAACCATCCCTACGACAATGTGTTGTCGGACCGCGACATCCGGTTCATCGTCGACATGGCGGCCGAGCACGGTGTGACCGTGACGACGCATGCGGGTGAGGTTCCACTCTCCATCGTCGCCTTCTTCTCCCTCTCCGATAGCCTTGAGCATCCACCGTGTGACGGGTTCTTCCAGTACATCCCCGCGACCGGAGAGTTGTTGCGGTGGCTTCGAGGCGACGACGGATGGGGACGACAGGTCATTGGTCGGGTGGAGTGGCTGGACGGCACGCGCTATCGCATCGTGCGCGAATAGGGACACGGGCCTTCGTGACGGAGAATCGCGGACGATGAAGCCACGTGCGTCACTGCTGCTGATGGGGCTTGCCGTCGTCGGATGTGCTCGCGCGTTCGTCGCGGGCACTGCTCCGGTGCAGGATGACCGCTCTATCGTCTTCCCCCAGTTCTTCGAACAGGCCCCCGTCCAGGTCGGTGCGGCGGACACGCTTTTCGTCATCGATGGGACCGTGCTCCGGGCCCTGTCCCTGGCGGCGGATGACTTCCTGCCTCCGGAGCGGCCCGATACAGCGTGCGCTGACCGACGCGCCTCTCATGTCTTCAGGGTCACCCAGCGCGAAGACATCGTCTTCATCCGCATCGATGTGGACCCCGCGGCCTGCGGCGGCGCACGGCAGGGACTTGATTCTGGAGTGCGGTACGCCATCAGCCGAGATGGCCGCATCCTCCGGCGCGTCCTGGACGGCATGGAGCAGTACATCCCCACCACGGATGGCGGTGTCATGGAGAAGGCTGCGCCTGGCGTCTCGCCATCCTTCGACCCTGCGCACCCGCGTCCCCTGCCCTTCCTGGACGCCTCCAGGGACGCAGGCGGGCCTGACGCTCACGCGCCCTGACGCGAGAGCCGGCGCTCCAGGCGTTCCAGCCGGAGCTGGTGGTCCGCGGGAACCTCCACCGGGGCCGCCAGCCGCGCGTGGTACAGGGCCCGGGGCAGGTCCTTGAGGGAGTGCTCGTAGAGCTTCGTCAGCGACAGGTGCAGCACCGCGCCCTGGCCGGGCTTCGCGAACGTGAGCGCTCGCTGCAAATGCGCCACCGCCGTCTCGCAGTCGCCGGCACGGCGGCACAGGCGCGAGGCCAGCACCAGTGCTTCGATTCCCACCGGACCTCCGCTCTCCGCGGCGGCCTTCGCGAAGGTCAGCGCCCGCTCCGCGTCCCCTGCCCTTTCCGCCACCTGCGCGAAGCCGAGCAGATCCCTCGGGTCCTGGTGCTCCGTGCCTTCCGACTGGAAGCGGCGCACCAGATCGCCCATCAGCGCCGCCAGCAGAAGGATGTCCTTCTGGTTGTGCTCCAGCACCGGCACCAGCTCCGACCCGTCCGTGCCGCGCAGGAAGCGGAAGTACAGCTCGGGGATCTGCGAACCGTCCACGTCCCCGACCCGGTGATGCCCCAGCACCTTCGACTCCAGGTGCACGAGCCGGGCGCCCTCGCCCCGGTGCTTGAACACGCGCCGCGCGCAGTGCAGCAGGTCCAGGTGCGGCAGCTCCTTCGGCACCGGCACCCGGTTGAGCACGAAGCGCGTGCGGAGCAACGGCCAGTCGAAGCTCTTGCCGTTGTACGTGACCAGGCAGGACGACGACGCCATGCGCTCGGCCAGCAGGCGCAGCATGGGCGCCTCCTCCCCCATGCGCCGCAGGAAGAGCTGCTGCACGCGCATGGAGCGGCCCTCGAACCACCCCAGGCCCACCAGGAACGGCACCGTGCCCGTGCCTCCCGCGAGCCCCGTCGTCTCCGTGTCCAGCATCAGCATCCGCGTGAAGTCCACCGACTCCAGCTCCGGATGCAGCGCGAGCCCCGCCACCAGCCGCGCCTCCACGTCGAGCGCCGCCGCGACCGGCGCGATGCCGTGGCGGTGCTCTGGCGAGTACACCTGCTCAGCGACGTGCACCGTGCCGTGTGGTGTGGACCGCGCCTCCACCGGCAACGCCCGGGGCTCGGGGACCGGCTCCACCGCCCTCCGAGCCGACGCCGTGCCCTGACGCTCCGCCCAGAACGACAGCATCTGGCGCAGCGCTTCCACCCGCGGATCCGGGACACCGGGCTCCGCAATCCCACCCCGCTTCGCCGCGAACCGCCGCCGCGCCTCCTCGCGCAGGTCCACGAGCCCGCTCGAGCGCCCGACCTCTGCCGAGGGGATGTTCTCCGGCGGTGTCACCTCGACGGCGGGCTCACCCTCCCCGTCCATCGACAGGCGCTTGCGCAGCGCCTGCACCAGCACCTCCGCGACGGTCGTCGTCCCCGCCTCTTCCGCCGACGGAACCCGAGGCGCCTCCACCGCCGGTGTCTCCACCACGGGAGCCACCACGGTGTTCACGGGCGCCCGGGCCTGACTGCCGGGGCCCGCGCTGCTGAGTCGGGACAGCTTGCGCTTCAGGTCCATGCGCCGTCCGTGCTCCTCACTGCACCCCGGCGACGCCGAGCGCCGCCAGCAGGTCCAACGCCAACCGCTTGCGCGGATGCGATCCCGACGGTGCGCTGCCCGGCTGGCCGCCCGCCGCCGGCCCGATGCACGCCGGACACCCGTCCTCGCACGGACACGACTCCAGCAGCTTGCGCCCTCGCAGCAGCAGCTCCTCGCGCTGGTCGTACAGCCGCGCCGCCAGCCCCACGCCGCCGGGCACGTTGTCGTAGAGGAACAGCGTCGGATCGAAGCCCACGCCTCCCTCCTTGCGCGGCGGACCGTCCGGCTCGTCCTTGCTGCCCAGCGTGCGGCCCAGGTCGCGCGGGTCGCTCATCAACCCCACGCACGCCACCGTGCGCAGCGCCGAACCCAGGCCTCGCAGCGCGTCGATGACCGCGGGCCTCGGAGCATCCATCGAGCGCACCACCGCCTCCGGCACCGTCAGCCACAGCGCCGACGTGTGCATCTGCATCTCCGGCAGCCGCACGTCGCCGTAGCCCACGTTCTCGTGCGTGTGGAACTTGATCTTCTTGTAGCCGACCACCTTCTCGATGACCGACACCTCGCCCAGCCCCGCGTGCAGTGACGGCCCCAGCGGCGCGCCCTGGTCCTCCTGGATGACGCTCACGCGCACGTTCGTCATCGCGTCCGTGAAGTAGTCCGGCGCCACCTTGCGCACGAAGGCCTTGTGGTTCTCCAGGTCCAGCTGCTCCACCTGGTACTGCTCGGAGTCGTGCTGGTAGATGGCCTGCTCGTGCAGCTGCGTGTGCGCCGAGCGGAAGTCCATCTCCGCCAGCGTCTTGTCCGTGCCGCGCTCGATGACCACCACGTTGTCCCAGCCCACGCTGCGCAGGGACACGTGGTGCGCCGGGTACGCGTCCGACGACCAGTGGAACATCCGCCGCCCGCCCTCCGGCGCCTGCGACGGGTGCACCACCTGGTGCTGCGTGAGGAAGTCCAGCGCCTCCGTGGTGTTCTCCACCGGCACGTCGCCGAACGAGTCGCCTTCCTCGAAGGGCAGCTCGAACGCCGCGCACTTCAGGTGCTGGACCAGGATCTCCACGTTGTCCGGATCAATCCGCGCGTGCTCCACCGGTGCACCCGTGAGCGCGCGCGGATCCGCCGCGAAGTATTGATCCAGCGGCGCGCTGGACGTCACCAGCAGCGCCAGGCTCCCCATGCCGCGCCGGCCCGCTCGGCCGAAGCGCTGCGCCAGCGCCGCCACGGAGCCCGGGTAGCCCGCGCACACGACGGCATCCAGCGACCCGATGTCGATGCCCAGCTCCAGCGCGTTGGTGGCCACCACGCAGCGCACCTCGCCCGCGCGCATCGCGGCCTCCGTCGCGCGCCGGGTGCCCGGCAGGTAGCCGCCGCGGTAGCCCTGGATGAGGGACGGATCCAGCTTCTCCTCCACGAACCGGTCGCGGAGGTACTTGAGCATCACCTCCACGTTGTTGCGCGACTGGCCGAACAGCAGCGTGGACACCCCCGCGCGCACCAGGTCCGAGGTGAGCCGCACGGCGCTCTTGAGATAGCTGGCGCGGATGCCCAGCTCCGCGTTCACCACGGGCGGGTTGTAGACCATCACCCGGCGCTCACCGGACGGCGCGCCGCTCTCCGACACGAGCGCCACCTCGCGCCCCAGCATCCGCTCCGCGTGCGCCTTCGGATTCCCGATGGTCGCCGACGCCAGGATGAACGTGGGCGAAGCACCGTGGAACCGCGCCACCCGCTGAAGCCGCCGCAGCACGTTCGCCAGGTGCGAGCCGAAGACGCCCCGGTACGTGTGCAGCTCGTCGATGACGACGTAGCGCAGGTTCGCGAACAGCCGGGCCCAGTTCGCGTGGTGCGGCAGGATGCCCGTGTGCAGCATGTCCGGATTGGTGAGCACCACGCCCGCGCGCTCCCGGGCCGCCCGGCGCGCGTCGCCCGGCGTGTCGCCGTCGAAGGTGATGGCGCCGTGGCCCAGGCCCGCCTCGCGCATGAAGGCGCGCAGCGACTCTTCCTGGTCGCGCGACAGGGCCTTCGTGGGGAACAGGTAGAGCGCCCGCGCTTCCGGCTCGCGAGCGAAGCGGTCCAGGAGCGGCAGGTTGTAGCAGAGGCTCTTGCCGGACGCGGTCGGCGTGGCGATGACCAGGCTCTCCCCGTCGCGGGCCCGCTCGAAGGCCTCCGCCTGGTGGGAGAAGAGCTGTTCGACGCCACGGCGCTTGAGCGCGTCCCGGACCTGGGGGGACAGCCCCTCCGGCAGCGGCGCGAACACTCCGGCGCGAGCCGGCGTCACGGCGTCGTGGACGATGTTCGGCCACACCTGCCGGTCCGTCCGCCATCCCTGGAGGACGGCGTCCAGCCCGCGAGCCCCGGACCACGGCGTGCGGCGCGGGCCGGAGAAGGCCTCGGTTTCCTTCTCGGGCTTCATAGGGCCGGCCACTGTACAGACGTGTACCCGGAAGGACAACGCGCGTCAGGACCTGTCGCGCCGGTCCCCGAGGAAGCGACCACCCACCCTCCAGCGGGGTGGTAGCCCGGCCCCGGACGCCTACCTGGACCGACGGCCCCACAAGCCTCGACGCGCGTCCCGGGTGGACCCTAGTGTCCCGCGCCCGTGGCGCTCGCGATCTTCCTCTTCACGTACATCTTCATCGCCGGGGCGAGGCTGCCCTTCGTCAAGCTGGACCGTCCCGGAGGCGCGCTCTTGGGCGCCACGCTGATGGTCGTCGCCGGGGTCGTCACGCCCGCGGAGGTCTTCGGCCACAGCTCGGACCGGGGCCAGCAGGCCATCGACATGGACACCCTCGTCCTGCTGCTGGGGATGATGCTGCTGGCCGTGTACCTGGCGCAGGCGAACTTCTTCCGCGCCGCCGGGGCCAAGGCCCTCAAGGTCGCGCACACGCCCCGGCTGCTGCTGGTGGCCGTGACGTTCGTGAGCGCGTTCCTGTCCGCGTTCCTCGTCAACGACACCGTGTGCCTGTTCCTCACGCCGCTGGTGCTGGTGGTGGTGGAGGACGCGCGCCTGCCGCCCGTGCCGTACCTGCTGGCGGTGTGCATGGGCAGCAACAGCGGCTCCGTGGCCACGTTCACCGGCAACCCGCAGAACATGCTGATTCAAGGCGCGTCCGGCCTGGGCTACGCGCGGTTCGCCGCGTACATGGCGCTGCCCGCGGTGCTGTCCACCGCCATCGTCGCCGTGGCGCTCCTGTACCTCTTCCGCAAGGAGCTGCCGGCCGCGCGCTTCGACACGCATCCGCCCCCGCTGGAGGTGGACCGCCGGCTGCTCGCGCTGGGACTGGGGAGCCTCCTGGGCGTGGTGGTGGCGTTCTTCGCGGGCCTGCCCATGAGCTGGAGCGCGCTCGCGGGCGGCGTGCTGGTGATGTCGCTGTCCGGCCACGACTCGCGCGAGGCGCTGGAGCGCGTGGACTGGGTGCTGCTGCTCTTCTTCGCCAGCCTCTTCATCGTCGTGCACGGGGTGAACAAGGCGGGCTGGGCGGAGGAGATCCGCCAGCTGTTCTCCCCGCTGATGGCCGGGCCGCCGTGGCGCGAGACGCTGGGCTTCGCGGGCCTCACGCTCGTGGCGTCCAACCTCTTCAGCAACGTGCCCTTCGTGATGCTCGCGCGCGCGTGGGTGCCGGCGATGCAGGAGCCGGAGCTGGCGTGGCACGTGCTGGCGCTGGGCTCCACGCTGGCGGGCAACCTCACGCTGGTGGGCAGCGTGGCGAACCTCATCGTCTTCGAGGCCGCGCGCGGCAAGGTCCGGATGGGCTTCGTGGACTACCTGCGCGTCGGCGTGCCCGTGACGCTGATCAGCTTCGCCGTGGGGCTGGGCGTGCTCCTGGCCGAGCACGCCCTCTTCTAGACCGACGACTCGTTGCCTCAGCTACGCTCGACCAGGACGCCGTCTCCGTGCGCAGCGACCGAGACGTAGAAGGCGCGGAGCTTCTTGAAGAGCCCCTCGACAAAACTCCTCACCTCTTCCGTCGGCTCAATCCCGGAGTGCTTGTAGATATCGGGCGATTCTCCTACGGGAGGGCAGTGCCTCCATACGGACTCGAAGGGGAGCTCCTGCAACATGCGAGCGATGCGCTCCACCGTCTCCGGCCGCGTGTAGCGCAGAGGGACATCCTGTCCCGAGAGAACGTGCTCGGCGATGATGGCCTCACCCAGAATCGCCATGTCGGCCAGGGTGTCCGCTTCCGTGCCCGGCTCGTCCCTCCGGTGTGCTGACAGGAAGAAGTGGAGCAGGTCCCAGTCCCGAGCGAGAAACAGGTTGAGCGTTCTCAGGTCGGGGCGCACCCGACGGAGCTCGAGCACGAGCTCCCAGAGCGTGCGTTCGTCGGGCTCCATCGGCATGCGGCGCGAGGCCTCGCGGAGCTCCAGCTTGGGGTCCCCGAACATGCGTATGGCCATGAAGAGGATGGAGCCAACGGCCACGTCCGTCCGGGCCACCTCCAGCAGCACGGAGGATGCAGGAACGGCCTGATAAGTCATGTCGAATCCCATGGTTCCCCCCAGCTGCGCGGTACGCGCGGCGTCGTACGCGCGGTCAGCGTACCGGCGCTGACTCAGGAGGCAGCGCTCGGGGCGCGAAGGGAGTCAACAGGCTGACAGCAGCGGGAGAATGCCCGCCTCAGCCCAGGCCGGCCCCAGAACCTGTCCGACAGTCGGACAGGTTCTTGGCTCAGGGATCCGGATCCGGCAGCTCGCCCGGAGGCAGCTGACGCTCGGGCGGCGTGGGCGCGGCAGCCGGCGCGGGCGCCGGGGTGACGGCGGAGGGCACGGTGTCCGGCGCGGCGTTGCCGGTGGGGGCCGAGCCCTTGCGGTTCGCGGGCGTCAGGTCCTTCACGAACATGTCCGCGACCTTGTCCAGCAGCTCCGTCATGGCCAGGCGGAACAGCTCCGGCTCCTTGCCGACCTTGAACGGATCCAGGTGCGGGGCCTTCTGCTCCACCGCGTCCAGGTCGAACGGCCGGCGCCACAGCTCCGAGCGCCCGTCCAGCCGGAACATGCGCCCGTAACCCTTGAGGTAGGCCCCCGCGTGGCCATCCTCGCTGCGCATGCCGAAGTCCTGGATGACGAACTCCACGACGGTGTCCGCGCCCAGCGGGGCCATCAGGTCGTAGTCCGGCGCGTTCGCGGGCACCTCCTCCACGAGGAAGCTCTCCAGCGCGGAGGCCACCCGGGCCGGATCCACCGCGTCCGTCCACGGGGCCTCTTCCGGCAGGCGCGACAGGGTGGTGACGCGCAGGCGTTCGGAGAGCTCGAAGCGCGTGACGGCCTGCTGGAGCTTCACGGTGAGCCGGCGGTCCGCCTCCTTGGGCTCCAGCTTCTTGAGCTTGTCGGAGTACGCGCTGTCCTCCTGGAACACGCGGCTCTTGGGGCCCGCGCCATCCTCGATGCGGGAAATGAAGGCGGGCCGCTGGACCCGGTCCAGGTCCGCGCCGGACAGACGCTGCGACGCGCACCCGGCGGTGAAGGCGATGAGGACTGCCGCGAAAAGGAGTCTTCGGCTTCGCACCATGAGCCCAGGCTAACCCATCCCCGCCCCCCTGGCCTGTTTGCGACCCACCGAAAGCCTGGGGGGCGTCCGGCGCTGCTATGCTGCCCGGCCGTGAATCCTCCCCCTTCTGTTCCTCCCGGCCCGGGCCCCAACCGCAAGCGGCGGCTGGGAGAAATCCTGATGGACGCCGGCCTGCTCACCGAAACCCAGCTCCGCAGCGCGCTCGCCGAGCAGCGCAAGTGGGGCGGCCGGCTGGGCCTCACGCTGGTGCAGATGGGCGTCGTGGACGAAAGCTCCATGGTGCACGCCCTGTCGCGGCAGCTGGCCATCCCCACGGTGGACCTGGACACGCACGTCCCCGTCCCCCCCGCCCTCCAGGCCCTGCGCGTGGACATCGCCGAGCGCTACACCGTCTTCCCCATCGCCTACGAGCCCGGCGGCAAGACGCTCACGGTGGCCACGTCGGATCCGACCAACGTGGAGTCCCTCCAGGAGCTGGCCTTCCACTCCGGCCAGAAGCTCCAGGTGGTGGTGGCGACCGCGTCCTCCATCGAGCGCGCCATCCGGCACCACTACCACGGTGAGATCACCTCCACGGCCGCCACGCCGCTGAGCTTCGGCATGGACGAGGCCACCTTCGAGCTGGCCCCGCCGCAGGCCGAAAGCGCCCCTCCCCCGCGCGCCCCCACGCCGCCGCCGGTGGTGCGCGACGCGGAGCTGGCGTCGAAGGTGGAGGCGCTCACGCAGCAGGTGGCGGACCTGGAGCGCATGGTGGCGCAGCAGGCCCGCGTGATGCGCGCGATGATGGATGCGCTGGAGGCCCGGGGCGCGCTGACCCGCGAGGAGGTCCAGGCGAAGGCCCGGTGATCACGGCATGACGCTCCCCTTCTCCGAAAAGCTGAAGCTGGAGCTGACCGTCACCGCGGGCGAGCAGCCGTACGTCATCCCCGGCGGACAGGTGCGGGACTTCTCGCTGCGGATGACGCCCGCGGGCTTCCGCTGCTCGCTGACGTTCTGGACGGCGCTGGAGAAGGCGGACGCGGCGCTGTTCACCGCGTTCTGCAAGCCGGACCTGGTGCGGGTGCGGCTGGCGCTGTCCGCCGTGTTCGACCCGCCGCCCGCGCCGCTGGTGGTGCAGGGCATCGTCACGGAGAAGCGCGTCAGCGGCACCGCGCACGGCAACAAGGACAGCGTGGCGGTGGCCTTCCGCCAGTACACGGTGACCTTCGAGGACCCCGCGCGGGTGCTCTGGACGCAGCACCGCCCGGTGGAACTGCACACGGCGAAGAAGCTGTCGGACCTGCTGGACGCGCACAAGCCCGGCGGCCTGCTGCTCACCTACGACTGGGACGCGCTGGAAGAGAAGCACGCGATGGTGTGCCTGGGCATCGGCGACGACCACCCGGCCGCCAGCTTCTACGACTTCGTCCTCTGGTTCGTGGACACGCGCGGCGGCGTGCTCACGTACGACAGCCCCAAGGACACGTACACCTTCTCCGCGAAGAAGCCGGCCACGGGCACCGTCACCGGGCTCAGCCGCAAGCACGTGGCGCGCGTGGACGTGGAGATGCCGCCGGTCATCCGCCACAGCGCGCGGGTGCTCAACGGCTTCGGCGCGGGCGCCACCACGGTGGCGCTGGAGCAGTCCCAGGCGGTGGCGGGCATCCAGCACGACGTGCTCGTGCGCACGCCCATCGCGGCGGAGGCGGAGCAGCGTCAGTCGCTGGAGAAGGGACGCCTGCGCGTGAAGAAGCGGCGCCTGCGGCTGACGTTCCTCGACGTGCCGCCCATCGCGCTGCATCCGGGCGCGCTGATCAAGCTGGACGGCGCGCGGTGGAGCCCGGGCCTCGTGGGCCTGGGGGAGGACCTGCGCGTGGCGGAGCTGGCCTTCGACGGCGCGGGGCTCCAGGCCGGTCCGCACGATGGACAGCAGGAGGACATGGAGGGCTACTCGGTCACCCTGTCCGTGCTGCTGGAGCAGAAGTCGGATCCGGTGCCGGAGCTGCCCGCGTACCGGCCGCCCCGCTACCCCATCTACGTGGAGGGCAAGGTGCACAGCCCCGGCGGCGAGGCCACGGACCGCATCTACCTCCAGGTGGACGATCCGAAGACGTCCGTGACGAACTACCGGGTGACCATCCCGCTGTGGAACAAGACGGTGAGCGTGCCGGCGGAGCCCGGCCACTTCCCGGGGACGTTCTACTTCCCCCCGTACAAGAACGAGCGGGCGCTGGTGGCGCTGCACTTCGACCACGCGGACCTGCACCGCTACCTGGACTGGGGCGAGGGCGTGCGCATGCCCCAGGACAGCCAGGGCGATCAGCTCCTCTTCGGCAAGAACGGCGAGAACCAGACGGCGCTGACGCACGACTTCCAGGACAACAAGCCGGTGTGGAACCTGGGGCGGGTGAACTCCAACGACACGGAGGTCATCCGCCTGTCCGAAGGCCATCTCCTCATCCAGACGAAGGAGAACCCCGGCGCCGCGGCCACCACGCCCACCTATGACGTGACGCCGCAGGTGGAGACGGCCAAGGGCGACCTCACGGCGGGCGTGGACGGCGCGGTGAGCAACGCGACGGCGGCCTACAAGGAGTCCACGGCGGCGGTGAACGCGAAGCTGAACGCGGCGACGGAGGAGACGGGCGCGGCCCTCTCCGCCGCGGAGGCCCAGGTGAAGGGCAAGGCCGCCGAGTCCCGCGCGAAACTCACGGGCGCGCTCAACGGCCTGGACGGCCAGACGGGCGCCCTCGGTGGCGCCGCCGCGGATGCCAAGGCCGCGCTCGCGGGGCTGAAATGAACGAGCTGCGCGCGACGGTGGCGAAGCACAAGTCGACCGTGGAGGGCTTCGGCTCCGGCATCACGCCGCGCCTCTCCACCGCGAAGGGCGAAGTGGAGACCCTGGCCCAGGGCGTCGTGGAGCAGGTCGCCGCGCTGCGCCCGTCCATCTCCGGCTCACTGGGCGCGCTGCTCGCGCAGGTGAACGCGGCGAACGTGACGCTGACGGACCCCTCCCCCCGCTTCGACGCGCTCGCCACGGAGGTGCAGGGCCATCAGCAGACGCTGACGGCCTCCAGCACGACGGCGCGCACGAAGGCGGAGTCGCTGGGCCAGGAAGCGACGGCGAAGAGCCAGGGGCTGGAGGCGCAGGCGAAGTCATCCGCCGAGTCGTCCCAGGGCCAGCTCACCGCGCTCCAGCAGCAGGTGGCCCAGAAGTGCGACGCGGACAAGAAGTCCTTCGACGCGAAGCTCGCGAAGCGCAAGGGCTCCAAGGAGGAGACGGAGGCCCGCCGCGCGCAGGGATACGCGCTGATTGATCAGACCCGCTCGCAGCTCACGCAGGACCTCACGGGCGTGGGGTCGACGATCGCTGCGGCGCTGGCGGCGGTGCTGGTGCGGCTGGCGACGTCCCGCGACGCGGCGACGGGCCGGAGCACGCAGCTCACGTCCACCCTGGACGGCGCGGTGAAGGACCCCGTGAGCGCGCTGGCCACGCTGCACCAGGAGATCGTCAACGCGGGCAAGACGACGAAGGACGCCCACCAGCAGCAGCAGTCCGCGCTGGAGACGCAGCGCAAGTCACTGGTGGATCAGCTGATGGCCGCTGCCGCGGCGGCCGTGGCCATCGTGGACCCGCTGGACACCCAGGTGGCGCCGTCGCTGACGGCGGGCAAGACGCAGGCGGACGGGGCGCTGGACACGCTGGGCAAGACGATCGCCACACAGGTGGCCAGCGTCACGGCGCAGCTCACGGCGGTGGAGAAGCTCATCGACCAGGTGCAGAAGCAGGTGGAGTCCGCCATCACCACGGTGAGCGGCACCATCGATGGCCTGGTGCAGGGCGCGATCACGGCGGTGGAGACCCTCAAGGCGCCGCTGAAGGCGACGCTGGACGCGGCGTTCACCACGCTCGACACGCTGGTCGCGACGGTGAGCACCCTCAAGCAGCAGGTGATGGCGCTGTTCGAAGTCCTGCCCCAGAAGCTGGAGCAGCTTCAGACCCTCTTCCAGCAGATCGTCGGCTCGCTGGAGGCGCTGCTGGAGCGCGCCATGGGCCTCCTGGACGCCATCCCGGCCGCGGACCTGCCCAAGCCGCTGGTGAGCCCCGCGGTGCAGGGCATCACGCAGGTGGTGACGCAGATCACCACGCAACTGGGCACCCTCTCCTCCCAGGTGGGCACGCAGCTCAAGGCGGTGCAGGACACCATCGTGTCGCAGGTGGAGACGGTGCAGACGCAGGCGCAGACGCAGATCGACACGGCCACCACCCAGGCCGTGACGCAGATGGGCACGCTCACGGACTCCATCCTCCAGGCCATCGAGCAGGCCTCCGCGCAGGTGGGCCAGGTCGTCGCCGCGGCCGTCACGCAGATCGGCACCGTGAAGGACCAGGGCGTGCAGCAGATCCAGGCCATGAAGCAGCAGGTGGCCGCGCGGGTGACGCCGCTGGACACGCAGGTGCCCCAGCGGCTGGAGGCCCTGGACGCGCAGGTGGGCTCCGGCATCGATGCGGCCGTGCAGGGCATGCAGACGGCGAGGGACTCGGCGGAGGGCCAGGTGACGTCCGCGAAGGGCCGGCTGGACTCGCACCTGGGCACCACGAACACGTCCGTGACGGGCGGCCTGTCGTCGCTGGAGCAGGCCCGCACGGGCGCGGAGACGTCGCTCACCTCGCAGGCGGATCAGGCGCTCGCGGCCTTCAAGCAGCGCGCGGAGGGCCTGAAGTCAGGCGCCCAGACGCAGGTGGACTCCGTCTCCACCCAGGCCACGACGCAGAAGCCGCAGCTGCTCTCCCCGCTCGACGCGATTGGCGCCCAGCTCCAGGCGGGTGCCTTCGGGAAGCCGGTGACGGCGGCGAACGGCCGGGTGACGTCCGCGCTGAACGCGCTGGGGCCCCAGTTGGACGGCCTCGCGTCCTGACCTACTTGGGCGTCGCGACGGCTTCGGGCGCCTTGGGCGCTTCCGGGGCCTTGGGGGCTTCCGCTGGCGTGGACTCCTGGGCCGGCACGCCCTTGGGCAGGTCCGTGCGGATGCGGCTCTCCTGCAGCTCGATGTCCACCGACCTGGGCACCGGCACGTCCAGCAGCGCCTGCCACGCGCCGTTGGGCGTCGTGAAGAGGAAGCTCACCGCCACCGCCTGCTCCGGCGGCAGGGGGATCTTCACCTGCTTCGTGCGGCTCGGGTAGATGACCACCGTCTGGAGCACGGACTCGTCCGGGCTGATGACCTTGGCCGCGACGTCCGCGTAGCCCTCCGTCATCGTCGTCTTCGACACCGTGCGGATCAGCATGTACAGCGGCCGGCCCTGGTTGGTGCCCGCCGGCGCCCTGACGTTCACCGTCAGGCTGGGCGCCGCGCAGCTGCCCGCCACCACCGCTGTCACCAGACCCGCCGCCAGCCTCACGCCCTTCATGGCACCACCCCACGGAATGGCGCCCAAGGCTCGCCGCGCAACCCGAAGCTGATCTCCAGCACCTTCTCGTTCGCTGCCAGCCCACGCCCCGGCAGCACCCACACCACGTTTGACTGGTCCGTCAGCGTCGCGGACTCCAGCAGGCGGAAGCAGTTCCACGAAGACTCGGACATCTCCATGGAGCGGTAGCGCTTCCCGTCCCGCGACGGCGAGCGCAGCTCCACGCCGATGGACGACGGTTGCGGGCTCCACCAGCTCAGCGGGAACTCGCCCCACGCCGGCCGCTGGTTGAACCCGAACGACGCCGCGCCGCCGCACTTCAGGTACGACAGCGTCACGAAGCTGTCCGGCGTGGGCGCCGTCGGCAGCGGCAGCGGACGCACCTGCATCGGGATGGGCCGGGGCTTGCCTTCGTCATCCCACAGCAGCTTCGACAGGCGGCCCAGTTGGCCCAGCGCGGTGAGCATGCGCGGCGGCAGGAGCAGCCGCGACTTCAGCGGATAGCGCAGCGACCAGTCCGTCCCGCGCTCCTCCACCACCGGCGACAGCACCTGGGTGACGTACTGCCAGAAGGCTCCGTCCTTGCGGCGCAGCACCTCCAGCTCCACCGGGTCCACTTCCTGCGACGCGCTGGGGTTGAACGGGTAGCGCTTGATGAGCGGATCCAGCGTGCGGCGGGCCTGGTACGTCCACTGCTCCGCGATGACGCGCTCCAGCTCCGCGCGACCCCGGTTGCGCACGACGACGAAGGGCTGGCGGAACGGCAGTCGGAACTCGCCCACCAGGCCGTGCTGATCCAGCCACGCGTCCACCCGGCGCAGGTACGAGTCCTCCTCCTCCAGCAGCATGCTCAGCGCCACGCGTCCCACCGGCGACAGCATCTCCGCCAGCTGCGAGCCCGCCGAGGACGCCATCGCACCAGTGGGCGCCGCGGGATCCTTGGGCGCGGCGGGCTTCACCGGCGCGGGCTTCACCCCGGACAGCTCCTGCTGAAGCTGCGACACCAGCGTGGTGTAGGCCGCCAGCTCCGTGAGCGCACCGGCCTTGTCCGGCGTCATCAGCTGCACCACCGGCTTGAAGGGTGCCACCGCCTCGCGCATCGGCGCGTAGTACTCGCTGTCCAGCGGACCCACGCCCGCGCGGACCGCCACGTCGCGCAGCATGGCCTCCAGCGGGGAGGACGGCTGCAGCAGCACGGACAGGTCGCTGGCCAGCGAGCCGCGCGGCGTGGTGCGGAAGCGGTAGCCCCGGTAGGTGGCGTAGAGGTCCTGGCCGTAGCGCTTCGCGAACGTCTCCACCTTGCCCTGCACGAAGGTGGCGCGCTCCACGGCCTCCTCGCGCGACAGGCTCGACTTGGCCAGCCGCTCGGTGAACTCGTCCACCAGGGGGCTCAGCTGCGCGTCGAAGGCGGCCTTGCCCAGCACCTTGCCCACCACCGGGGCCTGGCCGCTGGTGAACTCCGTCTCGTCGTCCCCCACTCCCTCGGAGGCGACCTCGGACGTCGTCTCACCCGTGCGCGGGTTGAGCGCGTTGCCGTCGAACGGCGAGCGGCCCGTCTCCTTCAGCGTGCGCAGCACCTTGTCCAGCAGCTGCCGCGACACGTCCATCGGGCGGAACTCGTAGTCGCGCCGCAGCACCTCCACCTGGTAGCGCGCGTCGCCGTCGCTGGGGGCGAAGAGGCCGTCCGCGCGGGTGAGCAGCTGCGCGGGCGTCATGCGGGAGGCAGCGCGCAGGGCGGCGTCCGCTTCGTCCTCCATGCGCAGGATGGCCTCCAGCGTCTGGCGGTTCTGGCGCAGCCAGTCCAGCGAGTCCAGCAGGCTGCCCACGCCCTTGAGCTGGCTTGCGTCCGGCTCCGCGTCCGACGCGTTGATGAGGTCCATCACCTTCCGCGCGGAGCTGTAAGGCGCCGTCTCCGCCAGCGAGGCGCGCAGCCGCTCACGGTCGTCGGCCAGCGCGCGCCACCGGGCCAGGTCCAGCTCCTTCGCGGCCAGCACGTCCTGCAGCTGCGTGAAGTGCTCGCGCCACGGGCCCAGCAGGCCGTCCATCGTCAGGTAGGCGAAGGGCCAGCGCGTCCAGGGGACGTTCTCATCGAAGGGCTTGTCGCTGGCGATGACGTAGTTGGCGATCATCGGCTCCGCGAGGCCCATCGCATCCAGCCAGTTGGGCTCCTGGTCCGCGCCGGACAGGCTCAACCCGAAGGCCTCCGCCGTCCAACCGAGCTGCTTCTTGTGCGCGCCGTGCACGCTGTGCAGCACGAACTGGCCCAGGTCCTCGTTGCGCGAGGCGTAGAGCACGCCCAGCGTGTAGAGCACCTGCTCCGGACGGCAGAGCGTCTCCTGGTGGCAGCCGTCGTCCACCGCCCGCGACGGGGTCAGCGGCGTGGCGCGCGTGCCCCGGCTGGTGAACGCGGGCGCGGGCTGGCAGCCGGGAATCTCGCTGGCGCATCGCCGGCACTGGTCCTGGCACTTCTCCAGCATCGGCTTCAGGTAGGACATCCGGATGCTGCGCGCGAGCCGGGCCCGCAGCTCCTCCCACTCGTCGGTGAAGCTGTGGGCCAGGGGCGGCCAGTAGCGCGTGGCGCCCCAGAGGTCCTCCATGGCGCGCACCGCTTCGTTCGTCTGGGACTCCACCACGGAGCCGGACACGCTCTGGTTGCGCTCCTCCAGCCGCTGCACCGTCACCTGGAACGCGTCCAGCTTGTCCTGTGCGCGCAGGAGCAGCCGGTAGAAGTGCGCGTAGGCCAGCAGCACCGGCAGGCAGCACACCGCGACGATGGCCGCGCACCGGCGCAGGTGCGTCCAGCGGTAGTCCCGGACCAGCCGCTCCACGGGTTGATCCGCCCGCACCGCCAGCGCCCCGGTGGGCTGCGCGTCCTTCTCCTTCGACGTCAGGTAGATGCGCTGGAGGTTCAGCGGATACGCCAGCGAGCCGCCCTCCACCAGCGTGGACACGAAGCGCCCCAGCACCGCGAACGCCTCGCCGCCGCGCGAGTAGAAGGACGCCAGCCGCTCGAACGCGTCCGGCGCCAGGGAGGTGAGCCCCAGCGCCAGGTACTTCTCCATGGGCTGGAGCGCGTTCGCCAGCTCCCCTTCCCTGCCGGCCGGCGGCACCGCCAGTTGGAGCGGGACGCCGTTGGCGCGCAGGAGCTGCGCGAAGTCCGCGTAGCCGTCCAGCGTGTCCATGTGCGTGAGGACCAGCCGCGTCTCCACGGGCGCCTGGCACACCTCCGACAGGAGGTTGAGCTTGCCGCGCAGGAGCTGGGTGACGCGCTTCACCTCGTCCGGCGAGGTCTCCAGCAGCCAGCCCACCTTCAGGACGATGACGGCGCGGCCCACGTGCTTGCGCCCGAAGGTGGCCTTCCACAGCCGGCGCAGCGCGCGCCGCGCGTGGTGCGAGTCGTCCTCCAGCACGGGCGCGGACAGCTCCTGCACGACGACTTCCGGCCCCAGGAAGATCTTGAGGAGCGGGTCGTCCGTGTAGCTGGGCATGAACTGGCGCTGCTGCCGCTCCCAGTCCACCTCCGCCTCGATGAGGTCCGACTTGCCGCTGCCCGCGGGGCCCAGCACCACCAGCGTGGGGAAGTCCCGCACGGACGCGCGGAAGCGCCACGGCAGCTTCGCCAGGAACTGCTTGCGGATGGCCAGCAGCTGTCCCGACGCCAGCGGCTTCTGCTCGCCCGCGAGCGCCGGACCGCGCTGCTTGTGCTTGCGCCACCACAGCGTCACGCCCACGCCAATGGCCGCGAGCAGCACCACGATGCCCAGCACGAGCACCCAGTGGGCCTTCAACGCGGCCAGGATGGACTGGATCACGCCCACGGTCAGCCGCCACTCCTTCCGGCCGGCTTCACGGCGAGCTGGAGCGCTTCCAGCACGTCCTCCGCCTCTTCCAGCGTGGCGGTGAGCTTCGCGCGCAGCTTCTCCTGCTCCGGAGGCGACGGCAGCATCCCGTCCCCAGGCGGATCCAGCGCCACCAGCCCCTCACGCACGGAGTCCAGCAGCGGCTGCACGCCCTCGCGCAGGGAGCCCAGCTCCGCGCCCACCTGCTGCTCCAGCGCGTCCAGCAGCGCGAGCGCCTTGGGTGGAGCCTTGGGCGCTGTCGCGGGAGCACGGCCGTCGCGTGTCGGGAAGGGCCTCAATTGGAGACCCACCACAGGAAGATGGGCAGCCCCAGGACGATGGCGGCCGTCACGGCGTAGTAGTGCACCGGGAAGTCGTAGACGGTGGGCACCGAGGACGGCACCACCGGCGCGGGCGGCGCCAGGGCGGCCGGCTGCGGGATGCGCTCGGAGAGGCGCTTCGACACATCGCGGATGCGCTCCGGCTGCCCCACGAGGCGGCCGGTGAAGCCCGCGGCCAGGCAGAAGCGGATCATCTCGAAGACGATGGTGGGGGTGTCATTGCGACGCAACTTCTCTTCCACGAAGTCGTAGAAGAGGTCGCCACCGGAGTCGACCTGGAACAGGTTCTGCTGCAGGAGCGGCCAGAGATGTTGCTCCGCGTCCGACAGCCGCCGCAGCACCCACTCATCCAGGAAGAAGACGAAGGGACGGATCAGATCCTCCACTTCGTCCGGAGTCATGTCCGCGCCGAACGCGGCGCGCAGGCGCTCCAGTTCCACCATGAGCGCCTGCTCCAGGTGGCCCAGGGCCTCCTGCCCCACCCTGCCCTGCGGACGGCGCGCACCCGGGGCCGGCTCGGCGGGCAGGGCCCGGTCGAGGAGCTGACGCACGCGACGCTGCGTGGCCAGGAGTGCGTTCCAATGCTCCAGTTTCATGCGTGTGTTTGACTATGTTGGAAGCTGTAGCGGCCCCAACCCGGCCACCGAGGCCTTGAGCTCGACGGTCGCCTCGTTGTTCCAAGCATCAAGCAGGTCCCTCAACTGCTCAAGAAAGCAGATGACGACAGGCTCGAAGCTCTGGTCGAAGGGCTCCATCACGGCCTCGTAGGCGTGGCGGATCCCCGAACCCTTGAGCGCGCTGTCGGGCACCACACTGAACTTCAACTCCTTGAGCCACGGAAGGACGCGGCGGAACGGGCTCTCCGCGGGGGTCCCCAGGTGACCCAGCAGGGCGACCACCTCGTCCCGGCCCAGCGTGGGCTTCGCCTTCCATGCGAGGAATTGCGTCAACGCCTCGACATCATCCCGTAGCACGCTGTCGCGGTGGGGCTGGAGGCTGCCCACCGTCTGCCATTTCAGGCCCTCGATGTGACGGCCCGGCACGGACACCTCCACCCTGCCCGCCGCCTGCGCGGAGAACTGCGGCTGGTGCCACAGCGCCTCCAACACGATCTTGCGCGGCGCCGTGAACGCCTCCGGCATGCGCACGATGAGGCTCTGCCGGGACGTGAGCTTCTCGTCGAAGGTCTCGTCCACCTCGTAGCTGGGGCCCTTGCCGGGCAGGAACGCGGGCCGCAGCGGGGACAGGCCCGCCTTGGTCATCTCGAAGACGCCCGTCACCGAGTGCAGGCTGAACTCGCGCCCCGCGCTCATGCTGAGGATGGGGTGCTCCGCGCGCGTGCCGTCCGCCACCACCACCTGCGCGGGCTCCGCCTTCAGGTTCACCACCGGCACGGTGAAGAGCTGGAAGAAGTCCGGGTGCAGCGAGCGCCCCACCGTCCAGTCCTTGTCCAGGTCCAGGCAGAGGCAGAAGCGCATCCAGGAGCTGCCGCGCGGCGGCGGCACCTTCACGTGCACGAAGAGCTGCTGTTCCGGGAACTGGAAGAACGCGCGCAGGCGCTGGAACGGGTGCGCGTAGAGGCCGCCGTCGTCCGGCGCGGGCGGGTCCCGGTTGAAGGACACCTCGCAGGGGCTGCCCACGGAGTGCTCATCCGCCTGTTCGTCGTAGACGACGCTCACCTGCTTCAGGTGCTTGCGCAGCGCGTGGAACACCGCCAGCGACGAGCGGTACTCGTCCAGGTGCCGCACGTGCAGGCTGAGCACGTCGATGGGGTCCTTGCGCGCGAAGCGGGACTCGAAGCGCAGGATGAGCCGGTGGCCGCTTCGCACCTGCGGCACCACGTCCGTACCCTTGAGGAAGATGGGCAGCACGCGCAGGTCGCGCTGGAGGCGGAAGGAGCCCGCCACCCCTTCCGCGGGCGTCAGCCGCAGCTCCGTGCCCCGGGTGAGGAGCACCGGCTCCACCATCTTCTCCGTGGGCACGGCCTGCGCCATGGCGGCGGCGGGCACGGGCTCCAGGAGGAAGTCGAAGAAGCCCGCGAACAGCCGGCGCCAGGTGGAGCGCAGGTTGTGCAGCGTGGCGTGCCGCGTCTGCACGGAGAAGAACGCCATCGCCTCGATGAGGCGGCGCACGTCCGGGTCCTCGCGGTCCAACGGAGCCGCCGGGTGCCGCTCCTGGAAGCGCTGCCGGAAGCGCTCCAGCCCGTCCAGCTCCGACAGGAAGTCCAGGTAGATCTTCTCGGAGAAGTCCTTCACCGCCCGCTCTCCCGCCGTACGTCCGTTGTTGCCATGTGTTCCGTCAGCCCAGCTTCACCAGCGTGCCGCCCACGCTGGTGATGGAGCCCTTCAGGTTCGCCATGCCGCTGCTCTCCAGGTCGAGCTTGCCGGTGCCGGACACCTTGGTCATCGCGCCGGACATCTCCGCCTGGGACTTGCCGGCCAATTTCAGCGTCATGCCGTCCACCTTCGCCTCGCCGCCGGACGTCACCATCTCCGCGCCCGCGTTGCCCTTCATGGCCAGCTTGGACGTGGCCTCGATGTTCACGTTGGCGCTGGAGGACAGCTTCGCGTCGCTGGTGGCCGTCTGGGTGAGCTTGGCGCTGGACGTGAGCGTCATGTCCTTGGTGCTCTCCACCGTGAGCGTGTCCTGGCTGGTCCACTTGGAGACGCCCTTGGACTTCATCGTGAGGGTCTGCGTGTCGAAGGTGAGGTCCTTCACCGTCACGACGATGCTGTCCTGCTTCTGCACGATGGTGCTCGTCTCCTGCTGGCCCTTCACCGTGATGGTGATGCTGGTGCCGTCCATGACGACGGTCTGGGTGATCTGATCATCCGCGTTGTCGACCTGGACGGTGATGCCCTTCACCTTGTCCAGCTCGATCTTGCAAACCAGCGTGCCCATCGGTCCCTCCCGCCGTCAGGCGGACTCTTCCTTCACCAGGATGAGCAGGTTGCCTTCCTTGAGTTCGATCTTCTCCGTGTCGCTTTCGTTCGTGCGCTGGAGGCGCCACAGCGGCTTGTTGTCCTCGTAGAAGTGCCGCATGGACGTGCCGCTCGTCGTGGTCTTGCCGACGAGCAGGTGCACGCCCTGCCCGTCCGAGGGCAGCCGCGCGCCCGCCCGCCAGTCCAGGTGGCGCTTGAGCCACGCACGCAGGAAGTCCAGCGCCACCAGCACCCGGGCGCCCTTGTAGGCCGGGAAGTAGAAGTGCCCCGGCTGCAGGTTCGCGTTGAAGGGCACCTGGATGATCTGGTTCGCGAAGAGCGGCAGCTTGACCTTGTAGCTGTCCAGCGAGGTGGCGTCGTCCGTGTACGCCTGCCAGGTCTCGTCCTTCTGCTCGCCCACCTCGCTGACGATGAGCCCCTCCACGAAGCGCGGATACACGGGCGCCGTGAAGGACGGCAGGTCCACGTGCTTCTCGTCCTTCTTCTCCAGCCGCGTGGTGAAGGAGATGAGGTAGCGGCTCTCCGGCTTGGGCCGCCGCGCGCCCTCCTCCCCCTCCCCGGCCGCGCCCGGCTCGTCGCCCTCCGGGGGCAGCGGCTCCGCGCGCAGGCTCATCCGGCGCACGCGGAAGTCCTGCGCGGACGGCACGCCCGCGGCCTTCCACCCGGCCGTGTCCGGCAGCTTCACCAGCGCGCCCGGGGCGAAGGCCACCGCCGGGAAGCGGTTCCAGTCCAGCTCCACCTCCAGGCCGCGCACCTTGAGGCGCGCGGTCTCCAGCGTGACGCGGGCCTGCACGTCGTCCGCGATGTCCGTGCGCAGGAGCACGTCCTGCCGGATGCCGGTGACGGCCTGGGTGTTGGTGATGGCCTGGTTCTTGGGGCTCTCCGCGGCGGCGTTGAGGATGGCCACGTCGTGGCGCGCCACCTCCGGGAACACCACCGTCACGCTGTCCACGTCCGCCGCGCGCAGCGTGAGCGGCGTCCCGGTGGCGTCCTTCGCCGCGCGCAGCTGGTAGCCCTGCGCCGTGTAGTCGTACGCCATCACGCCGTTGCGCGTGTGCACGAACCAGACGACGAAGTCGTAGAAGCTGGCGCCGGACTCCGGCGTGAGGCCCAGGAAGATGAGCGGCAGCGTGGCGTCCAGCTGCGCGGCCCAGTCATTGGCCAGGGAGATCTTGTCGCCCTTGTGCGCGTCCAGCACGTCCTGCAGCGTCTTCTGCGTGTAGAGCACGCACGGGTGGTGCTGCGACCAGAGCAGCCGCGCGGGGTCCACGAAGCGCACGGTGTAGTGCCGGTAGGTGATGCCCGCGCCCTTCACCTGGGCGACGCTCTCCTCCGTGAGGGACTTGTCCAGCCCCAGCCCCTTCACCTTCAGCGACGTGAAGGTGGGCTTCGTCGCCGTGTCGGAGTGCACGGCCTTCAGCTCCAGCGCCACCTCCACCAGGTCCGGCTTGAGGAAGTCCGCCAGCAGCTTGTCCTGCTTCTGGCCGCCGTGCGCCGTCTCGTCGAGGACGCGGAACTCCACCCTGCCCTCGTGTCCCCAGCCGTGCAGGTCCAGCTCGAACGCGAGCACGTCCGACGAGGGGATGGCGTGCGCCGTCCCACCGATGGTGAGCGTGAGGCCCAGGTCCAGGCGGTCGGCGAAGGGCATCAGGTGTCCTCCGCCTGCACGCGCACCCGGCCGGTGGTGGAGTGGAACATCAGCCGCAGGTGGCAGGGGGTGCCGTCGAAGGTGCCCTTGCAGTCGAAGTACAGCCACAGCGCGCTGTCGCGGCCGCGCAGCTTCACCTCGGGCTCCGACAGCCGGGGCTCGTGCTGGGTGATCTCCTGCTGGATTTCGGCGGTGAGCGCCTCCACCAGCTCGCGCGTGCCCAGCTTCTCCGTGTACCCGCCCAGCCCGAAGTCGTGCATGAAGAAGCCGTAGCCCTTCTTCGTGTTGAGCACGGCCTCGATGTTGCGCATCACGTGCTCCAGGCTGTCGCGCACGTTGGAGCGCTGGGAGCGTCCCGCGAACTTGTCCAGGAACGGTGCGCGCGCCATGGCGTCTAGCTCCTCCGCCAGAACAGCGACGTCTGGGCGCCCCGGAGCGCGGGCGTCACGTAGAAGGCCAGGCCGTCCTCGCGCAGCGCGTGCTGCCACTCCTCGCCGTTGCTCAGGAGGTACCAGTCAATCTCCGGTCCCAGCGCGTGCGGGAACGAAGGATAAGGCACGTGCTTGAACGGCACGCCCTTCAGGGCCTGGCGGCGCACCAGCGGCAGCCGCGAGGGGCTGGCCAGCTTCACGCCGTCCAGCGGTGTGCGCTCTCCGGGCTGGGTGCGTTGCACCAATAGGTACGCCTCGCTGGCGGAGCGGATCTCCGGCGGCAGCGGCGTGAGCTGGAACTGCCCTTCCTTCGCCTGGAAGGCCTTGTGCGTGGAGCGCGTGGCCTCCGGCTGGAAGCTGCGCTGGAGCAGGCGGATCCACCCGCCCAGGGACTCGTTCAGCCCCTCGTGCTGGTACACCGGCATCTGATCATCCGGGAGCATCTCCAGGTAGCAGCACGCCTCGAAGTACAGCCGGCGGAGCGCGTCGAACAGGTGGTACGGGTGCACGTACACCTGCCGGAACATGTCCCGGCGCAGCGCGATGAGCCGCTGCACCTCGAAGAGCGCCCGGCGCGCGTTGGTGAGCCGGTCCGTGCGCAGGTACGTGTCGGAGATGTTCGTGAGCAGCTGCTGGCGCACCTGGTCCAACAGGTCGTCCAGCGTGGTGAGCAGCTTCTCCAGGAAGGGGTTGGGCCCCACGAGCAGCAGCGCGGGCACCCAGTCCGGGGACGTGTGCCACGCGCCGTCCTCGTCCTGGGACACGGCGGCCAGCCCCAGGGACGCGACGGTGCCGTCCAGCACCGGCTCCGTGGACAGCTGCAGCTTGTGCAGCACGCGCTGGAGCACCGGCGGATCATCCGCGTACAGGCGGATGCCCTCCGCGCTGACGGTTTCCTTCAGGACGTGCAGGTAGACGATGAACTCCGTCTTGCCCACGGCCTCCAGGGACAGGGGCGCGATGACGGCGTTGCCCGGGACGTCCAGCAGGTCCCCGGTCTTGGTGACGACGGTGAGCGCGGAGATGGACAGGCTGCCGCTCTGCAGGAGCGACTCGTTCCAGGCCATGTTCGCGACGCCGTAGGACGGCAGGCCGGACAGCGTGGAGTGGAGGCGGATCTCCGCGTCCAGCGCGTCCTCCTGCGCGACGAAATGCTCCGGAAGAAGCGTCTGGCCTACGTGCCAGCGGACCCGTGCGAGCTTGTACCGCTGCATGCGCCGTTCTTTCCTTCCACCCGTCCAACCAGGCCGGGAGCGAGTGCTGCTCCCAGCCCGGTCTAGACGCGAAACGCGGCCAACGCTACTTGGCGGCCGCCTCGGTGATGCCCCACTTCTTCGCGATCTTCTTCGTCGACGAGGTGGCCAGGTTCAGCGACTGCTCGGACGCCTGCGGCTTGATGCCGATCTGGAACGTGAAGTTCTTGGGCGACTGCACTTCACGCGACTCGTTGTCCGCGACGGACATGTTCAGGTCGTCGCCGTTCTTCTCGAGCAGGCCCTTCATCTCCGCGTCGAGGAAGTTGGACTTGAAGTACTTCTTCCCGATGGGGTCGTACTCGTAGATGACGTACTTGAAGTTGACTTCGATGTTGCTGAAGTTGCCCAGCAGCATCTCCGCGATCTTCTGCTTGTTCGCCACCGACACCTGGCCGGAGAAGTACATGGCGTCCGTCACGCCCGTCTCCCACAGGTAGTGGTTGAGCACCGCGACGACCTTGTCCGCGATGGCCGCGTCCGGGTTCTCAGGATCCTTGATGCTCTCCTGATCCGGGGCCAGCGCCTCGCCGCCGATGGTGATGGCGGTGATGTAGCCCACGGGGCTTTGCTTGTCCTTCTTGAAGTTGAAGCCCTGATACACGTCCAGGTTGCGCGAAAACTGGGGCATCTGTCACTCCAGGGTAAGCGGGGCGGGCACTCGCCTGCCCCAAGTTGGGATGCGGCCTAACCGAGCCGCGACTCGAGCATCAGCTCCACGTTGAGGCCTTCGAACTGGATGTGCGGGAGCACGGCCAGCTTGCAGTCGTACCAGCCGATCTCACCGGGGCGCGGGAACACCGTCACGCTGCTCGCCTTGAACGGGAAGCGGCGCACGGTGAGGTCGTCCGGGTTGGCCACGGTCGTGACGTAGTTGGACAGCCACGAGTCCAGCTGGCGCTGGATGTAGGGCGCGTCCGCCGTGTTGCCGATGTTGTCGCGCATGATGCACTTCACGTAGTGCGCCAGCCGCGTGACGGAGAACGTGTAGGCCAGGTTCGTGACGAGCTGCGAGTTCTCCGAGTCCTTGGGGTCCTTGAACGTCTTGGCGACCTTGGCGGACTGGGTGCTGAAGAACGTCGCGTCGCTGGAACCCTTGCGGTACACGAGCGGGATGAAGCCGCTCCGCGCGAACTCGTACTCGCGGTAGTCCGGGATGGCGATCTCCACCGGGGCCTTGATCTCTTCCTGGCCGCGCAGGGAGAAGGTGTCCACGGGCAGGCCGGTGATGAGGCCGCCGCCCTTGGGGCCGCGGATGGACTGGCACCAGCCGGAGATCTCGAACGCCTTCACCATGTTGCGCGCGAGCAGGATGGCGGAGTTGCCCCAGAGGTACTTGTCGGAGTCGCCGCGCGCCGTCTCGGTGAAGTTGAGGACGTCGCAGGGGTTCTTGTCCGGGTGCCAGGGCAGGCGCAGCACGTAGCGCGGGAAGGTCAGGCCCACGTACGCGGCCTCCTCCGTGTCGCGGAACGCGTTCCAGCGGCCGAACCGCGGGTGGGCCAGCACGCCCTCCAGGTTCTTGATGGCCTCCATCTCCTCGATGGTCTCGCAGCCAAAGAACTTGTGGTTCACGGCGGAGATGAACGGCGCGTGCGCGGCGTTGGACACCTTGGCCATGCGCTGCAGCCAGGTCAGGTCCGCGGGCGTGGAGGAGAAGTCGTACAGGCCCACGATGGCGCCGAAGGGGCGGCCGCCGTACTGGTCGTACTCCTGGATGTAGACCTTGTCGAACAGCGCTCCGGCGAAGATGTTGCTGGAGTTGTTCTCGAAGTCCTCCGCCAGCTCATCCTTGGCGACGTCCAGGATGTCGATGGCGATGTTGGCCTTGAAGTTGGTGTGGCTGACCAGGTCGTCCAGGCCGCGCCACGTGGACTCCAGCTTCTGGAAGGTCTCGTTGTGGAGGATCTCGTTCATCTGCGCGTCGATCATGCGATCGATGCGGCTGATGACGTCCAGCACCTGGCCCTTGTCGAAGCGGGCGGTGTTGTCCGGGCCCTCGACGGGGGCGACGTTCTGGAGGAGCGCGGCGACGCTGGAGAGGAAGCGGCTCTCCAGGGTGACCTGCTGCTCGTCCACGGCGGGCGCGAAGTTGGTGGTGATCATCGGCGCCGATTCCTGGGGCGGATCGAGCCGGACGCTGCTGAACAGGCGCTTCAGATAGGTGGTCTCAGCCATGGCGGAGTCCTTTTAAGTTCGGAAAGGGAGGAAGGAAGGCGGATCAGGACGCGGCGGGCGGCTTGGCCCCGGCGGCGACGGTGGCGGCGACGGCGGCCGTGGCGGCGGCGGCACCCGTGGCGGGCTTGGCGGCGGCGGCGCCGGCGGCGGGCGCGTCCGTCTTCGCCGTCTCTCCGGAGGGCAGACGCATGGTCTCGTAGCCCTTCAGCTCGTTGAGCAGCTCCTTGAGCTGCTCCGGCTTGGAGAACAGCTCGTAGAGCTCGCGGCGCAGGTCCTTGCGGTTGTCGATGTTGGACTGCATCTCCACGAGGAGCGTCTTCAGGAGCAGCAGCGCCTTGAGCTTCGGCACGTGCTTGACGATCTCATCCGGGTGGAAGGACTTCATCCGGTCGATGGGGAGCGTGACGTTCAGCTCCTCCTCCACGTCCGGGTTGATGCGGTTGGCGACCTGGAAGTTGGCGGACATCTTCATGTCCTTCATCAACTCGTCCAGGTTGCGGCCGTCCACGGAGCGCAGCTTGCGCGTCTCCAGGTCCGTCTTGCGATCCTCGGAGGTGCCCAGCGAATAGTCGCCCATCACCAGCAGGCGCAGCGGCAGGTTCACCGTCTCCTGCTCGCCGTTGATGGTGGTGCGGTACGTGAGGGTGATGCGGGATTTGGGCAACTGGTCCTGAATGGCCACGGTGACTCCCTGACGATCGCAGTGCGTTTTCTTCCCCCCGTACTGCTGGAGCCGCCCCGGGAGTACGCCCTGCCGAGTGAACATTTACAGCGTAGGCGCGATCAGGAATTCCCGTCAACCAGCCGACATGACAGGTTTAGCGGGGTTCGGATGATCGCAATTGTGCGGTGTCCCCCGTGAACAGGAGGACCTCCTGGGTCTGTTCCGGGCCTCCTACCAGGGGCTCGTAACCCAGATGACTGCCGTCCTGGAGCTTCGCGTAGCTGCTCTGATCGCGCAGGCACAGGACGACGGTGAGGGCGAGCGGCGTCTCCGCGAGGCTCGGGAGGATGCGGGTGTTGAGGCGCCGGCGGGCCTCCACGGCCCAGGGGATGCCGGTGCCGGAGTGCGGCTCGTTGAGGAACAGCCGCACCTCCACCCCGCCGGTGGGGACGGTGGCGAAGCCGCCCACCGCGCTGCCGTCTCCGAGCGCGGCGGCGCCCAGGCGGATGCCCTTGGCCTCGATGCGCTGGCGGCGCGTCTCGCGGCGCACCAGCACCTCCGCCTCGGGGAACACCTTCGCGAAGAGCCAGTGCAGGCTGCTGGGACACGCGAGCCGCAACAGGCGCAGCCGGTGCGAGGTGTTGTGCTCCCAGCCGGGCAGCAGGGACTCGTCGCGGTCCGGGAACTGCCCCGCGAAGCGCGTCCGCAGCAACAGGTGGTCGAAGTAACCCAGGAAGTCAGCCATCGTGTCCTGCTCCAGGCGGTCCATGGCCTGGAAGAGGAAGGACGGCAGCGGCGTCTGGACGCTGAGCAGGCCCAGGTTGACGGTGATGACCACGCGCTTGCGCGGCTGACGGGTGAACTCGATGGCATGCACCAGGTGCGGCTGGTGCACGGTGCTGCGGTGGCTGCGGAACTCCACGTCCGCCTCGCCGTAGCCCTCCTTCGCGAGCAGGTCCAGGAGGGCCGGCACGTCGAAGCTGCGGATGCGCTCGGTGATGCGCTCCTCGACGGTGAGCTTGCGGCCCGGCTGTTCGCGCTCCAGTGCCATGGGGGCTATTCGTCGTACTCGGAGCCGCCGCGGCCCTGGCGCGCTTGCGCGACGAGGAACGCGTCCAGGTCCACGCGGTAGAGCTGATCCATGGCGCGGAAGGACAGCGTCTCCGTGTTGTGCAGCATGGGCTCGATGGCCTCCGCGTGCTGCGCCAGGCCGTTGAAGAAGCCGGAGAAGAGCTGCGGCAGGTACACGCGCGGGTCGAACCGCTCCACGGTGGCGAGCACGTCCACGGCGATGACGCTGGCCTTGGTGTAGTCCTCGCGCTCCACCAGCGCTTCAAAGGCAGACAGCTTGCGCACCAGCTGCGCGAGCGCGGGCGACATGGGCAGGCTCGGACCGGCGTCGGGAGCCTCGGCGCGCGCGGCCTTCTTCTTCTTGGGCGCGGGGCGGACCTCTTCCTCCTCGCCGTCGTCCTCCTCTTCCTCGTCGTCGTCCTCGTCGGGAGCGGCGGCGAGCGCGGGCGCGGCGGCCTTGGGCTCCTCCGGCGGGGGCAGGAAGGGCACGCCCTGGGCGTGGGAGCGCAGCGTCCCGAGCAGCGTGCGCATGGCGTCCGTGCACGCGCTCTTCTGCAGGATGGCGAGGGCGGCGATGAGCGGGTCGCCCAGGGCCAGGGCCTCTTCCATGGGCTCGCGGTTGCCGGGTGCGTTCCAGGCCTGCCACTGCGCGTCCTTGAGGCGCGAGTGGTGCTCCAGGTGCTTGCCCATCATCTTGAGCAGCCAGCGCATGCCGGTGTCCGCGAAGACGATCTTCTTCTCCACCGGGCCGAAGAAGTCCCAGTTCTCCGTCAGCGTCCGCTTGAGGGAGCGGAACAGGACGGGCAGCGCCTTCATGCCGTCCGCGAAGAAGTGGCCGAAGAGGTACGGCCCCACGAGGCGCACGTCGCGCACGCCGTCGCGCAGCAGCTTCGCGGCGGCGCGGGCGGCGTCGGGGTACTCGCTCTTGGCGACGAGGCCGGTGATGGCCTCCAGGCGCGGATCCGGCCCCTCGGATTCGTCCAGCGGCACGGGGGCGCTGGTGAACTGCGTGTCGAGCAGCGTGAAGTCGACGGCCTCCAACACCAGCGCCGGGCTACCCATCGATGGCCACCATCTGTCCGGGGGAGACGACCTGGATGACGCCGCCGTAGCTGCAGATGCACTTGGAGTTGCTCTCCAGCGCCGGCATGTTGCCGATGAGCACCTTGGGGCAGCCGGGCACCCACGGCGCCGCGGTGGCGGGGATGCAGGGCATGGGGGTGAGGACGCCCAGGGCCGCCGCGGTCGCCGCCGCCACCATGGGGTTCGCCAGCGAGTTGCACATGGCGAAGGGCAGGATGTTCACGAACGGCTTGTTGTCCATGATGTTCGCCGCGGGCGTCGTGGCCATCACGCGGTTCATGGGCAGGACCATCAGCGACGAGGGCGCCGCCCCGAAGCTGCATTGGAGCATCGCTCCCATCACGACCTGGACACCCATGTGCCGCTCCTTTTCAGCGCGCTGGCGACGGGCCATCTTCACCCGAAGTGGCAGCGCTTTCCAGCAGTCGTCCCCGCAGCGCGGTGAGGGCCTGGAACATCGGGTCCTTCGCCTTGCGGTGCAGCGCGCCGGTGAAGAACTGCGAGGCGCACCACGCATCGTCGACTGCTCCCTTCACCCGGTGTGGAAAGAGCGGAAAGAACTCGATGCGGTCGGGCAGGAAGTCCCCGCCCAGGAGCATTTCGATGCGCCGGTTGATCTCCTGCTCGCCGGACGGGGGAGCGGGCGTGGCCCCGGTGAAGGCCAGGAGGATGAAGCGCGCGTGGCTGGCGAGGCCGCCGGTGGACACCGGCACCACGCTGGTGCCCGCGAGGAACGGCACGTCCTCCAGCGCGGCGGTGACCTCCTTCGCGGAGTAGGTGCGGCCGTCGTGCCGGAAGCCCTGCGTGCCGCCGTAGTGGTAGCGCTGGCGGATCCGCGCGAGCAGCACGTGGCCCGGCGGGCGGTCCTTGTCCGGCAGGAGCGTGAAGACGCCCACGTCCGTGGGAGCGCCCTGCCCGCTCTCGTTCGGATCCTTCAGCGTCCACGCGCGGCCCGGCACGGGGAAGACGTCCGTGTGCACGTCCGTGGCGGGCTCCGTCACGCCGCGCGACGACATCAGCACCGCGCCGCCCGCTGAGGCGTCGATGAGGATGTTGGACGACGGCACGTTCTGGAGGCCGCACTGCTTCACCCAGGTGCGCCACGCCTGGGCGTCGTAGGGCTCCTCCGGGTCGCGGAACCAGTGCTGCACGTTGCGCAGGGAGGCCCGGTGGCGCAGGAGCAGGTCGCGCAGCTTCGGCGTGACGCCCAGGGCGCGCAGCGGGTTCTCCAGCAGCGGGGCCGGGTTGAGCGCCAGGTCCGCCATCTCCAGGTGCAGGTAGGTGGCGCCGCGCAGCAGCGTGGCGAAGAGGAGCGCCGGCAGGTGCTGGAGCACCGGGAAGTCCGGCGCCGCGAGCAGGTCCCCCGGCGAGAGGCCGAACGTGAGCATCCCGTCGCCGATGGCGCCCTTCCACGCGTCCTCCGCGGTGAGGGGCACGGGCGTGTGCGGCGGATCCACCAGCGGCGAGAAGAGCAGCCCCACCACGTCCGTGGGCTTGTACGTGTGCGACGTGAAGCCCGGCGCTCCCCTGCCCTGGCTCTTGAGCAGCAGTTGTTCGTGGCCCTTGAGGAGCGGGAGCTGGTGGGGCTCGGCGGCGATGAAGTCCGGCTTCAGCGCGGCCAGCCGGGTGGCCATGGCGCGCGGGCCCATGGGCGGCAGCAGCGTGAAGCAGCCTCCCAGCTTCAGCGTGGCCAGGAGCGACACGAGCAGCTCCTGCCCCACCCCATGGACCAGGCAGACCTTCATGCCCGGCTCGACGCCCTGATCCATCCACTCGCTGGCGCGGCGCGAGGCCAGGTCGTGCAGCGCGCGGTAGCCCACGGCCTGCCAGCCCTGGATGCGCGCGTGCGTGCGGAACGCGGGGCGCTCCAGCGCGACGTGGCGCACGATGAGGTCGTGGAAGAAGTCGTACTGCTGGCCCGGGCGGCTCTTGGGCGGCGGGACGCCCCGGCCCGCGTGGGCCTCCGCGAGCGCGGCGGCGAACCCGTCCGGATCCTCCCAGCTCTCCTGCCACCACTTCGGGGCTCCGGACTCCGGAGCGAAGCCGGCTTCCAGCTGCCGGAGGATGTCCTTCACGTCGAAAGGCATGGGTGTCTAGCGGGAGGGAAAGTCGAAGCCGACCTTCACCATGAAGCGGACCTTGGAGCGCACGTTGCTGTCCGAGGGGTAGTCGATCGGGGTCGCCCCGCGCTTCGCCGGCTGCTGCTGCTTCGCGCGTTCGATGGACGTGGGCACGACGGCGCGCACCAGCGGGTGGCGGGCCTGGAGCGGCGGCACGTGCATGTCCACGTCGCGGCCGAAGAGCCACGCGCCACAGCGCCAGAGGACATCGTGGCGCCGGGTGAGCAGCGTCCAGAAGCGATCGCGCGTCTCCGTGGCCTCGAAGAGCAGCGGTGAGGTCCCGGTGTCGCGGGCCTCGCCCGGGGCCACGAGCAGGGCGCGCAGTTGCTGCGCGACACGCTCCACCTCGTTCACGTCCTCGGGCGTCACGGGCGAGCGGCCGGCGAGCTTCGCCTCGTGCTGGCGGAACAGCGCCACGAGTCCCAGGCAGTCCCCCACCACGTCGCGGTGGCCCTCGCCGTGGGCGGCCGACACGTCGCTCGCGGTGAGGAAGGAGGCCTCCGCGAGCGCCTCCGCCGTCTTCAGCAGCTTGCGGCGCAGTTGCTGGGCGCGGTCGAAGAGGCCTCCGAAGGCGCTGGCCCGCATGTCGCGCTGGACTCGGAGCGCCGCGAAGGCCAGGCCCTGGGCGAGGAGCGGCAGGTCGCGCAGCTCGGCGATGGTCACGCCCGGCAGCGTGGCGACCTCCGCCTCGCGGGCCAGCACGCTGTCCACGCCGCGCTTCGTGTTGTGGAAGGCCAGCGCGATGTTGGAGCGGCACTCCTCCACGGCGCCTTCGAGGGCTCGCGCGGGGGCGACGAACGCGTCATAGCCGGGCTCGGAGCCAATGGCTTCCAGCTCGGCGATGTCGTCGGGCCCCAATCCCGCTGTCGCGTGCTGGCCTCCAGCCATGCAGGGCAGGATAGCGGGCGCTTCCGGGTGTCACAACCTGGCGCCCTGCCCCGCTTTCCCGTGGGCCTGACGGGTCGTCCGGCGTGAGTCCGACCGGGTGACTTCGCGGGTGGGACGCGGGCCGTGGGACCCGTGAGGGCGCCTGCCTCAGACGAGGATGAGGTCCTCGTCGTCGGTGTCCGGCGCGGCGTCCGCTCCGGTGCCCAGCACGTGCTGCGTGCGGCGCAGGCGTTCGTCGCTGAGGTCCGACACGAGCATCAGCACCTGCGGGTGGCTGGAGATGAGCGAGTCGAAGTCCTCGCGCGGCAGGCGCAGCAGCGTCGTGTGGCGCGAGGCCTCCACGGTGGCGGTGGCCGGGGTCTTCTGCAGGAGGGAGATCTCTCCGAAGAGGTCCCCTTCCTTCAGGCGCGACAGCGGCTGCCCGTTCTTGTGGACCTCCACCTCGCCGGAGAGGACGACGTAGAGGCCGTCGGTGGCGTCGCCCTCGCGGATGATGACGTCGCCGCGCTCGACGTCGCGGGCCCGGAAGCGCTCCACGAGTCCGCGACGGTCCTGGCGGTTGAACGGCCGGAACAGCGCGGAGCTGTTCATCACGTTCGCGAGGAGGCGCTCGCGGCAGAACTTCTTGAGGGCCTTCGCCACCGGCGGGTGGCTGCGCGACAGCGTGGCGAGCACGGAGGCGGAGATCTCGAGCACCTGCGTGTCGTCGGAGAGGGACTCCACGGAGGCGGCGCGCGGGGCTCCGGACAGGAGCGCCATCTCGCCGAAGAAGGCTCCGTCCGCCAGCGTGGCCAGGTCCTGGCGGCGGCCGTCCTCCTCGCGGAAGACGCGCACGCTGCCCTCGCAGATGACGTAGAACGCGTCGCCGTGCGTGCCCTGCGCGAGGATGCGCTCACCGGGGCCGAAGCGGCGCAGCGGGCAGCGCTCGAAGAGCTGGATGAACGCGTCGCGCGGCAGGTCGGAGAAGAGCGGGATGGAGGGCAGCGCGTCCCAGGTGCCGGTGGTAGGCTCGGCCTCCTCCGTCAGCTCGTAGACGGGCTCCTCTTCGGTCGCGTGTTCGGACAGGCCGCGCTGGGCCGCGAGCTCCACCGCGTGCAGCAGCGAGTCCGCTTCGATCTCCAGCTCCGTGAAGCTGGAGACGCGCAGGGACGCGCGCCACGGCTCCGGGGCTCCGGCGGTGGTGGGCACCACGGAGGCTCCGGCGGCGGGCGTGACCGTGCTCTTGGCGGGCGCATCGGTACGGCGCGGGCGCAGGCCTGGAGGTGCCGCTTGGGAGGAGGCCTTCGGCTCGGTGGGGGCCGGGGCGGTGTCGGGACCCGTGATGGGCGGCGCGAGGGCCTGCCAGCGTCCGCTGGGTGTCCGGGTCTGGGGAAGCTCGGGCATGGGGGATGGGGACGGCGGGGGGCGCGGCGGCGCTACACGGACGGACTGGCCCGTCGGAGCGGCTTCGGCCGGTGAGGCGGACGGCGGAGGAAGGGTTGGCGCCGGGGCGGCAGTGACTGGCTGATCCGACGCTTCGGGCGTCAGGTCCCAGGCGGGTTCGTCTTGGGTGGGTTCGACCTGCACCTCGACGGAGATGACGACTTCGGTGTCATCCGTGGCGGGCGCTTGGGGCAGGGCCAGCTCCGGCGGGAGCGAGTCCGACAGGTCCACCGGCACGCCTTCCGCCTCCAGGGGCGCGGGGGGCGCGGCGGGTTTCGGAGTGGGCGGGGCCTCGTGCTGGGTGATCAGGCTCGCGGGGGGCTGCTGGGGCGCTGCGTCCTTCGGCTTCGCCCTGGACGTGGCCGGCGTGCCCTTGCGCGCGTACAGATCCGCGAGCATCTGCTGCACGCCCTGATGGGACGGATCCAGCTCGAGGATCAGCTTGCTCGCGGCGATGGCGCGCGGCAGGAAGCCCTCCTTCGCGAAGCCCTCCGCCGCGGACTGGTACGCGGAGATGGCGCGGTCCTGCTGCCCGGCCTTGGCCCACGCGTCGCCCATTCGCAGCCGGCTCTGGTGGTCCTTCGGATCCGCCTGGCAGTAGTCCTGGTACAGCTCAGCGGCCTTCGCGAACCGGCCCTTGCTGAAGGCCTCCGTCGCCTTGTCCTTGAGCGCGCGCAGCTCCATTCACCGCGCCCCGCCGGCCGCCGTGCCTTCCTTCGTCGGCGAGGCGCCCGCGGCGACGCGGACCTCCCGGAAGTAGTCGCCCTTCAGCGCGTCCAGCGGCTCCGCCTCCACGCCCGAGTTCATCTTGCGCAGCGCCGTGGCCGCCGCGGCGCGGATCTCCGGCAGGTCGTGGTACAGGTCGCGCCCCACCACCTCCGCGGACTTCGCGTCGCCAATGACTCCCAGCGCCAGCAGCACGTCGCGCCGGGCCACGCTGTTGGAGTCGTCCAGCGCCTTGAGCAGCGTGGGCACCGCGTCCTTCGCGCCCATCCGTCCCAGGAGCTGCGCCGCGAGCGCCGCCTCCGCCCCACCCTCCTTCACCACGCCCTGCAGCGCCTCCGACGAGGACGCGGGCGGCGCTCCGACGCGCTTCAGCGCGTCCAGCACCACCAGCTTCTCGCTGCCCATCTTCGGCAGCGATGCCACCAGCGCCAGCTGCCCGGCCTCACCCTGCTCCGCCAGCGCCAGCGCCAGCGTCTTCTGCAGCTCGCGGTCGGGCTCCAGCAGCGCCGCGCGGGCCACCTCGATGCCTTCGGGTCCCACGGACGTGAGCCCCACCAGCGCCGCCGCGCGCAGCACGGGGCTGGCGTCCTCCGCGTAGCCCTTGAGCACCTCCAGCGCTCCGGGCGCCTTGAGCGTGCCCAGCGCGGTCAGGAGCGTGGCCAGCGGCTGCAGCTTCGCGGGATCCACGTCGTCGCTCAGCTCCGAGGGGACTCGCGGCGGGACCACCACGCGGCCGGCCTCCTTCGCGCGGGCCGCGTTCAGCGCCTGGAGCCGCTCGAAGAGCTGCGCGTGCTTGGCGGAGCGGTTGTCTTCCGCCCCCTTGAGCGCCTCCGGACGCGGCGCCGACGGATCCATGTTGGCGGCGTACTTCTGCGGCAGCGCCTGCGTGACCCAGTCCGCGCGCAGCGCCGTGAGCCCGGCGACCTCCTGCTCGTAGAGCTTCTGGATGACGGGCACCACGGAGGCGTCGCGCACGTGGGTCACGGCCTCCACCGCGAGCGTGCGCAGCGCCACGTCCGGCTGGTTCAGCCACGGCGTCACCTTGGGCAGCAGCGCCTGCGCCGCCGGGCCCAGGCCCGTCACCGCCTGGAGTCCCGACGCCGCGGTGGCCGGGCGCGAGAGCCGCTCCGCGATGGGCTCCGCCGGGCAGCCGCCTCGTGAGCGCATGGCGTGGCCGGCGTCCAGGGCCTCGTCCCGGGCGCCGTCGAGCGCGATGGCGCACAGCGCGGCGTCCGTCGTGGGCGTGCGCGGGAAGGTCAGGATGGCCTCGGTGGCCAGCGGGCTCACCGCGCTCTTCTCCACCGCCACGGCCTGGAGCTTCGTCGCGGCGGTCGGGTCCTGCAGCTTCATCAGCGCGCCGATGGCGGACTCGCGCAGCTCCGGGAAGCTCTCGTCGAGCAGCAGCGCGATGGGGGCCACCGCGCGGGTGTCGCCCGCGTCTCCCAGCCCGCGCACGGCGGCGGCGGCGAGGATGACCTGGCTGTCGCGCACCATGGGCAGCAGCCGGTTCACGGCCTCCGCTCGGCCGCTCTTGCCCAGCTCTTCGGCGGCGCCCACGCGTTCGGGGAGCGCGCCTTCGGTGAGGGCCAGGAGGTTGCGGTCCCAGAGGCCCTTGGACTCGGCGGCGACGACGGTGGCCATGGCGCCGGGGACGTTGGCGCTCTTGAGCGCCTGGACGATGACCTGGCGCGTGGCGCGGCCCCGCCGTCCGTACTGGAGCGTGAGGTACGCCTTGGCCTTGTCGCTCTTCACCTTGGCGAGCGCCAGGGCGGCCTGGCCCTGCACGGCCTCGTCCGGATCCTCCAGGAGCTCTCCGAGCAGGTCCACGACGCGCGAGTCCTGGCTCTCCCCGAGCGCTCCGGCGGCCTCGCCCCGGACGATGGCGGAGAGGTCCTTGGCGGCGCGGGTGAAGAGGACCAGGTCGTCCGGGTTGTTCTGCGCGGCCAGCTTCTTCACGGCGGCGGCGCGGACTTCAGGACGGGGGTCCTGGATCTCCGCGAGGAGCTGATCCCGGTTGCCATTGCACCCGACGAGCAGGGTCAGGGCGAGGAAGAGGGGTCGCACGCGGATTCGCATCGTTCTCCCGGAGCGGCGGACGGTGAAGCCAGGCGGTGCTTATATCAACGCCCTCCCGGGCCGCCCACCGACGGAGCGACCCAGGAGGACGGATGTTCTAGCGGGAGCGGCCACCGCGAGGAGGCGGACGGCCTGCCCCTCCCCGAGGCGCCTTGCTGCTCCAGCGGGGCTCGGCGTCGCGCGTCTTGCGCTCCTTGAAGTCCTGGTAGCCGCCGCCGCGCTCACCCGGGGGTGCCTTCTTCACGCCCGCGCGGACGATGCGCTCGCCGGAGCTACTGGACGCGGACTCACCGCCGCGCGACCGGCTGCCGGAGGACTCACCGCGAGGCTTGAAGTCCCGGCGCTCGGGACGACCCGCGGACTCACCGCGAGGCTTCCACTCCCGGCGCTCCGGGCGGTCGCCACCCGCACCCGCGGGCTTGCCGAAGCCACGGCCCCGAGGAGCACCGCCCTCGTCACCGCCACGGCCCGCGGGCTTGCCGAACCGGCTGCCACCGGAGGGCTTGCCGAAGCTGCGTCCGCGAGGCGCGCCGCCTTCGTCTCCGAAGGAGCGACCCCGAGGAGCGCGGTCGTCACCGCCACGGCCCGCACCGGCGGGCTTGCCGAAGCCGCGGCCACGAGGAGCGCCACCCTCATCACCGAAGCGGCCCGCGGGCTTGCCGAAGCCGCGGCCGCGAGGAGCACCCCCCTCTTCGCCGCCGAAGCGGCTGCCACCGCGCGACGCACCGCCCTCGGAGCGACCGGCACCGGCGGGCTTGCCGAAGCCGCGGCCACGAGGGGCACCGCCTTCATCACCGAAGCGACCGGCAGGCTTGCCGAAGCTGCGTCCGCGCGGCGCGCCACCCTCGTCACCGAAGCGACCCGCTGGCTTGCCGAAGCTACGGCCGCGCGGCGCGCCACCCTCGTCACCGAAGCGACCGGCCGGCTTGCCGAAGCTACGGCCACGAGGAGCGTCGTCACCGCCACGCCCCGCACCGGCCGGCTTGCCGAAGCTACGGCCACGAGGGGCACTGCCCTCTTCGCCACCGAAGCGGCTCGCGGGCTTGCCGAAGCTGCGTCCACGAGGCGCTTCGTCACCGCCACGACCCGCACCGGCCGGCTTGCCGAAGCTACGGCCACGAGGGGCACTGCCCTCTTCGCCACCGAAGCGGCTCGCGGGCTTGCCGAAGCTACGGCCGCGAGGCGCTTCGTCACCGCCACGACCCGCACCGGCCGGCTTGCCGAACCGACCGCCGCCACGCGGCGCTCCACCTTCGTCACCGAAGCGGCCCGCGGGCTTGCCGAAGCGGCCCGCGCCGCCCTCGGAACGACCGGCACCGGCAGGCTTGCCGAAGCTGCGGCCACCACGCGGCGCGCCGCCCTCTTCGCCACCGAAGCGGCTGCCACCGGCCGGCTTGCCGAAGCTACGGCCGCGAGGAGCACCCCCCTCGTCACCGCCACGGCCCGCCGGCTTGCCGAAACGCCCGCGCGGTGCTTCGTCACCGCCACGGCCCGCGCCAGCCGGCTTGCCGAAACGGCCGCCACCGCGCGACGCACCGCCCTCGGCACCGAAACGGCCGCCGCGCGACGCACCGCCCTCGCGGGCCGGCTTGCCGAACTTCGCGGCGCCCCGGGGTGCACGCTCACCGTCAGCCTTGCCCGTACGGCCCGCGCCTCGCGCGGCCTTGCCGTAGGTGGCGCCTTCCGCGGCGTCGGACTCCGTCACTTCCTCACCGTCGTCGTCGAACGACGGCACGTCATCCAGGTCCAGGTCCGCGTCGCCGCCGTCCGTCTCCAGCGTCGCCCCGCGCTTCGCGAACTTCGGCGGACGCGTGCCACCGTCCTGCACGCCCTTCCACTCCTTGCGCTCCGGACGCGCCTCGCGGGTCTTCGGTCCCGTCGGCGCCTTCTTCTCCGTGCGCTCCGCCTTGCGAGGCGCCACCGGCGCGTCGTCGTCCATGGACAGCTCGACGTCGTCGTCATCCGGCCCGTTGAAGCCCGGCGCGGAGCGCCCGTGACGGCGCGGCGGCAGCTTCAGCTCGGCGGCGTTCGGCTGCGCGCGGCCCTCCGCCACCTCCGTGAGCTGGTTCACCTCGGAGACCTTCAGCGGACGCAGCTCGCCGGGGCGCAAGCCCTCCACGCCCACGCCCGCGTAGTTCGGACGGAACAGGCGCACCACCGGGTGCCCCACCGCCGCGCACAGGCGCTTGATGAGGTGCGGACGGCCTTCCGCGACGACGATCTTCAGCCAGGTGTTGCGCTCGGCCTTCTCGAAGATGTCCACCGACACCGGCGTGGCCATGCCGTCTTCCAGCCGGACACCGCCGCGCAGCTTCTCCAGCGTGGGCATGTCCGGCACGCCCTTCACCTTGGCCAGGTACGTGCGCGGCACCTGGAAGGACGGGTGCGTGAGCTTGTGCGCCAGCGCCCCGTCATCCGTGAAGAGCAGCGCCCCTTCGGCGTCGTAGTCCAGACGGCCCACGGGGAACAGGCGGCGGCCCGTCTCCTCCAGGTAGCTGGCCACCGTGGGCCGGCCCTGCGGATCCGACAGCGTCGTCACGACGCCCACGGGCTTGTAGAGCAGGTAGTACGACGATTCTTCCGGCGGCGTGACGAGCTTCCCATCCACGGTCACCAGGTCCACCCCGGGCTCCACCCGGCTGCCCAGCTCCGTCACCGTCTCGTTGTTCACTCCGACGCGACCGGAGGTGATGAGTTCTTCCGCGTGCCGGCGCGAAGCCACTCCCGCGCGAGCCAGGTACTTCTGCAAACGTTCCGCCGCCATGCCTTGCCTTCTTCCAGTTGCCGCCCGTCACTCGGGCTTGGGCCCCTCGCTATCACCCTTCTCGGGCGATGGGGGGCTTTCCAGGATGCTGGAGCTGACCTTCTGGCTCCGCTCCGCGGCGGCCATGGCCTCCTCCAACTCCTCCAATGCGGCCTCGCTGGCCGCCTCGTTCTTCTCCATCCGCTTCGTGAAGTTCGGGTCCGACAGCGCCGCCACCGTGCCTTCCGCCTTCGGAGCCGGGGGCGCCGCCTCCTTCTCCACGATCTCCCGGTGCTCCTGGGTCAATTCATGGAATTCCCGGAGCGTGGGCAGCGCGGAGAGGTCCTTCAGCGCGAAGAACTCCAGGAACTCCTTGGTCGTTCCATAAAGGATGGGCCGGCCGACTTCTTCCCGCTTGCCCAGGATTTTCACCAGCTTGCGGTCCATCAGCGCCTTGAGCACCGCGCCGCAGTCCACGCCGCGGATGTCCTCCAGCTCCGGCCGGGTGACGGGCTGGCGGTACGCGATGATGGCCAGCGTCTCCACCGCCGCCCGGGTGAGCCGCTGCGGCTTCACCCGCAGGTAGCGCCGGACGTACTCCGCGGAGTGGGGGTCCGTGCGGAACTGCCACCCGCCCGCCACCTCGTAGAGCACCACGCCGCTGATGCCCTCGCGGTGGATGCCGGAGAGCTGATCCAGCGCCTGGAGGATGGGCTCTCGCTGGATGCCGGTGGCCTGGTACAGCTCGTCCACGGACAGGGGGCGCTCGGCGACGAAGAGCACGCTCTCCAGCACCGTGCGGATGCGGTCCGGGGAGAGGTTGCGGCTCTTGGCGAGCAGCTTCTCGAAGGAGGACTGGAGGTCCGGGACGTTGTCGTCGTCGTCCGAGCCCTCTTCGATGGCGGCCGCCTCCACCCCGTCCAGCTCCGCGTCGTCGGGGCCGGGGCCGGTGACGGAGGCGATCTCCTCCTCGGAGAACTGTCCGGGGCCGCCGGGCGTGCCGGGGGCGGGCGTCTCGTCCGCGTCGTCGGGACCGTTACCGGTAGTCACTCTCGTCGACCTCCGTGGGGACGAGCTTCTCCAGCGCGTCCCCGTTGGGCGTCACCTGGATGGGGCCCAGGGGCTCCTCCTGGAAGACCTTGATGAGGCGGCGCTTCACCATCTCCAGCATGGCGATGAAGGTGATGACCACCTCCTGGCGCGTGGCCGCCTCCGTGAACAGCGCCTCGAACACCACCTGCCCGTCCTTCTTCACCCGCTCGGCCAGCCGGAGGATGGCCTCGGAGAGGCTGACGCGCTCCAGCACCACCTCGTGCTGCACCTTGGGCGTCAGCCGCTCGAGCACCCGGTCGAGCGCCTCCACCAGCTTGAGGACGCTGATCTCCTGGAGGCCCACCTCGTCCTCCGGGATGGGGACGGCCTCCACGGGCACCTTCCGGGCGAACACGTCCCGGTCCAGGATGTCCTGCATGGCCAGGTGCTCCGCGGCCTCCTTGTACTTCTGGTACTCCAGGAGCCGCCGCACCAGCTCCGCGCGAGGGTCCTGCGCCTCCTCGACCGCCGCGAGCACGTCCGCCCCTTCCGGCACCTGGGCCGCGTCCTGCCGGGGCAGGAGCATGCGGCTCTTCAGGTGGGCGAGCGTGGAGGCCATCACCAGGAACTCGCCGGCGATGTCCAGGTTCAGCTCCCGCATCCGCTCGATGTACTCGAGGTACTTGGCGGTGATCAGCGCCAGCGGGATGTCGAAGATGTCGACCCGGTGCTCCTTGATGAGGTGGAGCAGCAGGTCCAGGGGACCCTCGAAGTTGGGCAGCGCCACCCGGAAGGCGTCTCCGGGCGTGCGCGGCAATCCCTCCCCGTCGGGGTCTGGCGGGAGGTCGTCGGGCGGTGGGGGCTTGCGACCTTCGCTCACCGGCCGGCGTCCTTCTGGGGGGATGGGAACTTCGTCATGCGAAAGGGTCCGAATTTCCGGCCTTTAGCGCGCGCCGGGGGGACAGACCTCCTTAGCAATGCCTCCCAGGTGGGTCAAACATTTGAACAGGAACGGGTGTTCAGGGGATTCCCACGGCCCGTCTCACCTGGTCCATCAGGCGGGTGGCTTCCGCCCGGGCGCGCTCGGCGCCGGCGTGGAGGATGCGCTCCAGCTCACCGGGGTCGTTGAGCAGCTCCTGGCGGCGCTGGCGGGCGGGGCCGAAGGTGGTGTGGAAGGCCTCCAGCAGCTTCTTCTTGTAGTCGCCGTAGCCCTTGCCGCCGGCCTTCCAGGACGCGTCCACGTCGGAGAACTCGCCGGGCGGGAGCATCAGCTTGAGCAGGTCGTAGAGCGGCGCGTCCGTGGTGGGCTTGGGGGCCTCCACCGGCGTGGAGTCCGTCTTGATGGACATGATCCGCTTCTTGATGTCCTTCTCCTCGCCGAAGAGCTCCAGCGTGTTGCCGTAGGACTTGGACATCTTGCGCCCGTCGATGCCGGGCACCGTGGCGGCGCTCTCCTGCACGAAGGCGGCGGGCAGCTTGAGGATGCCGGGCGCGTGGCCCCGCTCCTTGCCTTCCGGATCCGCGGGGTCGTAGCCGGGGACGTACTGGGTGTTGAACTTCACGGCCCAGTCGCGCGCGAACTCGATGTGTTGGATCTGATCCTTGCCCACCGGGACCTGATCCGCGCTGTAGAGCAGGATGTCCGCCGCCATCAGCACCGGGTAGGCGAAGAGGCCGAAGTCCGGGCTGATGTTGTTGGCGACCTTGTCCTTGTAGCTGTGCGCGCGCTCCAGGTGCGCCTGGGGCACCACGGTGCCGAGGATCCAGTTGAGCTCCAGGACCTCCTTGACGTCGCTCTGGCGGAAGAGGACGGCCTTCTTCGGATCCAGGCCCAGCGACAGGTACGTGAGGGCCGCGTCGCGCGTCAGGTCCAGGGCCAGCTTCGGATCCCGCACGGTGGTGAGCGCGTGGTAGTTGGCGATGAAGTAGTAGGCCTCGCCCTGATCCTGGAGCTGCACGAACTGCCGCATCGCCCCGTAATAGTTGCCGATGTGCAGCCTTCCGGACGACTGGACGCCTGAGAGAATCCGCATCGCGATTCGCGCTCCGAATGACGGGTGGAGGACACGGCTCGTTCGCACACCCGCCGTCATGCTGCAACCTTCCGTTGGGACAGGTGGGCCCTTTCAACGCCTGACATTCGCGCGCCCTGCCCTCCTGGAACATTTCGCCCTGGCAGGAAAAGCCCAGCAGTTTCGAGGGGTTGAGGGGTCTCGGGTCTCCCGCTACCCTGGCGGCCCACGCAGCATGCGGCCCGCCTTGGAGGGCGCCCACGGATGGAAGCGTTCACGGGAAACCTGGCCAGCTACCGGCTCCAGTTGGTGTTGCCTCCGCTGTTCACGACGTCCGGGGTGGAGGGGACGCTGCGGGTGGAGCGGGGCGCGGTGCGCCGGGAGTTCTACCTGCGGGACGGGCACCTGGTGGGGGTGGCCTCCACGGATCCGAGGGAGCACCTGGCGCAGGTGCTGGTGAACCTGCGCATCCTGGACGCGCCCCGGGCGGCGGCGGCGTTCGAGGCGGCGGAAGGGGCGAACCTGCCCTACGGCACGTTCCTGGTGCAGCGCTGCTTCGTGGAGCTGTCGCAGCTGACGGAGGCGATGGAGCACAAGGCGCGCGAGGCGCTGTTCGACTGCTACGCGTGGGAGTCGGGCGAGGTGGAGTTCACACCGGGGCTGCCGTTGTCGGGGCGCGCGGTGGGGTTGCGGCTGCCGTTGAGCACGCTGCACCGGGACGCGGTGGCGAGGGTGCAGGAGTGGGCGCAGTTCCGGGACATCTTCCCGCGCCTGGACACGACGTTCCGCGTGTACCGCGAGTTCGCGGTGGAGACCTTCTCCGAGGAGGAGGACGTGCTGCTGGACCTGGCGGCGGGAGGCGCGACGCTGGGAGAGCTGCTGGCGAGCGCGAGGGAGGCCCCGCTGTTCGCGGCGCGCTGGGTGCTGCACCTGTACCGCCGAGGAGCGCTGGCGCCGCACCGGGCCACGGGGCTGACGGTGGGCGAGTCCACGGAGTTCACGGAGCTGCTGGCGCTGGTGCGAGCGTTCCTGTCGTCGCGCAAATACGACCTGGCGGTGGCGCTGGCGGCGCAGGTGCTGGAGCGGGGGCCGGTGCCGGAGGCGCACGCGCTGTACCGCGAGGCGGAGGTGGGGTTGACGCTGGCGTTGAGTGACGCGCTGTTCGCGTTGGACGGGAGGCTGGTGTTCGAGCCCATCCCCCGCCCTGCCCCACCGGACCTGACGGCGGACGACCTGTATCTGTATTCGAAGCTGAGGGGCAGCCGGAGCATCCGTCAGGCCCTGCGCACGGCGGCCATGGGAGAGCTGGCCGCGTCCCGGTCCGTGGACAGGCTGAGGGCCGCGGGGCTGATCCGCGTGGCCCCGCTGGCACCCGGAGCCGTGGAGCCCGCGCCGAGGCGCACGACCACGGATCCGTATGGGTTGAACCTGGCGGACCTGGGCGGTAGCTGAGGCCATGCGCTTCCGACCCTTCCTGAAGATGTCCTCCGCGGGTGATGCACGGGGGCAGGCCAGTCCTTCGGGGAGCTGGGTGGCGCTGGAGAAACTGCATGGTGCGCAACTCGTCCTGGGCGTGCAGGACGGGGCGGTGCACTTTGGCAAGCGCAAGGCGTGGCTTGAGGAGGGGGACTCCTTCTTTGGATGGCAGTTGTTGCGCCTGTCCTTGAGCAACGCGGCGCTGAGGGCGGTCCAGGCGCTGGGGCTCACCGACGCGCGCGTCTATCTGTACGGAGAGTTGCTGGGAGGCCGCTATCCCCATCCGGACGTCCCCGCCGTGCCGGGAATGATGCCGGTCCAGACGGGCATCTGGTACGCGCCGGACCTTCACTGGGTGCTGTTCGATATCCTCGTGGCCCGGTCGGACGAGGACGAAGGCGTGATGCTCGCGCATCGCGATGTGGAGACGGCCGCGAAGGCAGCCGGGGTGCTGACTCCTCCCATTGTGGCGCGAGGCGCCCGGGCGCAGATGGAAGCCGCCCCCACGCGGGCGCTGACGCGGCTCCCCGCGGTGCTGGGCCTGCCCCCGCTGGCGGACAACTGGGCGGAGGGGCTCGTCATCAAGAGCGAGCAACCCATGGCGCCCGGGCAGCGTGCGGCCTTCAAGCGGAAGATCGAGGAGTTCGACGAGGCCCGCTTCGACGAGAGCACGGCCTGGGATGCCCACCAGCGCCTGTCCATCGCCGAGCTCCAGGGCTGGTCCTCACGGCTGGTGAATCCCGCGCGAATCGCCAGTGCCCTTTCGAAGTGCGGGCGCGCCGACGTGGAGGCCATCGTGAGCGAGGTGGAGTTGGATGTGCGGGTGGACCTGGAGCTGGCCTTCCCCTCCGCGTGTCAGTCCCTGGATCCGGCGAGCGAGGAGCGGCTGTCCGCGCACATTCGCGAGCTTGCCCAACCTCTCATCCAACAGGCCTTGGACGCCGCCAGCGGTCGGTCTCTGCTCAGGGGAACTTGAGCGTGCCCTCGCGCCAGGCCTTGAGCGCGTATTTCGCAGCGACCCCATTGATTCCCGGACGCTTCTCGATCCAGAGCAGTACCGGCTCACCGAGTTCCGGAGCGAATTCCAGCGCGTGGGCTGCGACGTGGGAACGCACGGTTTCATCTTTGCTCTGAAGCAATGGAAGGAGCTGGGACGTCGCGCCACGACTCCGAAGCTCCCGGTACGCCCCCGAAATCTTATCGGCGGCGCGATTGGCGGACCGCGAGTCCGCAGCATCCAGGGCCTGTCCGTATGCAATGGCACCCTCCTCGTACCACTGGACGAGTTCCTCAATGCTGGCCTTCTGGAACTTGCGAGTGCTCATGGAAGAACTCCAAACCACCCGAGGACGGTCATGCCGAAGTCGCGTTGGGCCTGGAAGGATTGGCCGCTCAGCCATTGTCGCACGGTCTGCGTTGCTGAGAAGCGAGCGTCCTTGGACGAGTAGTACGCACTGATCCGTTGATGGACGACTTCATCCATCGCGATGACGTTCTCGGTGTTGTGCAGGGCCTGGGGACCGAAGCGCCGCACGTTGCCGTCCGTCTGTTCGACGATGTGGTGCCACTGCTTGCCTGGGCCCGCGGGTCCCCGTGCCCTCTTGAAGGCGCTGAAGGAGTTCCAGGAGCCTGGAGGTGCTCCACTCCCCTTCGCTACCATCGCGACCGCTGTGGATGGAAGCGCGAGCGTGATGACGCCTCCCGAGACGGACACGGCCCGCACCTGATCGAGGCTCGCGACCTGGACACCAATGCTCGAGGCTCCCGGGAAGTTCGGCAGCGTCGACAGCCGTGCCGCCAGCAACGACGCGCCACCGGTCATGCCGTGGCTCACCGCGACCGTGGTCGCGAGGACCAGCACCCTCGCGATGGACGGCCCCACCCGGGCCGCGAAGCGTTGACCGGACTCATCAAGTTCCTCCCACGTGGAGGCCCCATCCGTGGCGAGCTTCAGGTCCTGACTCGCGTCAATCAGCTCCAGGAACGTCTCTGCCCCCAGGTAGACCAGGAGCAGGGCTGACACGAGCGCGGCGCCCTTGGTGAAGGCAGGCTCGGGGTTGGCGGCCAGCGCCGCCCAGGTCACGAGGCCTGTGGCGATGACCGAGTAGAAGAGCTGCGGCGCCAGGGTGTCCTCCACGGCCCTGGAGATGCTCGCCTTGAGGGGCTCAAGAGACAGCGCCAGCGCTACACCGAACTTGTCCCAGTCGCTCAGCCCCATCACGTCTTCGAGCAACGAGATGCAGTCGCCTCGACGCAGACCCGGCTCGCAGAAGCCCCCGAAGGCACGGTCCGCATCGCTCGTGGAATAGGAAGCGCGCACCCAACTGCCTGACCGCGATGCCCGGAGATGCAGCGGCGTGCCCAGCACCAGCTCGGTCAGCGCCTTCTCGAAGGCCCCCGCCCCTACCTCCACGGCCCGGACGGGAGACGGCGGGCTGTACTCGATGGGTGCCCCTTCGCCGGTATCCAGCCGCACCCTGCCCTTCGGGGCAGCGCATGCACTGAGCAATGCGACGAGCAGGACCGCGAAAGGAACCCGAAAGGCCATGAGGCTCTTTAGCCGCCTTTGCCCCGGATCCGCTCCCACACCTGCTCAACCCGTCAGGACCCTCGCGAGCGTGGCGATATGCCGCTCATCGGTGCCACAGCATCCGCCGAGCAGGCGCGTGCCGAGCTCCACGCGCACGCGAGCCATCTCCCGCGCGAAGGCGTCCGGCGATTCGCTGTCGAGCTCCGCCCGTCCGTCGAGTTCCTCGGGTGCGAGGCGGGAGGTGTTGGCCTGCAATCCCACCACACGCTTACCGAGTCCGGGCCATGCCTCCAGTTGGCGCGCCATTCCCTCGCGAAAGACGGAGGGATGGACGCAGTTCACCATGTACGCCGTCGGGCGTGCTCCGGGCAGGGCATCAATGCGCGCCACGGCCTCACCCAGCGGGGTTCCGTCGAGCAGCATCCCACTGGGACGCAAGACGAAGCTCAGGAGGAACGGCGCTCCCGTGCGTGCCATCGCGAGCGCCAGGCCCTCGGCCTCCGAGAGCGCCGGCAGCGCCTGGGCCACGAGGAAGTCCACACCAGCCTGCACGAGCGCCTCCACGTGCGGCGCGTGGAATGCCGCGGCCTCCTCGCGCGGCAGGGCCTCCGCGGGCTGGTACGCATCCCCGCGACACCCGACGAGCCCGCCGATGAAGACGCCTGTGCCCCGGTCGCCTACCTCGTCACGCAGGTCCGCCAGCAGACCCACCGCCTCACCAAAGACGTCCCGGCCGGCGAGTCCCGCGCGCTCAAGCCGCTCCGCATTCGCGCGCCAGGTGGGCGTGAGGAGGACGGTAGGCAGCCCGTGCCGCAGGCCGATGTCCCGGTAGTCGCGGTAGATGTCGGCGAGCACAGCTCGTCCCTCCGGCCTGAAGAGGAGGCCCGCGTTCGCCACGTGCGGATCCAGCAGTCCCGCAGTATGCCGACGCAGGCGCTCGACCACGGAGCCTTCCGCGAGCAGCAGCGGCGCCTCGTGCAAGGCACGAAGGAAGGGTGCGTATCTCGCCAGGACCGTCATCCGTGTTCCTCCCGCATCGTCAGCACCCTCCGGAACCTCGCCGCGTTGGCCGCTCAGTTGTACTTGTTGCGACCTGCCATGACACCGCCGTCGACATCCCAGATGGCGCCGGTGACCCACGCGGTGTCGTTCGACAGCAGGTGGGCGATGGTCCGCGCGACGTCCTCCGCGCTTCCCACGCGGCCGATCGGATGGAAGCCGTTGAACCCCTGGAGCGTGCCGTGGACCTGCTCCTTGGGGATGAAGCCTTCGTAGATCGGGGTCTCGACGACCGCTGGCGAAACCGCGTTGACGCGGATGCCATGGCCGGACAGCTCCATCGCCAGGTGCTGGGTCAGCGAGTGCAGTCCTGCCTTGGCCATCGAATAGGCCGACGAGGGAGTGGCCTCGATGGCCTGCCGGGCCCACATCGATCCGATGTTGACGATGGCGCCCCCCTTGCGCAGCGCGACCATGGACCTGGCGACGGCCTGTGTGATGAAGAAGACGGCCTTGTTGAGGTCGAGGTACAGGTCGTAATCGCGTTCGTCGTGCTCCAGGAAGGGCTTCGGCACGAAGACGCCTGCCGCGTTGACCAGCAGCGTCGCGTCCGCGTGGTCCCTCTGAAGCCGGGCCACCAGGGCCTGTCGCTCGGGGCCGGAGGTGATGTCCGCGCGCAGGCCGTCCACGGGCCCGAACGCGGACAGCTCCGCGACCGCGGCCTGGAGCTTGTCGTCTCGATGCCCGATGACGACCGCCCTTCCGCCCTCTTCGAGGACAGTCCGGGCCACGGCCTTCCCCATGCCGCTCGTCCCGCCGACGACGATGAGCTTCTGCTCCGTGAATCGCGCACGCATCAGGCGGCCTCGTAGATGCGGACGTCCGGCGCGCCGTCGAGGAGCGGCTTCAGCGCGGTCACGACGTCGGTGTTGAACAGGTCGGTCTTGAGGTAGGCGCTGGCCTGCTGCGCCGTCTCGAAGCCGTGCAGCACCTGCACGTCCTCGTCACGGACGAGGAGTTCCTTCGACTTCGCACCGGCGATGGTGTTGAGGAAGGGGGCCTTGTAGCGCTGGTACACGCCAGCGGCATCCGGGCGATTGGCGGGAGAAATCTTCAGGGTGATCTGCAGGTAGACCATGGGTGTCCTCCGTCGTTGCGTTCGTGGTACGTGAAAGCTCAGCTATCCGACGCGAGATTCATCGTCCCGAACGCCCGCTGTCGCAAACGGGAGTTTCTTGGCCTGCGGCAAAGGAAATCTTGACCGCTCATGAGCGCACCCGAACACCTCAATGCCCTGCGTGCCTTCGAAGCAGCGGCCAGGCACGAGAGCTTCTCCGCCGCGGCCGCCGAGCTCCACGTGACGCCGGCGGCGGTGGGCCAGCTCGTGCGGAGCCTCGAGGAGGCGCTTGGCACGCCGCTGTTCCACCGGGGGACGAGCGGACACAAACGGCTCATCCCCACCGAGGCGGCCCAGCGGGCGTTGCCGGACATCCGCGCGGGGTTCGAGCGACTGAGCGCCGGCGTCGCACGGCTGAAGGATGTCTCGTCAACGGGCGTGCTGACCGTGACCGTCAGCTCCGCCTTCGCGGCCAAGTGGCTCCTGCCACGGCTCGAACGGTTCCAGGCAGCGTGGCCGGAGCTGGACGTGCGGCTGGATGCGTCCACCGAGTTGCTCGACTTCGCCGCGCGTGGCATCGACATCGGCGTGCGCTACGGTGCCGGGGGCTGGCCCGGGCTGACCGCCGAGAAGCTCCTGGACGAGGAGGTCTTCCCCGTCTGCTCCCCCGCGCTCCTGCGACAGGGGCGCCGGATGCGCCGGCCCTCGGAGCTGGACGGGCTCCGGCTCATCCACGACCGGTCCGTGGATGCCCGCTCGGGATTCGCCACGTGGGAGGCCTGGCTCGAGAAGGCAGGTGCAAGCGACGTCGACACGAAGCGGGGCCTGCGCATCAACAACTCCGCGGCGGTGCTGCAGGCGGCCATCGACGGACAAGGTGTGGCCCTGGCCCGCAGCATCATGGCGCGCGACGACCTCGCGGCCGGCCGGCTGGTGCGCCTGTTCCCGGAGGTCGAGTTCGCTTCGGTGCTGGCCTACTACGTCGTCTACCGGCCCGAGTGCGCCACGCTCCCGAAGGTGGTGGCGTTTCGTGACTGGCTGATGCGCGAGGCCTCCGGCTAGGTGATGCAGAGGGGCTCAGGAGAACTTGAGCGTGCCCTCACGCCAGGCCTTGAGGGCGTGCTCCGCACGGAACCCAACGAGCCCTGGACGCTTGGCGATCCAGAGCAAGACGGGTTCGCCAAGCTCGGGAGCGAACTCCAGGACATGCGAAGCGGCGTGAGTCCTGAGGGTTTCATCCTCACTCGTGAGGAGCGGGATGAGCCGCGACGTCGCATCCCGGTTCCGAAGCTCCTGGTAGGCCCCCCAGACCTTATCGTTGGCTCGATTGGCAGACCTCGAGTCCGCAGCCTCCAGCGCTTGTCCGTAGGCGATGGAGCCTTCCGAGTACCACTGGATGAGCTCTTCGATGCTGGCCTTCTGAAACTTTCGGGGACTCAAGGGACAACTCCGTAGCGCCGGAGGATCATCATGCCGAAGTCCCGTTGGGCCTGGAACGACTGACTGCGCAACCATTGCCGCACGGTCATCTGCCCTCCCGTGGTGAGTCGGTCCGTCGATGAATAGTACGCACTGACTCGCTGGTGGATGGTTTCGTCGATGGCGATCACGTTGTCGGTGTTGTGCAGGGCCTGGGGACCGAAGCGCTGCACGTTGCCGTCCGTCTGTTCGACGATGTGGTGCCACTGCTTGCCTGGGCCCGCGGGTCCCCGTGCCCTCTTGAAGGCGCTGAAGGAGTTCCAGGAGCCTGGAGGTGCTCCACTCCCCTTCGCTACCATCGCGACCGCTGTGGATGGAAGCGCGAGCGTGATGACGCCTCCCGAGACGGACACGGCCCGCACCTGATCGAGGCTCGCGACCTGGACACCAATGCTCGAGGCTCCCGGGAAGTTCGGCAGCGTCGACAGCCGTGCCGCCAGCAACGACGCGCCACCGGTCATGCCGTGGCTCACCGCGACCGTGGTCGCGAGGACCAGCACCCTCGCGATGGACGGCCCCACCCGGGCCGCGAAGCGTTGACCGGACTCATCAAGTTCCTCCCACGTGGAGGCCCCATCCGTGGCGAGCTTCAGGTCCTGACTCGCGTCAATCAGCTCCAGGAACGTCTCTGCCCCCAGGTAGACCAGGAGCAGGGCTGACACGAGCGCGGCGCCCTTGGTGAAGGCAGGCTCGGGGTTGGCGGCCAGCGCCGCCCAGGTCACGAGGCCTGTGGCGATGACCGAGTAGAAGAGCTGCGGCGCCAGGGTGTCCTCCACGGCCCTGGAGATGCTCGCCTTGAGGGGCTCAAGAGACAGCGCCAGCGCTACACCGAACTTGTCCCAGTCGCTCAGCCCCATCACGTCTTCGAGCAACGAGATGCAGTCGCCTCGACGCAGACCCGGCTCGCAGAAGCCCCCGAAGGCACGGTCCGCATCGCTCGTGGAATAGGAAGCGCGCACCCAACTGCCTGACCGCGATGCCCGGAGATGCAGCGGCGTGCCCAGCACCAGCTCGGTCAGCGCCTTCTCGAAGGCCCCCGCCCCTACCTCCACGGGTCGGACGGAAGACGGCGGGCTGTACACCCTGCCCTTCGGGGCAGCGCACGCACTGAGCAAGGCGACGAGCAGGACCGCGAAAGGAACCCGAAAGGCCATGAGCCCCCTCCCTAGCGCGTGGCTTGAGGCGAGGGGAAGCCAGGTTGCCCGGGCCGGCGGTTTCCTGAACCGCGGGCCATGGGTATCCCAAATGGGACTGGAGCGTGCGGATGGAACAGGCAGCCCGTGAGCGGATCACCCTGGTGGAGGTGCTCGAACGGACGGCGCCCTACGACGTCTTCACCTCCACCCTCCAGGCTGCGGTTCAGCGGCTGGAAACAGAGGGCGTGAGCAGCCTGCTCAGCATCCAGTTCCATGCCCGGCCGGAGGACACGGAGGTCGGCGCGGTCATCACGTTCGCGGACTCGCGCCGGGTCATGGAGCACATCCGGATGCTCTCCGGCTGGCCGGAGTTCAAGGCGCTCCTCGGCGTCGCGAGGCCCGTGGACGTGCGCGTCTACGGGCGGCTGGGCGAGGAGGCGCAGGCCTGGCTCCGGACGATGAACGTCGTGAGCAAGGTCTTCGAAAGCCCCGTGGCGGGCTTCGTGCGCTGAGGCGGTTCAGCGCTCGCCGGGCATCGCCTTGTCGGACACCAGGACCCAGACCGACTCCGTCTTGTCGCTGTAGAACAGCGTGATGGCCACGTGGCGCGCGCCGTGCGCGAAGCGGAAGACGAAGCCGAACGTCTGGTAGAGCTTCTTCGCCCGCACGCCCTCCTGGAACAGGCCGAAGAACTGCCGCACGCGCGTGCACGGCGCCACGTCGTAGAAGAAGTTCTTGCCGATCTGCTCGCGCGCCTGGATGCGCGCCAGCGACGCCTCGGTCCGGTTGAACTTGAGGATCCGACCCTGCCCGTCCAGCTGGATCATCCCCAGGGGGAGGTGATCCAGTTCCACTTCCGACATGTTGTCGACCCGCTGGATGAGGTCATTGAGCGACTCCATCGTCGTCGCTTGAAGGGGAACTGGTTCACCAGAGGGGGGCGTGAAGGGGGTCGCGTTCATGCGCAAACCGTAAAGGAGGCAAGGACCGGCATGCCCGTGCGATGCGGGTGTCCAACGTTTGATCGTTGGGTGGTGTGCTCGGACGCGTGCGCAACCCTCCGCTATCGGACGGAAGCATTGGATGGGGGGCCCCCTCCCCGCCTCAGCTCGCGGCGCGCAGGGGCACGCTCGCGGTGCGGGTCGCCGCGTCCACCCGTCCCAGCCATGCGCTCAACCGCTCGCGCCGGTCCACCTCCGCGCCCTGCCAGGGCGTGAGCGGCGTACGCAGGCTGTGCAGCTGCGCGAACAGGGCCAGGTCCGCCACGCTCAGCGCTCCGGACAACCAGTAGCCCTGCTCCGGGGCTCGCGCGTCCAGTTGGTCCAGCAGCGCCCCGAACCGGCGCCAGCAGGCCTCCGGACCCGCGCGCCAGACGTCTCGCGCCACCAGCCGCTCCACCTGCTTACGGCGGATCAGCGTCGGCACCAGCGCGCGCACCGGCGCCGGCATGAAGTGGAAGAACGCGGCGCGGGTCCGGGGCCAGTTGCGGTCATCCGCCCAGCGAGATGCGACCAGGAAGCCGTTGAGGGACGTGTCCGCCAGCTCCTCCCAGAGCAGCGCCTCCGGCGAGGCGTCGATGCGGCCCGGCGCCAACTGCTGGATGCGCGCGAGGATGGCCGTGGAGTCCGGCACCGCCTCCGCCCCCACCAGCAACACCGGCACCTGGCCGGTGGGGTTGTGCGCGCGGTGCGAGGCCGGGTTGTCCGCGCAGCTGCGCGCGTACGGCAGCCCCGCGTACCTCAGGGCGCGGTGGGCCTTGAGGCAGAAGGGAGAGTAGCTCTCCAGCCCGGGCAGGCCCGGGTCGGCGAGTTCCAGCAGGGTCAGGGGAGGCAGGGCGTTGACGTTCATGGCGCCACCCTACCCCCGCCTTGTGACAGCCTTCTGTCAGGATTGTGGCGCGGCCTACAGGCCGTTGTACTTGAGGTCGCGCGGGTTGACGGACGGCTTGCCGCGGACGTTGTCGGCGGCCTCGAAGGCCTTCATGCCGCTGTTGCCCTGGGTCGCCGCCTGCCACGCGGGCAGGGACTTGAAGGCGAACACCATGTCGAAGTCCATGGGCACCGTTCCGGGGTCCAGCGGCACATTGCCCGGGTTGTCCTGGAACCACTTCATCCAGGCCTGCGAACCCGGCTGCTCGAGGACCAGGATGTCGTTGTTCGGCCCCGTCGTCGTGGGAGGCATCGTGGTGGTGGGCAGGAGGAACGTCTTCATGGGCCACTCGGCCACGCTGTGGCAGCTCATGCACGACGAGGCCTGCACCGCCGGCACCGTCTGGCCGTTGATGGAGGCCGGCGCCACCACCGCGCCGTCGTTCGGCCCGGACAGGCGGCCACCCCACCCCAGCGTCGCCGTGGAGTACGCGGGCGCCGCCGGGTTGATGACCGTCTCCTGCAGCGGCTGGGTCGGGTTCAGCGTGGAGTTGACGTTCGGATCATCCCCCCACATCGCGCCCAGGGGGATCATCTTGTCCCACGGGCTGCCGGGCACGCGCATGTCGTAGACGAGCGTGGAGAACACCCAGCCCGTCTTGGGCGCCGTCTGGGTGTCCTTCACGATGATGTCGAACTGCATCACCGATGCGTTCATCACCTGCGGCTTCGCGTTCGTGGGGCCGTTGGGCGGCGGGACGTAGACGGGCCACAGCGTCGCGCCCTGCATCACCGGCCAGTCCCTGGCCAGCGCGCTCGTCAACGCGACCTTGATGACGATGGAACCCTCCGGGAACTGCGCGGACGTGTTGGTGAGCGTGGGGTTCAGGGCCGTCTTGCCCCACACCTGCCCCAACGCGTACGCCGCCACCTTGTCGTAGTAGGTCAGCACGTACGTCGTCATGTCGACCTTGAGGCCGGACGCGGCGAAGGTGCTCGCGGGGAACTCGGAGCCCACGTAGGTGCCGTGGATGCTCTCCCGGATGGAGGCAAGCCACGGCTCGTTGTACCAGCCCGCCTTCGCCGCATCCCACTGGGGATAGTTGTAGAGCAGCGTCTGCATGGACGGCGCGATGTACGCCTTCAGCGCGTTGACGTACGCGAGCGCGTTGGCCTTCGAGATGGGCTGCCCCTTGAGCGCGGCGATCCACGGCGGGTTGGCCGGCGGCGCCACGGGCGACTGCGGATAGTCATGGCTCAGGCTGAACAGCGGGCCCTGGTACTGCCAGGACGGCGGGATGCTGCCGTTGTTGTCCGCGAAGGGATTGGCGTTCACGGCGCTGCGCTCGAACGCCTCGCGGGCCGCGCCAAACGGCGTCCGCGCCTTCGTGTCCGAGGGCGCGGTGGCGGAGGCCGGCACCACGTTGGCGGTGGGCGCCTTCTTGGGCGGAGACTTCGCTTCGGCCGCGTCGGCCTCGGGCAGCTTGCAGGCGGAGAGCGACAGCGCCAGGCAGCCGGTGAGGCCCAGCGCGCCAGACATCAGGAGTTGGCGGGAACGCTTCATGGACGAGCAGTCCTTCGTGGGCCGCACCGCGCCCGAGTGGGGTGGAACGCGCGGCGGTACTGCACGCGGCGATCCAATCCCCCGGAATGCCTCGCTTGCTCTGGGAATGGCTCGCGGTGTCGCGAGCGCGAGGCCTTCCGCGCGTCTTCACCGCAAGCGATTGCGTTCACCCGCGACGCACGCCCCTCGCCCCCTCCCCCAGGGTCAGGGTCCCGCTCACCCCGGCGTGGGCGGGCGCTTGCGCGCGGTGGGCTTCGGCTTGAACGCGTCGCTGCGCGGGTGGAACTCGTCGTACACCTTGCGCAGCCGCGCGCTGTTGACGTGCGTGTAGATCTGCGTCGTCGCCAGGTCCGCGTGGCCCAGCATCTGCTGCACCGCGCGCAGGTCCGCGCCGCGCTCCACCAGGTGCGTGGCGAACGAGTGCCGCAGCTTGTGCGGCGACAGCGGCTTCAGGATGCCGGCCTTCAGCGCGTAGCGCTTGAGCAGCTTCCAGAAGCCCTGCCGCGTGAAGCCCTCGCCGCGCGGCGTGACGAAGAGCGCGTCCGCCTGACGCTTGCCCAGCAGCTCCGGCCGCGACAGGGACAGGTACGCCTGGACCTTCTCGATGGCCACGCGCCCCAGCGGGACGATGCGCTCCTTGGAGCCCTTGCCCCGGGTGACGAGGTAGCCGGACGTCAGCTGGACGTTGTTGAGCTCCAGCGTGCACAGCTCCGTCACGCGCAGGCCGGTGGCGTAGAGCACCTCCAGCATGGCCTTGTCGCGCAGGCCCGTGACGGTGCGCTCGTCGGGCGCGGCGAGCAGCTGCTCCACCTCCTCCAGCGTGAGGAACACGGGCAGCTTGCGGGGCGACCTGGGCGTGTCCACGTCCTCCGTGGGGTCCTTGTCCGCCATCCGCTCCGCGACGAGGAAGCGGTGGAAGACGCGGATGGCGGCCAGGTGCCGCGCCTGGCTGCGGCGCCCCAGGCCCTGCTTGCCCAGCGTCACCAGGTGCGCGAGCACGTCCTCCTGGGTGACGCGCGCCACGTCCTCCCGTCCGCGCGAGCGCAGGTCCGCGAAGTACACGGTGAGGTCCGCCGCGTAGGCGTCCACCGTCTTGCCGGACAGCCCCCGCTCCGCGCGGATGAAGGCGATGAACGCGTCGAGCAGTCCTTCCATGGTCCCCGGAGGGTACCGGACGCGCCCCCCGGGGCAACTCCCTGACGGGCCCACCCCCCACGGCGTTGCCTTCCACCGCGAAGAAGCGCCACCCTGCGTCCAGGTTCCCCAGGACAAGGAGCAGCGAAGATGCGTGCACAGGCATGGATGTGGATGGCGGTCCTCACGCTGGGCAGCGTGGGCGCGACAGCGCTGGCGCAGCAGCCCGCGCCCACGGCGACGGCGCAGAAGACGCGCGAGGGCAAGGTGAAGAGCGTCAGCCCTTCCAGCATCCAGCTGGAGGGCGCCACCGCTTCAGCGCCGCCGCTCACCTACGTGGTCGACACGTCGAAGCCCCAGCTCAAGGCCGCGCTCCAGGGCATCAAGGCCGGGGACTCCGTGAAGCTGACCTACGCCCCCAACGAGGTGGGCGCGAAGGTCGTCACGAACGTGGAGAAGCGCTAGTCACGCCTGCGGGCCGGTGGCGGCCTCTTGCGCGTGCGCGCGCTCCAGCGCCTCCACCACCCAGGGCCAGCCCACCAGGATGTTGCCCGGCGAGCGCAGGCACGCGTCCGCCACCGCCAGCACCTCCGCCGGACGCGAGCGCACGGCCAGCGCCAGGTGCCGGCCCAGGAACGGGTGCGGCAGGTAGCTCAGGTTGTGGTGACGCACCGGCACCCAGCGCAGCGTGGGCTTCCCGGTGAAGCGCTCCACCGCGTACGCCACCGCCTGCGCCAGCACCTCCAGCGCGTAGAACGGCAGCCGGAACGCGCACATCAGGAAGGCCACCAGCGCGCTGGCCGCCACCGCGCCCGCGAAGGACACCGACGAGGCGCTGCTCCACACCAGCATGGGCACGAGGCTCATCGCGATGGCCGCCACCTGCACGTTGCGCACGGACGGACCGCGCCCGCTCGCGAGGCCGCCGATGCTCCCCGCGGACAGGCCGGACACGATGCCCAGGCACAGCCCCACCGTCACCGCCGCCGCGCCCCCGGACTCCGGACCGAACGCGCCGCCCGCCGTGGCGTGCAGTCCCGCCAGCATCGACACGCTCGCCAGCGAGCCCAGCAGCACCCCCGACGCGAGCCCCGATATCAGCGCCACCACCAGCCCCACCGCGGTGCACAGCGCCGCGGAGACCAGGTACACGCCGCGCATCGGCACGCCCGCGAGCCGCAGCCCCAGCCCCACGAGCACCGTCAGGCTCGGCGACAGCACGACGAGCAGGAGCAGCATGCGCGACACGAAGGCCCCCGCGGCGCGGCCTCCTTCGGCCTGCTCCCGCCACAACTGCCCGATGCGGCCCGCGGGTGAGCGGATGCCCGCCTCGCGCAGCCGGTAGTGCAGATCAATGGGCCGAAACACCAGGAGGCCGAGCAGCGCGAGCGCGCCCGGAACCCGCTCCGGTGAGTCAACGACAGGCTTCGCGGATGGGTCGCCGTCGGCCAAGACTTCCCCCTCTGGAAAGGATTTCAGGACTCCAGACTACCCTTGCCTTGCCTCAGGATTTCAAGCGTATCGCCTATCAGTGAAACCACCGTGGACGGCTCGTTCAACGTCACGCCACCGTCAAGAATCAGGTCCAGTCCATGCCCCAGCGCCGTCTTGATATCCCGTGCGTCCGAGAGGACCGTACCGTCGGTATGGGTCGCGGAGGTGGTGATGAGCGGGCGGCCGAGCGCTTTCGCCAGCTCCCTCGGCAGGGCGGCGTCCGGCACGCGCAGGCCCACCTGCTTCTGCTTCGTCATCATCACCTCCGGCACCAGGCGCGTGGCCTCCAGGATGAAGGTGAAGGCGCCGGGAGTGAGCCCCTTCATGGCGCGGTAGGCGAAGTTGCTCACGTGCGCGTAACGCGCCACGTCCGACAGGTCCGGGCACAGCAGTGACAGGGGCTTCTTCTTGTCGCGGCCCTTGAGCTGGTACAGCCGCTCAATCGCTTTCTTGGAATTCAAATCACAGCCGAGCCCGTAGTACGTGTCCGTCGGGTAGGCGATGACGCCGCCCTTCTCCAGCACCTCCACCGCCCGTGCGACCTGGCGGGGCGAGGGATGATCCACGTCCACCTCGAGGATAGGAGCGGCGGCGGCGGGCATGACGGGGAGCTCCTGGGGAGAGGCCACCCCGTGAGGGGTGTTGCCCCCACTATGCGCCGCCGCCCGCCTCTTCCGCACGGATTTCGCCACTGCCCAGCAGGGCGCGGCGCGTGAGCACCGGGCCCACCAGTTCGTGCGCGGTGATCATCGCGACGATGAGCACCTCCACCTGCGGACCGAAGGACGGGAACGTGCGCGACACCAGCGCCGCCAGGCCGAACGTCACGCCCGCCTGCGAGATGAGGCCCATCCACAGGTAGCGCTTGAGGCGCGGATCCTCCGCGGGCGCGAACCTGCGGCACGCGCCCCAGATGGCCAGGCCGCGCAGCGCCACGAGCAGCAGCGCGGCCGGCCCCACCGTCACCAGCGCGTCCAGCTTCAGCCCCGCCCCCGCCGCGGCGAAGAAGAGCGCGAACACGGGCAGGCCCGCCTGGTTGATGGCCTGGTGGATGCGGCGGCCCTCGCGCTCGTCCAGGTTGGCGATGAGCGCCCCGGCCGCCAGCGACACCAGGAGCGGCGACAGGTGCAGCCGCGCCCCGCCCTCGGCCGCCGCGAAGGACAGGCCCACGAGGAACAGCGGCAGCTCGCGGTTGACGCCCCGCATGTACAGGAGCATCGCCAGCGCCAGCAGGCAGCCCACCGCCACGGAGCCGAACAGCTCCCACCCCACCCCGCCCACCAGCGCGGGCACGTCCAGCCCGTTGCCGAACGTCGCGCGGGTGATGCCCGCCGCCAGGCCGAAGGCCACCATCACGAACAGGTCCCCGATGATGACCAGCGCCATCAGGAACTCCGTGAACGGACCGCGCGCGGACGTCTCCTGCACGATGGCGATGGTCACCGTCGGGGAGAACGACACCACCACCGTGGACAACAGCGCGCTCACCGCCAGCGCCTGCGGCACCGTCATGGGGGTGAGGAACGGCAGCACGGGCTTGAGCGCGAACGTGGCCGCGAAGCACACCGCGAACGTCACCCCGCACACCGCCGCGCAGAGCAGCGCCACGCGCGCGCCCACCCGGCGGATGAGCCCCAGGTGCAGCTCCGTCCCCGCCACGAGCGCGATGAGGCTCACCGCCAGCCCCTTCACCAGCTCCAGCCCCTTCACGCCCGCGTTGGGGATGAAGCCCAGCGCGTAGGGCCCCACCGCCACGCCCACCAGCAGGTAGCCGGTGAGGCGCGGGAGGCCCAGGCCCTTGGCCACCTTGCCCGCGAACAGGCCGCACAACAGCAGCGCGCCCGCCGCCAGCAGCACCGGGGTGCCCGCGTCCGCGCGCACCACCTGGGCCTGGGTGATGGCCGCGAGCAGCGCCATGAGCAGCAGCAACCGGAAGACGGACCCCTTCACGCGGCCACCCCGGCGTCACCCGCGGAGGGCGTGTCCGTCGTGGACGTGGGTGGTGGCTCCGCGGCCAGCACATGCCGGAAGGCCCCGTGCGCGAGCATCTCGTTGACGACCGCGCCCACCGCCACCACGTCCAGCACCCGCTGCGACAGCGAGCCCGGCACCAGCAGCACGTACTCCGCCACCAGGCACAGCGCCAGGCCGCCCTGGGAGATGAGCGCGTAGCCAAAGCGCGGCGGCAGGTCCAACACGCCCTGCGTGAGCCGCTGCGCGAACGTGCCGCCCAGCACCTTGCCCAGGAAGCGCAGCCCCACGAACGCGGGCAGCAGCGCCCACGCGGACAGGTCGCGCGCGTGGATCTGACTGCCCACCAGGAACACCAGCACCAGGTACGTGGGCCGCTCCACGCGCCCCAGCGCCCGCGCCACCCGCTCCGCCGTGCGCCCGCCCATGAGCGCCAAGGTCGCGCCGCACGCCACGCCAGCCAGCAGCGACGACAGCCGCAGGTACGCCGCCGCGCCGCCCACCAGCGCCACCATGCCCAGCGTCACCGTGGTCTGCTCCGCCGGGTCCTTCAGCGCGTGCGTGAGGAACGCGAGCAGCGCGCCGCAGAGCACGCCCAGGAGCAGCGCCAGCCCCAGCAGGCCCAGCCCTTCCGCCACGTTGCCGGTGGCGCCCAGCACCAGCCCCAGCGCGAGCACGCCCAGGCCCACCGCGTCGTCCATCATCGTGAGCAGCGCGACACCCAGGCCGCGCGCGCGCTCCAGCCGCCCGTTGCGGTAGCCCAGCACCGCGAAGTGGCCGGAGGACAGGCTCGCCGCCGCGCCCAGGAGCGCCGCCGCGCCCACCGCCACCAGGGGCCTGAGGCCCATGGACAACAGCAGCGGGACGGACAGCGGGAGGGCGACGAAGAGGAAAGCGGTGCCCGCGTGCGCGACCGCCGCCGCGTAGACGGGCCGGGGGAGCAGCCGCAACAGGCGCGGCTCCAGGTTGAGCCCCAGGAGCACGCCGCCCGTCCCCAGCCCCAGCGCCACCAGCGGGCGGAGCGATTCCAGGTTGCGCGTCGTGAGCACGCCCAGCACGGACGGGCCGAGCAGGGCTCCGAAGATGAGGAACAACAGCCCGCTGGCCGCCAGCTGCGCCAGCGCCGGGAAGCGGCCCGGAGCCAGGAGCGACCGGCTGGACGCGAGCAGCGACAACGCCGCGACGATGAGGAAGACGAGCAGCGCTTGCACGCGGACGTGCTTACACCCGTGCGCCCCCGCGCGTCATCAACGCCGGTGCGTGGGCGCCGCCATCACCGGCAGGGCCACCAGGCGGCCCATGGGCGGGTCGTCCGCATCCATCTCCAGTTGCACGCGCTGGAGCATGCGATCCATCTCCTCCTGCGGCAGGGCAGGCAGCACGCTCACGAGCACGACGCGGTCTTCATCCGCGCCCAGGGCGAGACTGCGCAGACCGGCGAACACCGGCACCTCCGCGGACAGGGCCGCGGCGGCGCTGCGCGCCCGGATGACCAGCGGTTCCGGGATGCCAAACTCCCGGAGCCGGCGGATCGCCCGCTCGGTCGTCTCCACCTGCTCGAGGAACGTGATGACCAGGTACACGCGGCCGTCATACCGGAAGACCGCGCATCCTGTCCCCCGTTACTCGTTGCCACCCGGCTGAGCGGGCTCTTCCGGCGTGGCGGCGGGCGCTGAAGTGCCCTCGGACGCGGGAGCGGTCCCCCCGGCCTGGGCATCCATGGCGGCGCGAGCGGCGCGCTTGCCCTCTTCAATCAGCTTCTTGACCTTCTGCCCGCCCTTGCGGCCGATCTCCTCGTAGAAGTTCGGACCGCGGGTGGCCTTGACGCGGTCGCCACCCTTCTTGCCGATCTCCTCGTAGAACTTGGCGCCGCGCTCGGCCTTCACGGTCTCGCCGCCCTTGCGGCCGATCTCCTCGTAGAAGGAGCGACCGCGCTCGGCCTTCACCGTGGCGCCGCCCTTGCGGCCGATGGTCTCGTAGAACTCGCGACCGCGCTCGTTGCGGACCGTCTCGCCGCCCTTACGCCCCGCCTCGGCCACCGTCATGCTGCCCTTGTTGTCCTTGTCCGACATGTCCGTGTCTCCTCTCATGACTGCCCAACCCCGTCCGCGCCTTGGTGTCCCTTGCCTGAAACCTTGGGACGGAAGCGCCCCGATGCAAGCAAGCTCCGTACACCGCCAGCCGTTCTCCCCTGACATTGCATGCATAATCCCCAAGGATTTCGCGCGCTTGTCAGGGCCGCTGGGCATCCGGACGGGACGGGTGATTGCCCGGCAGGACGCTCTCGTTGTTCACAACAATTCAGGTCACGTTGCCGATTCCCTGCTCGGTTCCCACCTTGTGCGCAACGCCTGACACAAGGGTTTCGCGGGCGATGGGGGAGGTTTGCTTGGCGAGCAGCAGCGGTCTGAAGACCTGGTTGCGGATCCTCGCGCCCATGGTCGTTTCCATTGGCGGTCTGGTGATGCTCCGGCTGTTGGGCCCGGACTTCATCGATCAGCGCACCATCCGGGAGCTGCTGCTCCCCTTGGGCGACTACGCCCCCCTTGCCTACGTGGCCTTCCTGGCCGTGCGGCCCCTGACGCTGTTGCCGGGTCAGGTGCTCACCGCGGTGGGAGGGATGATGTTCGGAACCCTCGCCGCGACCCTCTATTCACTAACGGGCAGCTTCCTGTCCGCCACCCTGCTCTACTTCGTTGCCCGCAAGCTGGGCACGCGGCCGATGCAGCGTCTGTGCGGCAGCAAGTACCCGGCGATCGCCAAGGCGGCGCGGCGGCACGACTTCCAGTTCACGTTCCTGGCGTGCCTCAACCCGCTGTGCCCCACGGACATCATGCTGATCGCCGGCGCGGCGTCTGGCGCGCGCTTCTGGCCGTCCGTGCTGGGCGTGGTGCTGGGCACCATCCCGGGAACCTTCCTGACCGCGCAGTTTGGCAGTGGCCTCGCGCAGGGCCGCACGGTGATGACCGCCGTGTCCGCGGTGGGCATGGTGGTGTCGCTGGTGCTGGGCGTCATCTTCGGCCGCCGGTTCTACAAGGAGGTCAACGAGGCGTCAGCGGAGGCCCCCGCGCCCGAGGCGGAGCCCACGCGCGGTCTGCCCGCCACGAAGGTCCCGCTCACCACGCCGTGACGGCGCGCAGCTCCTCCACCAGGTGCTGGAGGAGCGCGCGGACGCGGGGCACGGACTGGCGCCCTGGCAGGCACAAGGCATGGACCGGCGGCCCTTCCGCCGCGTACTCCGCCAGCACCTCCACCAGGGCGCCCTCGCGCAGCCGGGCGTCGCTCATGAAGTCCAGCACCTGGCACAGCCCCGCTCCGGCGGCGGCCAGGTCCAGCAGCGCCGGGCCGTGATCCACGTCGATGGCCGCGCGCGTGCGCACCACCGTGGCGGGGCCACCGGGTGACTCCCGGAAGTGCCACTCGCGGGTGAGGCCGCGCGGATCCACGAACTTCAGGCACGCGTGGCGCTCCAGGCGCGACGGATGCTCGGGCGTCCCGTGCCGGGCCAGGTAGGCCGGCGACGCGAGCGTCATCCAGCGCGTGGAGAACAGCCGCCGCGCCACCAGGCTGGAGTCCTCCAAACCGCCCAGCCGGATGGCCACGTCGACCTGATCCTCCACCAGCTTGCTCAGCCGGTCGCTCATGCGCACGTGCAGCGTGAGTTGTGGGTGCCGCGCCTGGAGTCGCGCCAGCCGGGGCAGGAGCACGGGGCCCAGGATGAACGGCAGCGACACCGTGAGCGGTCCCCTGGGCGCGCGGTGCGCCTGGGCCACCGTCTCGCGCGCGGCGCGGATCTGCGCCACGGCCTCGCGCGCCCGCTCCAGGAAGGCGGTGCCCTCGGACGTGAGGGCCACCTGACGGCTGGTGCGCTCCAGGAGCCTCGCGCCCAGCTCCTCCTCCAGCTTCCGCACCGCCTTGCTCACCGCCGCCACGGTGACGCCCAGCCGCTCCGCCGCCTTGCGGAAGCTCCGCTCCTCCGCCACGTGGAGGAAGGGCAACACGCCCGTGAACAGGTCCATGGCGCAGCATTGTCAACCCAGGGTTGACGATGGTTCAACCCGGACGTGCTGCCTGCCCATCCGGTTGACGATTAGGGTTCACCCCACACGAAAGGGAGTCCTCATGAAGATCGCGATCCTGGGCACGGGCATGGTGGGTGAGACGCTGGGCGGCAAGCTGGTGGCGCTGGGCCACGAGGTGCGCATGGGCTCGCGCACGCCGGACAACGCGAAGGCCGCCGCGTGGGTGAAGAAGGCCGGGGGCAAGGCGTCGCAGGGCACGTTCCGGGACGCCGCGCAGTTCGCGGAGCTGCTCTTCAACTGCACGCTGGGCAACGCGTCGCTGGAGGTCCTGAAGTCCGCGGGCGAGGACGCCCTGCGCGGCAAGGTGCTGGTGGATGTCTCCAACCCGCTCGACTTCACCCGGGGGATGCCGCCGGTGCTCTCCACGCCCCCGGATGACTCGCTGGGTGAACAGCTCCAGCGCGCCTTCCCGTCGCTCAAGGTGGTGAAGACGCTCAACACGATGAACTGCGAGGTGATGGTGGAGCCCTCGCGCGTGCCCGGGGACCACGACGTCTTCGTGTCCGGCAACGACGTGGACGCCAAGGCCCGCGTGAAGCAGCTCCTCACGGAGGGCTTCGGCTGGAAGCACGTCATCGACCTGGGGGACATCACCACGGCGCGCGGCACCGAGGCCTTCCTCCCCCTCTGGCTGCGCCTGTGGGGCACCCTGCGCACCGGTGACTTCAACATCCACGTCGTGAAGCGCTGAGAGTCCATGACGCGGGGGGACGCAACTTCCGGGGCCGGATGCGGATAACCTACCCAGACCCACTTCCCCCGGTGGTTGGAGGTTCTCGTGAGCACGATCGACCGCACCCGTTCCCTCGCCGTGCCGTCCACCGCCTCGAAGCCGGCCGCGGAGCCGCTGGCGAAGAAGCCGGCGCCGCACCCGCCCGCGTTCCAGAAGTCCTCCTTCGAGCAGGCCGCGCCCGCGCGGAAGAACACGCTGCTGGGCGGCCTCATCGACGCGGCGGTGGGCGGCATCAAGGACATCCCCCGCTTCGTGGAGATGGGCGCGAACGTCTTCAACGCCACCACGGTGCGCGAGATCACCAGCCTGTTCGGCGGCGCGAAGCCGGACCGCGCGCAGGACGGCATGTTCGTGGGCGCGGGCGGCAAGGTGCTCCCGGCGACGACGAAGCTGGGCGACGTGCCGGGCGTCACGCCGAAGAACAACGCGAACCCGGACAAGACGATCCTCTACGTCAACGGCATCATGACGCCGACGGCGGGCCAGTTGGGCGAGATGCAGGCGCTGGCGGACAGCTCCGGCGCGAAGGTGGTGGGCATCCACAACGCGACCGAGGGCCTGGTGAAGGACCTGGCCCAGTGCGTGACGGACAAGCTGGACAAGGGCAAGAACCCCGCCGTGGACACGCTGGCGGACACGCTCTACTCGGAGCTGAAGGCCGGCCGCGACGTGCACCTCGTGGGCTACAGCCAGGGCGGGCTCATCACGGCGCGCGCGCTGAACGACGTGGCGAAGCGGCTGCGCGTGGAAGACGGGCTGTCCCCCGCGCAGGTGGAGGCGAAGCTGAGCCACCTGCAGGTGGAGACCTTCGGCGCCGCGTCCACGAAGTACCCGGACGGCCCCCAGTACGTGCACTACGTCAACAACGCGGACCCGGTGCCCACGCTCACGGGCCTGGGCGGCGACGTGGATCCGCTGGCCTTCCTCAAGGACGCGGGCAAGGGCGCGGTGGTGCACCGCTTCACCGACGGCAACCTGAACCCCATCAGCAACCACATGCTGGACACGCTGTACCTGAAGCACCGCGTGGACTTCGACCAGGCCCGGCAGAACCACTTCTAGTTCCAGGGTTGCATGAGCCGGGGCGCGGCTAGGATGCCGCGCCCATGAAGCCCTTCCCTGTCGCAACCGCCCTCACCATCGCCGGCTCGGACAGCGGCGGTGGCGCCGGCATCCAGGCCGACCTCCGCACCTTCTCCTTCCACCGCGTCCACGGCACCAGCGCCGTGACGGCCATCACCGCGCAGAACACGCGCGGGGTGACGCGCGTGGACCTGCTGCCCCCGGAGTCCGTCACCGCGCAGGTGGACGCCGTCGCGTCGGACATGCGCGTGGACGCGGTCAAGGTGGGCATGCTCGCGCAGCGGGAGCTCATCGAGGCCGTGGCGGATCAGCTCGCCCGCGTGTCGCTGGGCCCCATCGTGGTGGATCCGGTGATGGTGTCCCGCGCGGGCTCGCAGCTCATCGACGACGAGGCGGTGGGTGCGCTGCGCTCGCGCATGCTGCCCCTCGCGGCCATCCTCACGCCCAACCGTCACGAGGCGAAGCTGCTGGCGGGCATGGACATCCAGACGCTGGAGGACATGCGCGAGGCGGCCCGGCGCATCCACGCCCTGGGCTCGCGCGTGGTGCTCGTGAAGGGCGGAGGCATGCCGGGCGCGCTGCGAGGCACGGACGTGTGGTTCGACGGGACGCGGATGGAGACGCTGTCCGTCGCGCCCGTGGACACGCCGAACACGCACGGCACCGGCTGCACGTTGTCCGCCGCCATCGCCGCGCGGCTCGCGCTGGGGACACCGCCGCTGGAAGCCGTGCGGCTGGCGAAGGAGTACGTCACCTCCGCCCTGCGCTACCCGCTCGCCGTGGGCCACGGCAACGGCCCGATCGGGCATTTCTTCCCGCTGATACATGACTGACAATGCAATTAATTGCATACAATTACAGACAAACACAACAAACGAAACATGTATTTATTTGATACATGTTTCATCTGGGTGGATGGCGACCCACTAAAATCATGAGCATGTAGGCATGGGGGTTCTGATCCCAGCACCTTCCTACCTGATCAGACCTTCATGTAGGTATGGCCGATCAGGAACCCAGGACTGCTCGACCGTTCAGTCAGGGTCCTCACGGAACTCTCTAAAAGTCTGTTCAGTGCCTGTTCAGGCGCAAGAACGGCCCGTCCAAAAACCACGGAAAGATTGTTCAGTGCTTCGTGGCGTCGGTTTCCAGGCCTTCGATGCCCGGCAGCCGTCGCGCGAGCAGCCCCAGCAGCTCCTGGGTGGACAGGCGCCCGGCGGCGTCCTTGCCCTCCAGGACGCCAGCCACCAGGGCCCGCTTCTGCTCATGGAGCGACAGCATCTGCTCCTCGATCGTCCCCCGGGACACCAGGCGGTAGACCGTGACCGGTCGCTGCTGCCCGATGCGGTGCGCGCGATCGGAGGCCTGATCCTCCACGGCCGGGTTCCACCAGGGGTCCAGGTGGATGACGCTGGTGGCGGCCGTCAGGTTGAGGCCGAAGCCGCCTGCCTTGAGCGAAATCAGGAACAGGGGCGCGTCGCCCTCCTGGAAGGCTCGCACGCGGTCGGCACGCGCCGCGGCGGGTGTCTGCCCATCCAGGTACTCGTACGCGATGCCCTGCGCGTCCAGCACCTCGCGCACCAGCGCCAGGTGGGACGTGAACTGGCTGAACACCAGTGCACGGTGTCCCTCCTCGCGCAGCTCCTGGATGAGCTCCAGGAAGCGCTCCAGCTTGGAGGACTCCAGCTTGGACGACTCGTCGTACAGCCGGGGGTGCGACGCCAGCAGCCGCAGGCGCGTCAGGGCCGCCAGCACCTCGATGCGGCGCTCCTGGTCCTTCATCTTCGACTTGCGCGTCTCCAGGTCGGACAGGGCCGCCAGGCGCGCGTCCTCGTAGAGAGTCCACTCCGGTGGCGACAGCACGACGGGCACGTGCACGTCCGTGCGCGGCGGCAGTTGAGCCTCCACCTGGGACTTGGTGCGGCGCAGGAGGAAGGGCTGGAGCACCCGGGCCAGCGCGGGCGCGGCCGTGGGGTCCACCTGCTTTTCAATCGGCGCGGCGAAGCGGTTGCGGAACGCCTCCAGGCTGCCCAGCAGCCCCGGGAAGACGACGGCGAAGAGGGCCCACAGCTCGCCCAGGTGGTTCTCCAGCGGCGTGCCGGACAGCGCGAACTTGAAGTCGCCCTGGAGCGCCCTCGCCGCGCGGAAGCGCTGCGTGGCCGCGTTCTTCAGTTGCTGGGCCTCGTCGAAGACGATGGTGGAGAAGCGCAGCGCGGCCAGCCGCTCGATGTCGCGCACGAGCAGGCCGTAGCTGAGCACTAGCACGTCGCGAGGCCCCAGCCGCTCCAGCGTGCCGCCCCGGTCCTCCGCGTCGGAGAAGATCGTCACCTTGAGGGACGGCGCGAAGCGCTTCGCCTCGTCGCGCCAGTTGAAGGCCACGGACGTGGGCGCCAGCACCAGCGCGGGCCCCTGCTTCGCGCGCTCCAGCAGCACGGCCAGGGCCTGCACCGTCTTGCCCAGGCCCATGTCGTCCGCCAGCACCCCACCCGCGTTCCACGACGCCAGCCGCGTGAGCCAGCGGAAGCCCTCCAACTGGTAGTCGCGCAGCTCCGTCTTGAGCGTCGCGGGCACCCGGGGCTTCAGCTCCTTCGCCGCGAAGATGCGCTCGACCAGCGACTTCCAGGACGCGTCCGCGTCGATGATGGCGCCCGCGGTGCCCAGCCCCGCCAGGGCCTCCGCGGCGGACGGGCCCACTTCCAATCCGTGGCGCGAGTGGTAGGCGTGATCCGCCAGCTTCTCCAACTGCTCGCGCAGCGCTGCTTCAATCTCCACCCAGGTGCGCGCGTCCACCTGGACGAAGCGCTCCTTGCGCCGGGCCGCGTCCAAGAGGCGCGCCAGCTCCACCCGCTCGCCCTCCACGGACAGGCTGCCCAGCACGCCGAACCACTCGCGCTTGCGCTCCAGGACGACCTTCAGGTCCCCCGCGCCGCGCTTCGGCACGAGCCGCATGGACGTGCCCACCCACTCCAGCTCCGGCCGGGGCTCCATCTCCGCGCACGCGGCCAGCACCGCCAGGCCGCCCTGCGCGCTGTGGAAGAGGAAGCAGAACGGCAGCTCCTGCGGCTCCGCCGTCTGCAAGGGCAGCCGGGCCTGGAGCGCCGTGGCCGCCGACAGCTCGCGCCCGAAGTCGCGCACCGCATGGAAGGAGCGCGTGTCCCGCCGCACGTAGACGTCTCGAGGCCCCTCGCCCGGCAGGAACGCCTGGCTGTCCGGCATCGCGCGCAGCCGCAGCTCCAGCCGCACCGCTCCTCCGGGCTGTCCCTCCAACCGGAGCACCGGGAGCTGCTGCGGCGCGATGGACTCGCCCATCACGCTGCGGGGCATGGCCACCGGCAGGCGCACGGAGAACTTCGACAGCTGCTCCAGGAGCGCGCCGTGGCTCTCCGGCGGAAACGCGTTGCCGTGCCGCTGGAGCACCGTGGCCAGCGCGCGCACCTCCGGGCTCACGTCCAGCACCGTGAGCACGTGCGCGCCCTCATCCCAGAGGAACACCGCGTCCTCGGGCTTCGACTTGCGCACGCGCTCCAGGAGCGGCGCGGGCAGCACGGCGCCGTCCACGCCCGCGTTCACCAGCACGGTGCCGCCGCGGTCCTCGGCGACCAGGCCCACCTTCTCGCGCTCGATGCGCACCGGGATGTCCTGCGTGCCCTCCAATGACAGACGCGGATGGTCGATCAGCTCGAACAGCAGCGCGCGCGACGCGGGGGCCGTGCCGTCGGGGAGCAGCGTGGCGATGCGCGAGTCCGCGGGGCCCAGCTGCGAGCCGTACTCCTGGAGCAGCTTGCGCCGGCCGACCTTCGCACCCGTCGTGCGCTGGCCCTTCTTCGTGCGCCGGTGCACGTACGGCGCGACCTCCACGCCGTACCCTTCGATGACGTCCAGGCGCCAGGAGATCTCCACGCCTCCGCCGCCGCCCGGACTCTCCTCCACCGCCCGCTCCAGCGCGCGCAGCGTCCGCGCCCACGCGGGCCGCACCAGCTCCTCCAGCGTCTCGCCGAAGGCCTCCGTCCAGCGCTGCCGCAGCCACAGGAGCGTGGTGTCCACCGCCGCCAGCTGGTGCACGCAGAACGTGGCGCCGCAGGAGCAGTCCACCGTCACGCCCGACGGACTGAACGTCAGCCGCGCGTCCGGCAGGATGAAGCCCGAGCCCGGCGGGGACACCGGCGCCTCGGAGATGCGCGTCTCCTTGAGGCGGAAGCCCGGCAGGTCCGGCTCCTCCACCAGCGCCTCCAGCGACAGCGCCCGCTCCGGACGCGGCGCGATGCCCGGCGGCACGCGGGCCCTCCAGGCGAGCAGCATCCCGTGGACCGTGTGCGTGCGCTTGTCGGACGGGGGCGCGAGCCGCTCCGCGATGGTTGCCCGCGCCTCGATGGCGCCCTGCCGCTCGTCCTCCACGTAGCGCCAGGCGAGCTTCGGCAGCAGGTCCCGCATGCGCGGCGTGGGCAGCACCTCCGCCGTCCAGCGGTCGAGCGTGTCCTGTGCCAGCACCTCCACCAGCCGGCGGCGCGAAATCACGGCGCGCACCTGCGGCAGGTACGCGGCCTCCACGCGCGGGGTGAGCAGCGCGAGGCTCAGGCGGGCCAGGTGCTCCAGCCCTTCGGCCCTCAGCCACGCGCGCAGGTCCGCCTCCGTCTGGAACGGGGGCTCGTGGGGGCTCTGCGCGGGCTTGGGTGGGGGGGACTGCTCGGCCATGGGGACTGACGACGAAAGCGTCAGTCTACCTTGGCCATGCGGCGGCGATCACCGAGGAACTCTTCCACTCCCAGCACGATGTTCTTCGCCACCTCGTCCTGGTAGCGCTCGGACGCCAGGCGCTTCTCGTCCTCGGCGTGCGACAGGAAGGACGTCTCCACCAGGATGGCGGGCATCTTCGCGCCCAGGAGCACGTAGAACAGCGCCTCCTTGTGGCCCAGGTCCTTGATGCCGTCGTACTGGGCGGACAGGCCCGTCACCAGGTTGTGCTGCACGGCGTTCGCCAGACGCGACGACTCCTCCGTGTTCGCCTTGGTGGCCAGGTCCGCCAGGATGAACTGGAGGTCGCTGATGCCCTTCTCGGAGGACGCGTTCTCGCGCGCGGCCAGGCGGATGGAGTAGCGGTCCGCGGAGGTGTTGAGCGTGTACGTCTCGATGCCGCGCAGCTTGTGCGTCGCCGCCGAGTTGCAGTGCACCGAGATGAACAGGTCGCCGTGCGCCTCGTTGGCCAGCTTCGCGCGGTCCTCCAGGCGGATGAACGAGTCGTCGTCGCGGGTGAGCACCACCTCCAGGCCCTTCTCCCGCAGGCCGTCCGCGACCTTCTTGGAGATGGCCAGCGCCACGTCCTTCTCCTTCGTCCCCGCCTTGCCGATGGCGCCGGAGTCGTGGCCACCGTGGCCCGCGTCGATGACCACGCGCCGCACCTTCAGCCCCAGCTGCTCCGCCAGCGTCAGCTCCGCGTGGCGCGACTGCTTCGCCACCGCCTTGAGCCGCGCCTGCGCCACCTGCGCGTCCACCGGCGCCGTCACCGGGCGCGGGGCCTCCTGCACCGGGCGCGTCTGCTTCGACGCCACGGCCTCGGGCTGCACGGGCTTCACAGCCGGGGCCGGCTCCACCTGCGCGGGGGCCTTCGACGCCACGGCCGGGGTCTCCACGCGGGCCTCCGGCTTCGCGGGCTGCGACGTCCCGTTCGAGGACGCCACCGCCTCCGGAGCCTTCGTCTCGGCCTTCGCGCCGTCCTTGGGGCCGTCTTTCGTCTCAAGGGCCCGGTCGGCGACGGTGGGCGCGTCCACGATGGTGGCCGCCGGGGCCTTCGCGCTGTCCGAGCCGGAGGCAGCAGGGGCGCTCGGATCCAGGCGGGGCAGCACGGGGGACGGCTCGCGCGCGAGCTTGCTGATGGCATCCACCAGCGGCGAGTTGGGGTTCGAGGCGGCGACGGCGGTGTCAGGCGTCGACTTCACCACCGGGGGCAGCGGCTTCACCGTGGGCTTCGCGGGCGGAGTCCGGTTGGACGGCGGCAGCGAGGCCAGCAGCGCGCGGAGCTCCTTGCCCTGGTCGCCCTTGGGGTTGGTGGCCAGCGACTCGTTGAGGATCTTCCGGGCCGCCTCCGGCTTGTCCAGGCGGTTGACGTGGATGCGCGCCAGCGCCAGCGCCGCGTCGTCCGCGAGCCGGTGCTTCGGGTGCGCCTCCACCAGCTTGGAGTAGTCCGTGATGGCCGCCTGCAGGTCCTCCTCGACGAAGGAGATGCGGCTGAGCTCCTGGAGCAGGTCTCCCGCGGTGAAGAGGGCGTCGGGGGCGCGGTCGCTCTTGGGGAAGCGCGTGGCCACGGCCTCGAAGCGGTGCACGACGTTGAGCCAGTGGTGGCGCAGCTTGCGGCGGGACGCGTCGTCCTTCAGCGCGTAGTAGGAGCGGCGGGCCTGCTGATACGCCTCCTCGGCTTCGTTGCGCTTGCTGGCTCCGACGGCGCTCGGGGCCGTGAGGAGCAGCACGGGCAGCACGAAGTGGGAGAAGCGTACGCGCATGGAAGCCTCCGGACGTTGCAGCTACAGGCGTGTGTCACACGGCCTCCGGGGGCCAGCAACTTTTCAACCCCACCTGTCCGTCCGTCAGCGCACCCAGCCCAGCGTCCGCGCCAGCTCCTCGTCGATGACCCGGCACCAGCCCGGCTCGCCAGGAACGACGGCCGCCAGCACCTTGCCGCCGTTGCGCACCGGGGCCCGCTGGGGGCGGCAGCGCGCCCGCACGGGGTGTTTCACGTCCTGGCGGAAGAAGTGCGCGGGGAACACCGCTTCGCCCTTCCCTTCCGGCAGGTAGCCGTCATCCGGGGTGAGCCACACCAGCGCGCCCAGGCGCAGGGGCACCACCTCCCGGCGCCACAGCCGCCGCACCTCCCATGCGAACCCGGCCAACGCCACCAGCAAGCCCAGGCCCAGGCCCCAGGGCAGGAGTCCCACCCGTGCCGCCCGCGCCCGAGCATGGGTCGCCTCGCGCGGACGTCCCGGCTGGGAGGGATCCACCAGCAACTGCACGCGAGCGCCATGGCCCAGGGAGGCCGCGTGGTCCGCGTCCGTGCGCACGCCCGACACGGAATGCTCCTCGCCCGCGAACGTGTAGAGGACGTCCAGCGTGCCCTCCGCGTCCTCGCGCTGGTTCCAGGGCGGCGCATGGCTTGCGCCCACCAGCGCGTCCACCAGCTCCGCGCGGGCCGTGAAGCGCTGCTCCTCCACGAAGTAGCGTCCCACGTAGCCGGCGCCCAGGCCGAGCACGGCGATGACCACCAGGCCCAGCACCACGCCACGCACCAGCCGCGCCACCGCCCCAGGCACCTGGGCAAGTCGGACACGGCGGGGGGCATGGGGAATGGCGAGCTGCATGGCGGACGGAGACTACTTCACGACCGGTGCGCGCGCTCCATTCGTGCCCGGCTCAGCGCTCCGATGGCCCTATGTCAGATTGGGTCCTGATTCCACGAGCCTCCTAGCTCTCGCTTCAGCGCATTAAGGGGTCAGCGGAGGCGGAGTATCGTCATCTCGCCGTTGGAATGCTCAGCCGAGAACTCCCTTCCGCGTGGGAAAATGCCCTTTGGCAGTGGGTTACAAGCAAAGGGGTTATGGATGAGTACGAAGTCATCACCCCAATTACCGCCGCGCTCCGCTGCGTGACGACTCACAGTTGCATCCGAGTACAGGATGCCGCTGACGCCTGCATGCTCGTCATTTGCAAACAGGGTCGTTGGAACAATTGAGAGTGCCGCAAGTTCGCTCGACGGAACTTGCGTATTGGCGGGTGGATTTCGCTTCTTTGATATACCCATTCTAGACGTCCAGCCTGAGTTCTCGACCTCAAGCGACGCCGTGTTCACAGTGAAATACTGGTGTCCAATTGGGAACACGGCCCGCACTATGAGGGGATAGTCGCTCCGTGCGGCAAATGCATGCGGTACGGCTCCTGCATTGACTGCGATGACATAGGCATCTTCCGCTTTTATGCGGCCACGCCCAATTCGCTTGGCGCGCTGTTTGATCTTGGATGCAATAACACCCGTGATGCGCAGAACCATCTGCTCTTCGGGCAAGTAGCCAACATGTACAGTGCCGGGCGCAAGCTCTGGTAGCGGAGGCACGCTATTAGGGTTGTCCTGATCGCCTGCGTCAGCAGCGACAGCCTCGAACCAGGCTGCGCTACCGTCCGGCAAGCGTACGAGTGCATCGGGGGCATCATCACGGAGCGGTTCCAGTTGGAGGCCAACATCCAGGAGTGCAGCGCAAAGGTACATCTCCCAGAAGCGCCTATGCGTCTGTCGCGGAAACTCACTCTGCCAGTGGGAAGATGCGAGCGGTCGGAATCGCGACCACATTTCCTCCAGATGCGCCCGTAACTGCGCATGAAGTGGGATTTTCTCTAGAAGGGCCCTGTACTCCGGATCATCACCCAACTGGGCTTGGCGATTAAAAAGAGGCATATTCATGGTTGATGAATTGACGATGCTTGCATGGAGACTACGCATTCACTGCGAGGGCTTTGACCGATCGAGGCTCGGGAAGTACATTGCAGTAACGAGCCTTGAAGCTGTATGCGAATGCGGGCACGGAGGAAGAATAGCTCTCCACGATCGCCAATACGCACCTGCAACTCCTTAAGCCTTTGCTACGGCCCCGCGTCCGGCGGCCCGTCGCTCGTTATTGATACGAGCGGTCAGGGGAATGTCACGTTACCGAGCGTGATGCTCCGGGGCCCATCTGCTTCCCAGAGCTTGAGCGAGAAGGGCCCTTGGTCGGCCGCCGCAGGGGCCTCGGCCTCGACGATCACGCGTCCTTTGGTTTTCCCTGGCAGTATTGGCGTGACTTGCCACACCCGGAGTACCGTCAAATCTTCGCCAAGCCTGCCTTTAAGCGTCGCACCCTCCGCCCTCCACGGCCGCGTTCCCGTCTTGAGTTCAATCCAGACATCCGCAGCCACCAGCTTATTGGCGCGGTAGCTGTTGACGATGGATGCCTCAAGTCCCTTGGACGCTGTTTGCTCGACGGCCCTGGTCAGGACATGCCCCGCCACGCCGTGTAGATCCAATCCGCCATTGAACAGGAGCCCTGTCAATCCAGCAGGCGCCTCGCGCTCGGACGCCATGCGCGCCAGTTCTTCCTTGCACTGCAGGGCCTCCGCGCGGGTATCCCGGATTTCTTGCTGATACGTTTCAATCGTCCGCCGCGCCCGGTAGACCTCGATGGTGGCCTCCGCTTTCGCCGGATGAACCTTCAGCACGAACACCGCGGTTGATGGCGCCGCGCCGTCCCGAAAGCGCACCACCATCTTTAGCCGTTCACCTGGAGAGGCGCTCACTGACGGCACGAGTCTGAGGGTCGCCTGCCCTACGTCCACGAGAGAAAAACGCTGGCGGCTCTCTAGTTCGATGCTCTCGCGCTGAAGCTCTGAGTCGAAGAGGAGCATCGTGGAAAGGCCCGGGCTGACCACCACTTCACTCGCGCTCCCGGCTTCCTCTGGACTCAATTCAATGCGCCGTGCTCCCGGCACTGAGGATGAAACCGGCGGCTGTGCTGCAGCCGCGCTCCCAACCAGAAGCAGCCCCAACAGAACGACCAGCGATAAAGAGGGCACTCGACAGTCTTTCCGTAAGAGTCGCTATTCAAACTCAGCAACCGCCTTCACATAAGCCGTCGTCCAGATGCGCGCTCGGGAGGGAGAATCGTCGCCTGCTTCCCGCGCCATTCCTCGCGGCCCCTCTTCGGCATAGACGTCAAAGCAAACAGGGAAGCTGTCGCCCTGTGACGTCGTAGCCCAGGTGAGGCGAGCATAGACACGGTCACGCACAATGCTCCGCCCAGACAGAACACTGTTGCCCGGCAGGCCTTCCCAGCCCCCAATGAGATGGACTTCAACGGGTCCCTCTCCTATTGAAATGATCCGAGGTCTTACCCGTGCGAATTCCGCCGGCTGCTTATCCCCAATGTCTATCCCCCGCTTCGCCATGGCCTTCACCGCTCCCACCGGACACGGCTCAGGCGGCGGTGGCGGACGCACCTGCGGCCCGGGACACGCGAGCGCGGTGCAAGCCGCCGCCGTGCTCACCGCACGGGCCATGACGCCCATCCCCTTCTTTGTGGGCTTCGAGGTGATTTGAAGGGGCTGCATCTGGTTCGGCTGCGTCGTCACGGTGGCTGAATCCTCCTGGAGCATCGCGGGGAGCGCGACGGCCGCGGCGGTGGCCTCCGGCCTGATGGGAGCTGCGGCGCGGTCAGCTTGTGGGGACTTGCCAGGGGTCGCTACTTCCTGACGGGGGATGAAAACGGGCCCCGCGAGTCCCCATCCTGCCCCTGCCAGGACGAGCACCCCGGCGAGAGCCGCCCAGGTGCGAAAGGCCCCGCGCTTCGCAGGAGCGACAAGCACTGTCGTCGTGGCAGGCGGCATCTCGTTCACCGCTGGCGCCCCTTTCTCGGGAAGGCGCTTGCCTCGGCGGGGACGACGCCGGGGCTGGTTCATCCACTGCTCGAAGCTGTCGAGGTCCTCCCCCTCCGTCGTCGCGGAGTCCCCGGCATAGGCGTCGCAGAGCGGCACGTCCCACGTCGTGTCCGAACCCTCCAGCGCCTGCTCCAGGGACTCACAAAGAACCTGTGCGCTCGGCGTCCGCGCCTCGGGCGTCTTCTCCAGAAGCCGCATGCACACGTCGCCCAGCGTCCGGGGCACGCGCTCGTTCTCCTCGTGCGGTGGCGTGGGGGCACTGGAGAGAATTGCCTCCGTCACGCTGGCCACGTCCGGCCCATCGAAAGGGAAGCGCCCCGTCAGCAGCCGGTAGGCGACGAGGCCCAACGCCCACAGGTCGTCCGCCGGGCCCGCCGTGTAACGGGCGTCCGGCGCCTCGCGGCGAGCCCGCAAGAAGCACCACGCCTCCGGGGACCGGTAGTCCACCGTCCCGGGCGGAAGAATGTCCGCCGTCAAGTCACGCGCGCCCGCGTAGTCGCCAATGCCGAAGTCCACCAGCTTGGCCAGGCCGTCCGAGGCGCGCACCATGACGTTGGCCTCCTTCACGTCCCGGTGCACCACCCCGTCCGCATGGGCGGCCGCGAGCGCGCGTGCCACGCCCAGCAGCACGCGCGCGGCCTTCCGCGCCGTGGGGTTCTCCGCGTCGGCCCAGGCATCCAGCTGAGACCCTTCCACGTACTCCATGGCGATGACGGCGAACTGCGGCTGGGCCACTGGCCAGTAGCCATGACCCAGGATTCCCACCACGTTGGGGTGACGAAGCCGGGTGAGGATGGAGACTTCGCGCTCCGCTCGCTCTCCCACGCGCGGCAGGTGCAGCAGCTTCAAGGCGAAGCGTTGGCCCTCGCAGCGAGCAAGGTAGACCGTACCGAAACCGCCCTGCCCCAACTGACGCTCCACCGTGTAGCCAAGCACCTGGGCTCCAGGCGACAGCACGGCTGGGGGTGGCCCCCGGATCATGGCTTGTCTCCTTAAACCCATAGGGTCCATTGAAACTCTTCCAACCTGCAGCATTCATCCTCTTCGCTGCCTCGGCTACATTGCATCAGGCCATGAACGAAGAACTCGGCATCACCATTGGCACGGAGGCCCGTGCCGCCCGCCAGCACCTGGGCTTGACGCAGGCCGAAGTCGCGGAGCGCATCGGGCTGGTGCACCCCGTCTACAACCGCCTGGAGCGCGGGAAGATGCTGCCCAGCGTCCCCTCCCTCTACCGCCTCTGCCGCGAGTTGAACGTCTCTCCCGAGAAGCTGCTGGGCCTCACCGCGACAGGCGACGTTCGCAAGGGCACGCGGCCTCAGTCCAAGGCAGAGGACCTTCCGGAACTGCGGCGCCTCCTCCACCTCGCGCGCAAGCTGGACGCGGAGAAGCTGGACGCGCTTCTCCATGTCGCCTCGGCGCTGGCGCGCTGACGGATTACTCCCGCTTCAAGCCGTCCAGTTCGTGGGCCTCCAGCCCCTCACGGAAGAGGCCGCCCTCACCGAACTCCACCTCGTCGCGAAGGCCGCTGCCCTCCGCCAGCACCTGGGCCCATTCCGCCGCCGCTTCCTGCCGGCCGAAGCCCGGGTGCCGTCTCGCAAGGGCGACCCGCATGGCGTCGCGCATGTCCGCCGCCGTGCAGAACCGCTCCTCGGCGCTGGCGCGCAGCGCGACATGCAGCATGGCCTTCACGTCCGGGGAGAGTGAGGCCACGGCCCCTTCGACGTCCTCCGGGCCGAAGCGGGCGAGCAGCGCCTGCATCTGCGTCAGCGGCAGGGAGGGAAGGATCTCCGTGTAGAGCGAGGCCAGGCCCGTGGGCGTGCGCAGCACGTCCTCCACGTCGAAGAGGTGTTTGCCGGTGAAGAGCTCCACCAGCAGCACACCCAGGCCAAAGACGTCGGAGCGCGGTGAAAGCGGCTGCCGAGCCAGGTATTCCGGCGAGGCGTAGGCCACGTCTCCCCGCACGAGGTTGGCGGGTGATTCCTCGCGCCCCACCACCTGCGAGTACGCCGCGCCGAAGTTCGTCAGCTTCACCTGGCCTTGCGTCCCCACGTAGACGTGCCGTGGGTTGACGTCCCGGTGGATGACGCCCAGCGGCTGGCCGGCCGCGTCCAGCAGCGTATGTGCGTGGTGCAGCGCCTCCGCGATCTCCGCACCGACATAAAGGGCGAAGGCCTCGGAGACGGGCCGGCCGCGCGCGACCCCCGCACTCACCAGCGTCTCCAGCGAAGGGCCATCCACGGACTCCATGACGACGTGAAGCGCGCCCTGGTGCACCTTCCTGTGGAAGACCTGGGCAATGGCCGGGTGGTGCAGGCGGAAGGCCAGCTGGATCTCCTCTCCCAGGCGCGCGCGCTGGAGGTACGTGGAGGGGTTCGCCAGCCGTCGCACGAAGCAGAAGCCGGGCAGCGAGGGGATCCGCTCCGGGTAGCGACGGGCCAGCAACAGCTGCTCGCCCGTCTGCATCAGCACCAATTCGCGGACAGCCTCGTAGCGGATGCCTTCGATGGTGAAGAGGTGCAGAGGTCTGTCGGGCGTCGGTGGAAGTTGCCTGCGACGCCGAGAAGCTTCCGTGCGAGCCAGGTCATCGGTTGTTGTAGCGGGCATGGCTCCTCGGGAGGCGGAAGAATGCGCAACGACGCCTCTTCGTGAGTTTGTGCGAACTTGCCTTTTAAAGTCCATGCCATTGGACCTTAAAAGTCCATTTGTGCCTGCAAGCAAGGAACTCTGGTGATGCGGTTGGAGGAACTGGTCGAGCAGTTCGCCGAGAACGTGGTCGCGCAGAACGAGGCCATCTTCCGGGGCGACGCCAAGACCGGAAACAAGCACGCCAGGAAGTACGGCGCCGCCGTCGATAAGCTTTTCGCGCACGGCGATGCCGGACGTGATGCCCTCACCGTGCTGCTCAAGCACGAGCGAATGGACGTGCGTGTGATGGCTGCCGCACATCTGCTCCGCTATCGAACGGCCGAAGCAAGAGCGGTCCTGGAGGAAGCTGCCAAGGGACAGGGACTGGTCCCGTTCGGAGCGCAGCAGGCATTGAAGCGCTGGGAAGAAGGCACCTGGGCACTCGATCCGGGATAGCTCACCTTGAGTGGTGGACCCACGCCATCACGGCGACGCCTTCCCGAGCAGCTCCTTGGCGCGCGTGATGGCGGACATGGCGTTGGGCCAGCCCACGTATGTGCAGGCTTGCGAGGCGTGCGTCAGCCGCGCGGCGTAGGATTCCGCGCGCATCGGGTTGGACCCACGGAGGGGGAATTCATGAAGGCGAGCGGATTCGTGTTGGTGGCGGCCGTACTGGCATGGACAGGCGTGGCGGGGGCGGAACCCCAGCCGGCCCAGCTCGTCATCTGGGGTGGCGGCAAGGACGCCACCGAAGCCCAGGCGTCCCTGGACCGGTGGCGGGCGCGCGAGAAGAAGAAGGTCTGGGAAGGCACGCTGAAGGTGGCCGAGGGCTACCCGCGCATCGTCCAGAGCGACACCGTGCCGGGGCTCAAGCCGGGGTTCGTGGTGGTGGTGCTCGGGGCCTGTGAGCCGGCCGCGGGTCCGAAGGTGATGGAGACGCTCAAGGCCTTCGAGCCGGCCGCGTACGCGCGCGACGTGACGTGGGCGGAGCCCCTGGCGTGCCCGCAGCTCGGCCCCGAGTGGCGCGTCATCCGTTCGAAGACGTGGAAGAAGAAGGACGGCACCCTGACGGCCGTCCTGCTGCAGACCCCGGAGACGCAGGCGCCAGACGCGTCCACCCGCCAGTCCCTGCGCGTGATGCTGCAAGCCCCCGACGGTCGGCTGCTCGGCTTCGACGAGCGCGATGGCTACACCGCCGTGAATGACTTCGCGATGGAGCCGGGGTTCGTCCCCAACCTGGACGGAGCGTGGCCGACGGTGACGTACCTCTCCCTCGGGGCCGGCTGCACGGCGGGCCCCAGCGTCTTCGAGACGCGGGTGAAGTACGCCATCGACGGCGACACGCTGTATCCCCAGGAGCGCAACCGGACCCTCGTGGACAACTCGCGCAACTGCGACCAGTGACGGGCCGCGGCCGCGCGCCTACGCGGGAGGCCGGACCACGAGGACGTCGCAGCCCGCCTCGCGAATCACGTCCGTCGCCACGCTCCCCAGCAGGATGCGCGACACGCCGGAGCGCGCCTGGGTGCCGAGCGCGAGCAGGTCCGCCCGGTGCCGGCGCGCCTCCTTCAGGATGATGGAGTACGGGCTGCCGTGCTCCAGCGCCTGCCGGTAGCGCAGCCCCAGCGTGTCCAGGTGCCGGTGAAGTGGGCGGAGCTCGCGCAGCGCGGACTCCTTGAACCGCTCCCGGTACCGCGCGCGTTCGTCGCGCGTCAGCCCGGGGAAGACCATGTACTCCAGCGGTGACTCATAGGCGTGGATGAGCCGCAGCGGCGTGCGCGGCTCCAGCAGCGCGGGCAGGAACTCCGCGGCGTGCCGCGACGTCTCCTCGGCGTCCACGGCCACCAGGGGCCGGTGGTACCGGTCCTCCACGAGCCCGTGGACCACGAGCACCGGAGGCAGGCCGTACCGGATGACGTGCTCGGCGGTGGAGCCCAGGAACAAATCCCTGACGGGCCGGCGGCCATGCCGCCCCAGGACGACGAGGTCCGCGCTGGCCGCCTGGGCCTGGCTCACGAGCGTGGGCGCCGGCTTTCCGAAGACGATCCTCGCCTCGACGGAGGCGCTGGAGCCCGCGTCGTGGAGCGCGGCATGGAGCTCGTGCGCGACGACCGCCAGCGTCCTGGCCGCCCGCTCCCGGGCCTGCTCCACGAACTCCCGGGGCGCCCGGCCCGGCAGCGCGTGCACCAGGATGACGGCCGCCCCCGGGGCGAGCGGCAGGCGGGCCGTCCGCTCCACCGCGCGCGCCCCAGCGGGCGAGAAGTCGGTGGCGACAAGCACGGACCGGAGGAGGGGCGGCGTCGGGCTTCGCTGGGAGGTCATCCCGTAGGATAGGCCCCCGCTGCCCGAGCCGCGCCAGCGAGCGCCCCCATGCCTCCGGGCGGGGCGCCCTGCCCTCCGCCTGCCTCAGCGCTTCATCCGCTCCAGGAAGATGGCCGCGTTGCGGGGGCCCAGGCCGTCGTAGGAGCCCGTGCGGTTGCCCATCTCCCGCAGGAAGTGGATCCACTGGTCCTTCTTCGACAGGCCCTGCGGCATCGTGATGCCCACGGTGTTCTTCGGGTAGTTGCGCACGGCCTCCGCGAACTTGTTCAGCGCGTGCGCGCTGCCCTTCGGGCGGCCGCCGGTCTCACCAATCGCAAGCAGCATCTTGTAGCGCTGATCCGGCGTGAGGCCGAAGTCATTGGCCACCGTGTCCAGCTGGGGCAGCGTCGACGCCGCGCCGGCGAAGAAGTCCGGGAACGTCTTGCCCAGGCTGAGCACCTGGTCTCGCGTCCAGCCCGTGGACTTCACCAGGGACTCCACCTGCTCCGGCGACGAGTACCGCTCCAGGTTGGTGACCTGCTCCGCGTCCGCTCCGGCGCGGCTCAGCAGCGTGCGCTGCTCGGCGCGCAGCTGCTCCGCGGCCTCGTACTCCTGCCGGGACAGGATGCTCAGGCTGACCAGCTCGCCCATGATGTAGACCGCCGCGCCCACGGCCGCCAGCGGCGCGCCCACGCCCGTGGCGCCCGCCGCGACCAGGGCTCCGCCGACAAGGCCCATCACGTCCCCCGCGATGGACAGGCCGGTCCCCGCGTTGCCCTGCCCCGCGGCGATCTCCTTGCCCTGGACAATCAGGTCCAGCGCGGCCCCGAAGGCGCCCAGGCCGCCCGCGACCCGCGCGGCCACCAGCGCGCCGCCGGACTTGTTCGCCGCGTTCAGCGCGGCGCTCGTGAAGCTGGCGACCTGCTGGCCCGTGAAGGTCTTCGCCCACAGCGTGCCCAGCGCATCCTGCGCCTTCTCCGATTGGTTCGTCTGAAGGAAGCCCAGCACGATGCCCGCCGCCGCGAACGCCCCGCCCCAGTGCGACGAGCCGGACTCCAGCCCCTTCAGCGTGTTCAACCCCGCCTGGGTCCTCCCCGCCGCCAGCTCCCGCAGGCCGGAGAGCCCCGTGCGCATCGCCTGCGGCAGGTTGTTGACGTTGACGTCCACCTTCGCGCCGCCCAGCTGCTGCAACAGGTACCCGTCGGTCAGCAGCTTCTGGACGTGGTCCACCGCCTGCGTGGGCGTGGCCTGGGGGAACTTCTCGTAGAAGCTCACCAGCGCGCCGGAGACGGCCTTCTCGCGCAGGGTGTCCAGCGGCAGCGACTCCATGAAGGGCGCGAACGCGGAGCCGGGCGCCTCCATCTTCGCGGCCCACTTGAGCGCCTCGCCCGCGCCCTTGGACTGGGCCAGCGCGGTGTACGCGGCCTGGATGGACCGGGCGTGCTCGGAGCCATCCGGCCCACGCAGGGCCTGCTCCAGCTTGAGCGCGTTCCTCGCGAGTGCGTCCTCCAGCGTCTTCGCCTTCGTCTCGAACCGGGCGTAGTCGGGCCCGTGCAGCTTGCGGAACTGCTCGATGTACGCGCGCTGCTGCGTGTCGGTGAGGTACGGCCCGAAGGACGCGATGTCCCCCGCCAGCCGCTGCTCCAGCGCGTCGCGCTCCGCCAGGGCCGCCGTGTACGCCAGCTCCGCGGCGTGCACCTCGGCCACCGCCGAGTCCAGCTTCGCGTCCACGGCCGGGTTGCCCACGACGGACACCAGCACGTCGCGGTCCGCGGGCAGCAGGTGGCCGCGATTCGCCGCCGCCTCCAGCGCGGGCTTCATCGTCGCGGCGCTCCCCTGCTTCGCCACCGTCTCCAGCGCGCTGTTCGCCACGCGCAGCGTGCCCACGGAGGTGATGCCCGGCGGACGGGGCGGCGGGTTGGGCACCGCCTCCTTCACGCCGTGGGCGAAGTCCTTCACCAGCGCGTCCTCGAGCGTGCTCGCGGGCGTCGCCTGCAACAAATCAATCAGCTTCGCCTGGAGCGCGGGGTTGCCCGCGGCCTTCTGCAGCGCCGCGTTCGCCGCGCCCGTGAGGGTCTTCGCCTGCGAATACCCCTGCGTCAGCAGCGACCACGCCTCCGCGACGTTGACCGTGGAAGCGCTGTCGCCCACGGCCTGCGTGGACGAAACGCTCGTGGCCGTGGAAGTGGCGGAAGCCGTGGTGCCGTAGCCCAGACCCAGCAGGTCCGGCCCCTTGCGCGGCGCGGCCGCCACGAAGGCATCCCGCGGCTCCTCGGGCGGAGGTGGAGGCGGCGGAGGCGGCGGAACATACGGCTCCGGCTCCCACGTCGTGTTCACCTGTGACACGCCAGACGACGAACCTGCATTCGAAATGGTGCTCATGCGCAGCCCTTCCCCCAGGGCAAGCGGACGGAAGCACCGTTGTGGAAACAGCCCCCCCTTGCTTCCGTCCTGTCCACATTATCGAACCAGGACGGAAACAATTGCGTGCGACCGCACCGCCCCTCAGGCCGAGCCCAGCTCCTGTTTCAACTTCGCCAGCAGGTTGAGCGCGTCCAGCGGGGTCATCCGGTCGATGCTTGCGGCGCGAAGCGTCTCCAGGACTTCCGCGTGCGCCGGAGGCATGGGCGGCGCGGCCACGGCGGCCGGGGCGGGCGCCGGGCCTCCGAACAGGCCCAGCTGTCCCGCGTTCGCCGCCGCGCGCTTCGTGGAGCGCACCGCCACGCGGGGGCGGCCCGCGTCGTCCAGCTCACCGGACTCCAGGTTCTGGAGCAGCTCGCGGGCGCGCGACACCACCTCCGGCGGGAGGCCCGCGAGCTTCGCGACCTCGATGCCGTAGGAGCGGCTGGCCCCGCCGGGCACCAGCTTGCGCAGGAAGATGACCTTGCCGCCCTGCTCCTTCACCGCGATGCACAGGTTCTTCACCCGGGGCCGCTCGCGCGCCAGGTCCACCAGCTCGTGGTAGTGCGTGGCGAAGAGGGCCCGCGCGCCCACCTTGTCGTGGATGTGCTCCGCCACCGCCCACGCGATGGAGAGGCCGTCGAACGTGGACGTGCCACGGCCAATCTCATCCAGGATGACCAGGCTCTTCCTCGTGGCGTGATGGAGGATGTGGCTGGTCTCCGTCATCTCCACCATGAACGTGGACTGCCCGCGCGCCAGGTTGTCCGCCGCGCCCACGCGCGTGAAGATGCGGTCGCACAGGCCGATGCGCGCCGCCTTCGCCGGCACGAACGAGCCCGCCTGCGCCATCAGCGCCGTCAGCGCCACCTGCCGCATCACCGTGCTCTTGCCCGCCATGTTCGGGCCGGTGATGACCAACAGCTGCGCGTCCTCCGGATCCAACCGCACGTCGTTGGGGACGAAGGACTCGCCCGAGCCCAGCATCCGCTCCACCACCGGGTGCCGGCCGCCGGTGATGGTCAGCCCCTCCCCTGCGTCCACCTGCGGCCGCGTGTAGCCGTACTCCGCCGCGCACCGCGCGAAGGACACCAGCGCGTCCGCCGTGGCCACCGCCTCCGCCGCGGAGCGGATGCCCGGCGCGGAGGCAATCACCTTCGTGCGCAGCTCCTCGAACAGCTGGAGCTCCAGCACCACGCGGCGCTCCTCCGCGGTGAGGACCTTCTCCTCGTACTCCTTCAGCTCCTCGGTGACGAAGCGCTCCGCGCCCACCGTGGTCTGCTTGCGGATGTAGTCCTTGGGCACCGCGTGGAGGTTCGCCTTCGTCACCTCCAGGTAGTAGCCGAAGACCTTGTTGTAGCGGATCTTCAGCGAGGAGATGCCCGTGCGGTCCTTCTCCCGCTGCTCCAGCTTGAGCAGGTAGTCCTTGCCGGACGTGGACAGCGCCACCAGGTCGTCCAGCTCCGCGTGGAAGCCCGGCCGGATGAAGCCGCCCTCGCGGATGATCACCGGCGGCTCGTCCTGCACCGCGCGCATCAGCAGGTCCGCCAGTTGGGGCAGCGCGCCCAGCGGCCCCGCCAGCGACTTGAGCAGCGCCGAGTCACACCGCGCGAGCGCCGCGCCCAGCCTGGGCAGCTGCGACAGGGACAGCCCCAGCGCGCGCAAGTCCCTCGCGTTGCCCGCGCCCAGCGACAGCCGGCCGCACAGCCGCTCCAGGTCGCCGACCTCCTTGAGCGTGGCCACCAGCTCCTCGCGCCACACGCTCTTGCCGGACAGCTCCTCCACCGCGTCCAGCCGCGCTTCAATCTCTGGCAGCGAGCACAGCGGCGCGGACAGCCAGCGCGCCAGCTTCCGCGCGCCCAGGCCCGTGGCCGTGCGGTCCAGCACACCCAGGAGCGAGCCCTTGCGCCCGCCGTCGCGCAGGCTCTTGAGCACCTCCAGGTTGCCCCGCGAGGACTCGTCCATCACCAGGCAGCCCGCGCGCTCCTGGCGCGACAGCCGGTCCACGTGCGCCGCGGGCGTCTTCTGCGTGTCCTTGAGGTAGCGCAGCGCCGCCCCGGCCGCCCCGGTGGCCAGCGGCGAGCCGTCCAGCCCGAACGCGGACAGCGACTGCACGTTGAAGTGCGAGCGCAGGAACGCGGAGGCCCGGGTGTGCTCGAAGGCCGCGCCTTCCGCCTCCGCCACGGCCGGCACGCGCGACAGCCGCTGGCACACCTGCGCCACCTCCGGCGCGTCGCGCATGCCCTGCGGCACCAGCAGCTCGCGCGGCTCCACGCGCGACAGGCCCTCCACCAGCTCCGACAGGCCTTGCGCCTCGAAGGTGTAGAACTCGCCGGTGGACGCCTCCAGCAGCGCCGCGCCGAAGCCCGCCTCGCCCCAGCACACGGCCGCGAGGAAGTTGCTGGCCTGCGGCTCCAGCACCTCGTCGTCCAGCACCATGCCGGGGGTGATGACCCGCGTCACCTCGCGCTGCACGATGCCCGGCCCCGCGCCCGGCTCCGTCACCTGTTCGCAGATGGCGACCTTCAGGCCGTGCTCCACCAGCTTCGCGATGTACCGGCGCGAGGAGTGGTACGGCACCCCGCACATGGGAATCTTGTCCGCGCCCTTGGCCCGGGCCGTGAGGGTGATCTGCAGGAGCTCCGAGGCCTTCACCGCGTCCTCGAAGAACATCTCGTAGAAGTCACCCAGCCGGAAGAAGAGCACCGTGTCCGGATGGAGCGCCTTCACCTCCAGGTACTGGCGCATCATCGGCGTCAGGGAGGCGATCTCCCGCGCACCCGCGGGCGCCTCACCCGTTCCGACTTCCGGAGTCGTGTCCTCGTCGGGCAGCACGACATCCGCCGCCTTGCCTGTCTTCGTCTGCTGCGTCACCGCCATCCCCGACCTTCTCTCACGACCTTACCCCCGGATCAACGAACCGGATGCCCTACCTGCCGCGTATGCCTACCATCGCTGTCCGACATTTCGGCGGGCCCGTTTCCGAAAACGGTTTCCAGGCCCCCTGCCCCCCGGCAGGCTGCCCTCCGACATGGCGACCGCACCCAAGACGAACCGTCCTCCCGTCCCCGCCCTGTTCAAGGTGGCACTGGCCCCCGTGCAGGCCTTCTTCCGCCTGGAGGCCAGCAGCGGCATCCTCCTGGCCCTCTGCGCGGTGGCCGCGCTCGCGTGGGCCAACTCCCCGTGGGGCGCCTCCTACAGCGCCGTGTTCGACGCGCCCCTGCGCCTGGAAATCGTGGGCCACGGCGGCCACTTCACCTTCCGCGAGCTCATCAACGACGGGCTGATGACGCTCTTCTTCTTCGTCGTGGGGATGGAGATAAAACGCGAGCTGTCCTCGGGCGAGCTGCGCACCTTCTCGCGCGCCCTGCTCCCGCTCATCGCCGCGCTGGGCGGCATGGTGGTGCCCGCGGGGCTCTACCTGGCCTTCACCCGGGGCACGCCCGCGCAGGGCGGCTGGGCCATCCCCATGGCCACGGACATCGCGTTCGCCATCGGCTGCCTCACGCTGGTGAAGGCGCGCGTGGGCCACGGGCTGGTGGTGTTCCTCACCGCGCTCGCCATCTTCGACGACATCGGCGGCATCCTCGTCATCGCGCTGTTCTACGGCACCGGCCTGCACGTCGAATGGCTCGCGGTGGGCGCGGGCCTGGTCGCGGTGCTCTGGGGGCTCAACCGCTTCTACGTGCGCAACGGCCTGGCCTACGCGCTGGTGGGTGGGGCGCTCTGGTACGCCATGCACCACGGCGGCATCCACGCGACGCTGTCCGGCGTGGTGCTGGGGCTCTTCATCCCCGCGCTGCCCAGCCGTCCCGGGCGCGAGGTGCTGGAGGAGCTGGCGGCCTACGTGACGGCACTGGTGTCCCGGCCGGACGACGAGAGCGCGCGGGGCGCGCAGTTGTTGCACATCGAGGAGGCGCTGGAGGACATCGAGCCGCCCCTCAACCGCTTCGTGCACCTGTGGCACGGGTACGTGGCCTACGGCATCGTGCCCCTGTTCGCGCTGGCCAACTCCGGCGTGGACGTGTCCGGCATGTCCCTGTCGGACCTGCTCAAGCCCCTGCCCCTGGGCATCATCGTGGGGCTCTTCGTGGGCAAGCAGGTGGGCATCTTCCTCTTCACCTTCGCGGCGGTGAAGGTGGGCGTGTCCCCGCTGCCCGCGGGCGGCAGCGTCGCGCAGCTGCACGGCGTGTCGGTGGTGGCCGGCATCGGCTTCACGGTGGCCCTCTTCGTGGGCGGGCTGGCCTTCGCCGGACAGCCGGCCCTGCTGGCCGAGGCCAAGCTGGGCATCCTGACGGGCTCGCTGCTGTCCGCCGTCGTGGGCTACGTCCTCTTGCGCTACGTGGCCCGCCCGGCCCAGGCTGCCCTCCAGACCCCGTCATGAACCTCCAGGACCTCAACCGCATCCGGCAGATCGCCCTCATCGCCGCCCGTCACGGCTTCGGCGAGGTCACCGAGCGCGCGGGCGTCTGGCGCCTGCTCGGCGGGCGCAAGGAGAAGGTGGAGGTCTCCGACGAGGCCCGCCGTGAGTCCACCGCGCGCCGCTTCCGCCTCTTCCTGGCGGAGCTGGGCCCCACGTTCATCAAGCTGGGCCAGGTGCTCTCCACGCGCGCGGACCTGCTGCCCGCGGAGTTCGTGGACGAGCTGGCCACGCTCCAGGACAACGTGGAGGCCATCCCGCTGGAGGACGTCCACGCGCAGATCCGCGACGCGCTGGGCAAGGAGGTGCAGGAGCTGTTCGCCCAGGTGGATCCGGAGCCGCTGGCCGCCGCGTCCATCGCCCAGGTGCACCGCGCGGTGACGCTGGACGGGGAAGAGGTCGTCATCAAGGTCCAGCGCCCCGGCATCGCCCAGCGCATCGACGCGGACCTGGGCGTGCTGCGCTCGCTGGCGCGCCTGCTGGAGGCCGTGGTGGAGGAGACGGGCATCTACACGCCCTCCGGCATCGTGGACGAGTTCGACCGGGCCATCCACGAGGAGCTGGACTTCATCAACGAGGCCACCAACATCCGCGCGTTCCTGGAGAACCACAAGGACCGCCCGTACCTCAAGATTCCGCGCGTGCACGCGGCGCTCTCCAGCCGCACCGTGCTCACCATGGAGTTCATCCGCGGGGAGAAGATCAACCCCGCCGCGCTGGCGGAGCCGGACCGCAAGCAGATTGCCCAGCACATCCTGGAGGCCAGCTTCCGCCAGCTCTTCGACGACGGCCTCTTCCACGGCGACCCGCACCCCGGCAACGTGCTGCTCATGGAGGGCAACCGGCTGGCGCTCCTGGACTTCGGCGTGGTGGGCCGGCTCACCCGCCCCATGCAGGAGACGCTGGTGATGCTGTGCCTGGCGGTGGCGCTCAAGGACAGCGACTCCGTGGCCCGCATCCTCTACCGGGTGGGCGTGCCGGACGCGCGGGCCAACCTGATGGGCTTCCGCAACGACATCGAGTCCATCCTCGGCCAGCACCTGCCCACCACGCTGGGCCAGGTGGACGCGCGCACGCTCCTGCGCGACCTCTTGGACCTGGCGGTGAAGTACCGCATCCGCATCCCCAAGGAGTACGCGCTCTTGTCGCGCGCCTCCATCTCCACGGAAGGCATGCTGCGCGGGCTCTACCCGGAGCTGAACATCCTGGAGGTCGCGCTGCCGTACGCGAAGGAGCTGATGGCGGGCCGGTATGACCCCACGCAGCTCCAGGGCGGCCTGATGCGCACGCTCTTGCGCTTCCAGTCCATGGCGCAGGACCTGCCCACGCAGCTGTCGCAGATTTTGCTGGACCTGGAGACGGGCAAGTTCAGCGTCACGGTGCGCGCGGAGCAGTTCGACAAGCTCAACGAGAACCTGCGCAGCGTGGCCGTCATCGCCTTCCTGGGCCTGTGCGCGTGCGGCTTCATCGTGGGCGCCTTCATCGCGTTCGCGCCCCGGCCGCCCATGTACGGGAACACGCCGGTGCTGGGCATCGTGGGCATCGCGCTGGCGGCGGCCCTCTTTGGCGCGGTGCTCACCTGGTACCTGTTCGGCGGCCGCTTCGGGAAGGTCAGCGTGACCCGCTTCCTGAAGAAGCGCCGGTAGCCGGGGTATGACACCGGCCCACCCGCCGACGGGCAGGCGGGCGCAGGGAGCGGGTGTCACGCGAGCGAGAACGGATCCGTTGAGGGGTGCACAGTCGTGCCCGGGCCGGGTAATCTGCGGGGCTTGTCGTTCCCCCCTCTTGCCCCCGTGCTCGACTTGTTCGCGAACCCATCCGCCGCCCGTCGTCCGTACCGCGCCCCGCTGGCCACGCTGTTCGCGGCCGCGCTCCTCGCCACCACCGCCGGCTGTGCTGGCGGGCTTGATGAACCCGAGCGCTTCACCGGCGCCAGTTCCTGCGCCCCTGGCACCACCGCCTCCAGCATCATTCAGGCGCAGTGCTACTCGTGCCACTCCACGGAGACCAAGGCCTCGGGTGGGGGCTTCGACCTGCAGGCGGCCGGGCTCCCCGGGCGGCTCTACACCACCAACGCGACGTGCAACTCGCAGCCCCTGGCGGACAGCGCCAACCCGTCCCAGTCCTTCTTCCTGAAGAAGCTCACCCCGTCGCCAGGCTGCGGCGGGCAGATGCCGCTGGGCGGGTCGCTGAACGCCGCGGACACCGCGTGCCTCACCGAATGGCTCGTCGCCGGAAAGCCGAGCCCGTGATGACCCGCACCCGTCATGTCACCGCCGCCGCCTTCCTGGGCGCGGCCCTCCTGCTCGTCCCCGCCGCGTACGCCGCGCCGAAGAAGGCGTCCGCGAAGACCGCGCAGTCCGCGGCGAAGAAGTCCAGGGCCGCGAAGGTGACGGAGGCGCGCCGCGTGGCGGTGCTCGCCTCCGGTCCGCACGCGGACGCCGCGCGCGACGTGCTGGAGGCGGAGCTCAACCGCCGTCCGGCCCGCTACGAGGTGGTGCCCGAGTCCGCGGTGCGCTCCGCCGCTTCGCGCCTGGGCGTGGACCCCACGCAGCCCGCCGGCGCCGCCGCCGTGGCGAGCGAGCTGGGCCTGAGCGCGGTGCTGGTGGCGGACACGGCCACCGTGGGCAAGAAGCAGCAGGTGCGCGTCACCGTGCGCAACGGCCGGGACGGCAAGGCGCTGGCCTCGCCCGCCGCCGCGAAGCCCGCCACGGCGAAGCTGGTGCCCGTCGCGGTGAAGCGCCAGTGGACGGCGCTGGAGCGCGGCCTGCAGAAGTCCCGCGCGCCGGACGCCGCCCCGGTGGCTCCCGCGCAGCCCGCCGCGCCGGTGGAGCCGGAGCCGGTGAAGCCCGCGACGCCCATCGCGGAGACGCCCCCGGCCAAGGTGCCGGAGACCAAGGCGCCGGAAGCGGAGCCCATCCGCAAGCCGGTGGCCGCCACGCCCAAGGAGGACAAGCGCCCGGCCCAGGACGAGGAGCCCGCCGTCACGCAGTCGGGTGTCCGCTCCTCGCCGCTCGTGGAGGGCGCGCTGGGCCTGAAGCTGTTTGGCCGGTCGCTGCGCTACAAGGACGACGTGTTCGGCGTGCTGCGGCCGTACACGCTGGGCAAGGACGTGGGCGGCGTCGCGCTGCCGGGCGCGCCCCAGTTCGCGGGCGACGTGACCGTGTATCCGCTCGCGCCCTTCCAGAAGGGGGCGCTGGCGCGGCTGGGCCTCACGGGCTCGATTGATCAGTCCTTCGGCCTGAAGTCCACGGGCTCCACGGGGGCGGTCTCCTACCCCACCACCGCGCGCGAGTGGACGGCGGGCCTGCGCTACGTGATGCCCTTCGGTCAGGCGGACCGCTACGGCTTCGAGGTGACGGGCACGTACGGGATGAACACGTTCCGCATCGACGCGGTGGACGGCGAGCGGCCGTTGGACCTGCCCAACGTGGAGTACAAGACGGCGGGCCTGGGGCTGGGCCTGCGGGCGGCGCTGTCGGAGAAGTTCGACTTCAACTTCCGCCTGGGCTACCAGCACCCGCTGGACTCCGGAGAGCTGTCCTCGGACACGTGGTTCCCGCGCATGTCCGCGGGCGCCGTCACGGGCAGCGCGACGCTGGCATACCGGCTCAACCGCATCCTGGACGTGCGGCTGAAGGCGGACCTGCGCCGCTACTTCTTCAAGTTCAACCCCGAGCCGGGCGACCCCTACGTCGCCGGTGGCGCGGTGGACCAGTACCCCGGCCTGTCGCTCCAGCTGGGCTTCCGCTACTGAGCTGTCTTGGGGTTCCGCCGGTCCGTGCGTGACACGGACCGGCGGCCAGTCCCTGGCGGGTCAGAGCTCCGCGGTGGCGTCCGGGTTCTCCTCGCTGCACACCTGCGAGGCATCATCCGCCTGGCGGGCTTCGGCCTCGTTCACCGAGGCGCTGGGCTCAGAGGGCTCGGCCGCGACGCCCAGACACCAGTTGGGCGCGTATTGCCGGCACGTCGTCCACGTCTGGGCGCCAATGGCACACTCCGCGTCGCACCACTCGGACTCACAGATTTCGAAGCACTGTGGCGGATAGGCAAAGGCAGCCGCGGGCACGAGAGAAACAACAGCCGAGACAGTCAACAGTGACTTCATCAGCATGCGCATGGGTTCTCCGTCTGGGTGGGACCGCGCTCTGGTGGAATCAGAGCCAGCGGAAGCCTGCCACACGGCGTTTCCGGAAACTCAAGGCCGTGTGAATGATTGCCAATCCATGACTGTCTGATGACAGTCGTCAGTCCACTCGCTCCGGAGCATGGCGGCGCAGCCAGTCAATCACTGTCGGCCAGAGCGTGGCGGCGTGGTGTTCGCGGAAGAAGCCCAGGTGGCAGATGCCCTGGCCGGCACTGTCCGCGGGGGAGAACTGCCGGCGCTCCACGGTGCAGCCGGTGAGGTGCTCGCAGACCAGGTCGATGGCCTCGGGCGGCGCCCAGGGGTCGTCATCCAGGCCGATGGCCAGCACCGGCATGTGGGGCCGGCCCAAGCGGGCCGCGGCGTCCACGTGCGGGTCGTCGAAGTAGAAGCGGGGCATCGACGCCCAGCGGCTCCACTGCAGCGTCGCTTGCGCGGGCACGTCCTCGCCCATCCCCAGCCGCGCATAGGGCATGTAGCCCAGGAACCGGGCGCACAGCGGCCCGATGAACTTCAGGTACAGCGCGACCAGCATCCGCTCCCGAAAGGACCGGATGAACCGCATGCTCCCGGCCTGGGACGCCACCATCACCGCCGCGGTGAGGCGCTGGCTGCTCGCGCTCAACCCGATGGCGTGGCCCCCGAAGCTGTGTCCCACCGCCAGCAACGGCAGCCTCGGGTAGCGCTCCGCCGCCCAGCGGGTCACCGCGTCCACGTCCTGGTCCGCCCAGGTGAGGAACCCGGCCCGCGTCCGCTTCGCCACGCCGGACGGGTGCACGCCCCGGTAGTTGTACGTCACCACCGCGAAGCCGTCGTCCGTCAGCCGAGCGGCGAACGCGAAATACATGCTCGCGGACATGGCGGTCGCGGGGTGCATCAGCACCACGCCCCGCACGGGGCCGTCGGGGGTGTGCAGCGTGGAATGCAACTCGAAGCCATCCGCGCAGGGGATGCGGTGCGGAGTCGTGCGTGCCATGGCCCTCAGGAGTCGCTTCGCATGAAAAACCTATCGGCTAACATTTGAATCCGGGCAGGGCAAGGCCGCGCATGACAGGCCCGGCTCGGATGAGACACTGCCCTCCCCCTTCCAGGAGGCAGCCCGTGTCCCAGCGTCGAGCGTCGTGCACCTGCGGTCAGCTCCGCGTCGAGTGCAAGGGAGACCCCATCCGGATCTCCATGTGCCACTGCTTCGCCTGTCAGCAGCGGACCGGCAGCGTGTACGGCGTGCAGGCCCGCTTCCGGCGCCAGGACATCACCGCCATCGAGGGGCGCTCCACGAAGTTCCTCCGCAAGGGCGACGAGAGCGGCAACGTCACCACCTTCCACTTCTGTCCGGAGTGCGGCTCGACGGTCTACTACGAATCCCCGAACGACCCGGACCTCGTGGCCATCACCGTGGGCACCCTCATGGACCCGTCCTTCCCCGCGCCGTCCATCTCCGTCTGGGAGGAGCGCAGCCATGCCTGGGCCGTGCCCCGGGGCATCCCCCTGGAGCACATGAACTGAGCGCTGTTCACTTCGCACGCGGCCGCGCCTCCAGCAGTCCCCGCACGAACGCCGCCACCGGACCGGCCAGCTCCGAGAGCCGGTCCACACGGTCCTCCTCCACCGCCTCCAGGATGAGCTCGTTGATGCCGCCGACGAGCGCCATGGCCAGCGCGGGTGACAGCGTGTCCCCCGTGCCCGCCGCCTCGAACTCCCGCCGCATCAGCTCCGCGAAGCGCCGCATCACCTGGCGGCGCAGCTCGAAGCCCTTCGGGCCGACGTGCAATATCTCCACGAGCAGCGTCCGCACGAGCCCCGGCCGGCTCTGGAGGCTCGCGAGGTAGACCGCCGCGCCGATGCTGGCCCGCATCTCTCCGGGCGGCGCGTGCTGGATGGCCGCCTGGATCTCCGCCAGCAGCCGCGCGCTCTGCGCCTCGTAGAGCGCCAGCAGGCACGCGTCCTTGTCCTCGAAGTGCTCGTAGAACGTGCGCTTCGACACGTGCGCGTGCCGCACGATGTCCGCGAGCGTCACCCGGGCGTAGCCCACCTCCAGGATGGCCTTCGCCAGGCCCGCGACAAGCCGCTCCCTCGGGCCTTCGCCTGCCTGTTCGGATGGGGCGGTCATGCGGCTCCCGGTGCTGGTACTTGACGGTACCAGACGTCACTGCTACCTCTCATCAACAGTCGCATAGGCTGGGTACCTTCCTGTACCACGAGGAGTCCCGTGATGCCCCTGCCCTCCGCTGAAGCGCCCTCGCACGTGGATGTGTTGATCATCGGCGCGGGGCTGTCGGGCATCGGCGCCGCGTATCACCTGCAGGAGCGCTGCCCCACCCTGAGCTACGCCATCCTGGAGGGGCGCGGGGCCATGGGGGGCACGTGGGACCTGTTCCGCTATCCGGGCGTCCGCTCGGACTCGGACATGTACACGCTCGGATACCGGTTCCGGCCGTGGCATGGCGGCAAGGCCATCGCGGATGGGCCGTCCATCAAGCAGTACATCGAGGAGACCGCGGCGGAGTACGGCATCGACCAGCGGATCCGCTATCACCACCGGGTGACGCGCGCCGAGTGGTCCTCCGCGCACGCGCGCTGGACCGTGGACGTGGAGGTCGGGCCCGAGCGCGTCCCCCACCGGATGACGTGTGGCTTCCTCTACACCTGCACCGGCTACTACGACTACGCGAACGGCTACACGCCCACGTGGCCCGGCACGGAGCGCTTCGGGGGCCGCATCGTGCACCCGCAGCACTGGCCCGAGGACCTGGACTACAGCGGCAAGCGCGTGGTCGTCATCGGCAGTGGCGCGACGGCGGTGACGCTGGTGCCCGCGATGGCCGGCCGCGCCGCGCACGTCACCATGTTGCAGCGCTCGCCCACGTACATCGCGGATCAGCCGTCGCAGGACGGCCTGGCCCGGGCGCTGGGGCACGTGCTCCCCCGGGGCGCGGCGTACGCGGTTTCGCGCTGGAAGAACGTGCTCCGCGGCATGTTCCTCTACAACCTCGCGCGCAGCCGGCCGGGCCTCATGAAGTGGCTCCTGCGCCTGGGCGTGCGCAAGGCGCTCGGCAAGGCGTTCGACGTCGATACGCACTTCGCGCCCCGCTACAACCCCTGGGACGAGCGGCTGTGCGTCGCGCCGGACGGAGACCTCTTCCGCGCCCTTCGCGAGGGACACGCCTCCGTGGTGACGGACCACATCGAGTCCTTCACGGAGACCGGCCTCCAGCTGCGCTCGGGCAAGCACCTGGACGCGGACGTCGTGGTCACCGCGACGGGGCTGAACGTGAAGATTCTCAGCGGCCTCACGCTGGTGGTGGACGGCGCGCCCGTCCAGATGTCACGGACGCTGGCGTACAAGGGAATGATGTTCAGCGACGTGCCCAACCTCGTCGCGGCCTTCGGGTACACCAACGCGTCGTGGACGCTGAAGTGCGACCTGGTGGCGGAGTACACCTGCCGGCTGCTCAACCACATGAAGCAGCACGGCTACGCGCGATGCGTGCCCCGCGTGCGCGACCCGGGAATGACGCCGGAGCCGGTGCTCGACTTCAGCTCCGGGTACGTGCAGCGCGCGCTGGACTCGCTGCCGCGTCAGGGCACGCGTGCGCCGTGGCGCCTGTACCAGAACTATGTGCGGGACCTGCTGATGATGCGCTACGGCCGCGTGGACGACGACGCCATGGAGTTCCGCGGGCAGGCGCTTCTTCCGGAAGGGAGCGCCGGCACCGGCGCGGAGGTGGCACGTGGCTGAGCGCATGCGGCTTCAGGGCAGGACGGCGGTCATCACCGGCGCGGCGAGCGGCATTGGCCGGGCCATCGCGGTCTCCCTGTCCCGGCGGGGCTGTCATCTGGCGCTGGCGGACGTGAACGAGGCCGGGCTCGCGGAGACGGCGGAGCTCGCGCGAGCGCCGGAGGTGCGCATCAGCCGGCACCGGCTCGACGTGTCCGACAAGGAAGCGGTGGACGCCTTCCCGGCGCGGGTGACGGCGGAGCATCCCGGGGTGGACCTGCTCTTCAACAATGCGGGCGTCGCGCTCGGAGGCACCTTCGAACAGGTGAGCGCCGAGGACTTCGAGTGGCTGTTCGGCATCAACTTCTGGGGCGTGGTGCGCCTGAGCCGCGCCTTCCTGCCCCTCTTGCGCAAGAGCGACGACGCAAGGCTGGTGAACCTCTCCAGCGTCTTCGGCCTGGTGGCGCCACCGGGACAGGTGGCCTACGCGGCAAGCAAGTTCGCCGTCCGAGGCTTCTCCGAGGGGCTGCGCCACGAGCTGGAGGGCACCACCGTGGGCGTCACGGTGGTGCACCCGGGCGGCGTCGCGACGTCCATTGCCGCGAGCGCCCGGGTCCCCTCTGGAGCGACGGAGGAGGAAGTGAAGCGCCGCCGCAGGTCCTTCCAGAAGATGCTCCGTCTCCCAGCCGAGGTCGCGGGCGAGACCATCGTGAAGGGCGTCGAGAAGCGCGAGCAGCGGATCCTCGTCGGCATGGACGCCCAGGCGCTGGGACTGCTCGCCCGCCTCTTCCCGGTGTCGTACTGGAAGCTGCTCGCCTCGCGCCTGCGCGCGTGAAGCCGGTCACACCGGTCTGCGGAAGAGGTCGCCCAGGTCGGCGGGGAGCTGTGAGGCGACGGCGGCGACCTCGTCCTCGGGGATGCGGTCTCGCACGGCGGTGAACACCGCGGTGACGACGCGGAAGGCCTGGTCGGGCTTGATGTTCAGGTGGTCCGCCACGTCGGTGATGAACTCATCGCGGCCGATCCGCTTCGCGCGCGAGGGGCCCCGGTGCACCGAGCAGGCACCCAGGATGGCGCCGATGCCGCCCTTCAGCGCCCGGAAGAGCTTCACGTCCTCGCCATCCGACAGCCGCCGGGCGAGCGAGCAGAACACCGCGCTGGCGGCCTCGCGGGCCTCCAGGCCCTGGGTGTGCATGACGGCGTCGCCCTGGATTTCGTCCAGGAAGGGTTGCAGCTCGAGCGACTCGTCGCGCTCCTTGACGGGCACGGCGTGGGTGTCGGGAGGAACAGGCGAGGCCATGGCAGCGTCTCCGAAGGTTCAGGGCCCTGCACAGGGCCGTGGTTCCGGAGACGCTGCGCATGTGCCAATGCGCCTGCATCGTCCACCGGCGCCGGGAGCGCGCGGGCAGTCAGGCCACCGCCGCGCCTCCCCGGCTCCAGGCCCTACCCGTGCGGCACCGGCCGGGGCTCTTCATGGACGGCCCGCGCGTCGTCTCCGCCCTTCCCCTTGCCCAGCCGGTTGCCCAGCCGCGTCTTGATGCGGTCCGCGACGACGTAGAACGCGGGCACCACGAGCAGGCTGAGCACGGTGGACACGGACAGGCCGCCCAGCACCGCGATGGACATGGGGGCGCGCGTCTCGCTGCCCGCGCCCAGCGCCAGCGCCGCCGGCACCGCGGACATCATCGTCGCGGTGGACGTCATCAGGATGGGCCGCAGGCGCACCGGGCCCGCGCGCAGCATGGCCTGCATCGCGTCCGCGCCCTGCTCGCGCTGCTGGAGCGCGTAGTCCACCAGGATGATGGAGTTCTTCTTCACGATGCCCATCAGCAGCAGCAGGCCAATCATGCTGAAGATGTTCAGCGTGTTCCCCGTGACGAGCAGCGCGAACGACGCGCCCGCCACGGACAGGGGAAGAATCGTCAGCACCGTCACCGGGTGCAGGAACGAATTGAACTGCGCCCCCAGCACCATGTACGCGACGGCGATGCCCAGGAAGAGCGCGAAGATGAGGCTGCTCATCGAGTCGCGGAACGCCACGCTCGCGCCGCCCGCCACCACGCGGATGCCGCCCGGCAGGTCCTTGCCCAGGGACTCCACCGTGGCCAGCGCCTCCTCCTGGTTCGACCCCGGCGCCACGTTGGCGAAGAGGCTGATGGCGCGCTCCCGGTCGCGCCGGGTGATGGCCTGCAGCGCGGGCAGCTCCTCCTGCGTCACCAGCGACGACAGCGGCACCAGCGAGTTGTTCGCCGTGCGGACCTTGAGCAGCGACAGGTCCTCCGGCCGCGAGCGCTGGCTCGCGAGCAGGCGCATGCGCACGTCGATGCGCCGCCCGCCGCTGCTGTACTTGCCCACGCGCACGCCGCCCACCAGCGCGTTCACCGTGGACGCCACGGACTGGATGGGCACGCCCAGGTCCGCCGCGCGCGCCCGGTCCGGGGTGATGCGCAGCTCCGGCTGGCCCAGCTGGTAGTCCGTGTCCAGGTCCACCACCTTGCCGGACGCCTGGAGCTGCTCGCGCAGCGACTGGCTCGCCTCCACCAGCTTGTTCCAGTCCGACCCGCGCACGCTGAACTCCACCGGGAAGCCGCGCTGCGCGGTGAAGCCCGCCTGTGACAGGTCCTGCACCACCGCACGCAGGCCCGGGTAGCTGTTGAGCTCCTTGCGCAGCACCTGCGCGAACTCCGCCTGCGACATGCGCTGATCCGCCGGCAGCAGCGTCAGGTTCATGTTCCCGGAGTTCACGGCGGAGCCGCTGCCGCCGCCGCCCACCACCACGAACACGCGCGTCACCTCCGGACGGCTGGCGACGAACGCCTCCGCGCGCTTGAAGAGGCGGTTGGTCTCCTCCAGGCTGCTGCCCACCGCCGTCTGGAGGCGCACGGACATGCGGCCCTGGTCCTGCGACGGGACGAACTCACCCGGCAGCGCCTTGAACGCGAACGCGCTCAGGATGAGCATGGCCACCGCGACCAGCAGCACGCGCCACGGCCGCACCAGCCCCCAGCCCAGCGCCCGCGCGTACAGCGCCTCCAGCTTGGAGAACGCCTTGTCCACCACCACGCCCACCCGGCCGCGGTGCTCGCGCGACGTCTTGAGCAGCTGCGCGCACCGCGCGGGCGCCAGGGTGATGGCCTCCACGTAGGACAGCAGCACCGCCACGCACAGCGTGACGCCGAACTGGAGGAAGAACCGGCCGATGATGCCCTTCATGAAGACGACGGGCAGGAAGATGGCCACCACCGCCAGCGTCGCCGCCAGGGCCGCGAAGGTGATCTCCGCGGTGCCCTCGCGCGCGGCGCTCACCCGGTCCTTCCCCTCCTCCGCGTGCCGGAAGATGTTCTCCAGCACCATGATGGCGTCGTCCACCACGATGCCCACGGCGAGCGCCAATCCCAGCAGCGTGAACGTGTTGAGCGTGAAGCCCAGGAAGTAGATGACGGCCACCGTCCCCAGCAGCGACATGGGGATGGCGAGCACCACGTTGAGCGTGCTGGACAGCGACCCCAGGAACACCCAGCACACGAACGCGGTGAGGATGCACGCGAGCAGCAGCTCGAATTCAATCTCGTGCACGCTCTCCTCGATGAACTGCGTCGAGTCGAAGTTGATGGTCGCGCTCATGCCCTCCGGCAGCTCCTTCTGGAGCTCCGCGAGCTGGGCGCGCACCTCCTGGGCCACCGCCACCGCGTTCGCGCCGCGCTGCTTCTTGATGCCCATGGCCTGCGCGGGCTCGCCGTTCACGCGCGCGAGGCGGCGCTCGTCCTCGAAGCCGTCCTCCACGATGGCCACGTCGTGCAGGTACACCGTGCGCCCGTTCTCCTCGCGCACCGCCACGTTCGCCAGCGTCTCCAGGTCCAGCGCCTCGCCCATGAAGCGCACGTTCACCTCGCGCCCCTGCGTCTCGATGCGGCCGGCGGGCAGCTCCACGTGCTCGCGCTGGAGCGCGGCGATGACGTCCGTGACCGTGAGCGCGTGCGCGTCCAGCTTCTGCGCGTCCACCCAGATGCGCACGTTGCGCTCCAGGAGGCCGCCCAGGATGACCTCGCCCACGCCGGGCACCGTCTGCAGGCGCTCCTTCACGCGGTAGCGGGCGAAGTCGCTCACCACCTGCTGGGAGAAGGGCCCGGACACGCCCAGCCACATGATGGGCTGGTCCTCCGGGTTGGACTTGGAGACCACCGGAGGGTCGATGTCCAGCGGCAGCCGGCGCTGCGCCTGGCTCACCTTGGTCTGCACGTCCTGCAGCGCCAGGTCCACGTTGCGCGACAGGTCCAGCTCGACGGTGATGTTGGCGCTGCCCTGGCGCGCGGAGGACGTGATGCTCTTGACGCCCTCCACCTGCGTCACGGCCTCTTCGATGAACTCGACGACGTCCGACTCCACCGCCTCCGGGTTGGCGCCCTCCCACGACACGGAGATGTTGATGGTGGGGAAGTCCACGTCCGGGAACTGGCTGATGCCGATGCGCTGGGCCGCCACCAGTCCGAAGATGATGGTCGCCGCCATGATCATCCAGGCGAACACCGGCTTCTTGATGCAGACGTCGGTGATGCTCATGGGCGGCCCTCCGTGCCCGTGCTCGTGCCGCTGCGGGCCTCGGTGGGGGGCTGCTCACCCACCACCTTCGGCTTCGGGCGCTCCTGCTCCACGCGCACGGCCACGCCGTCGCGCAGGGCCTCCGCGCCGCGCACCACCAGCGTCTCGCCGGGCTTGAGGCCTTCCTTCACCTCCACCTGTCCGTCCGGTGTGCGCAGCCCCAGCTCCAGGATGCGCTCGCGCGCCTTGTTGTCCGTCACCACGAACGCCAGGAAGCCGCGCTCGCTGGGGCGGATGGCCGTCTGCGGAATCACCGGGCTGCCCCCGCGCGACTCCACCGGCACGCTCACCGTCGCGAACGCGCCGGGGCGCAGCTTCTTCGCGTCCTCGCCCGTCACCTCCGCGGTCACCGCCACCATGCGGCTCTGCGCGTCCGCGCTCGCGGACACGTAGGTGATCTTCGCCGTGTACGAACCGCCCTCCGAGCGCACCGTGAAGCGCGCGGGCATCCCCGGGGTGATGCGCGTCACGTCCGCCGCGGGCACGTTGAAGCGCAGCAGCAGGGGCTCGCGGCGCAGGAGCGTGGCCAGCACCACGCCCGGCTGCACGTACTGGCCCGTCTGCACCGTGCGCGTCTGGAGGACGCCGTCCATGGGCGCCTTCACGTACGCGTCGCGCTGGTTGAGCTGCGCCTGATCCAACGCCGCCTTCGCGGCCGCCACGTCCGCCTGGGCGGTGGCGGCGCGGGCCTGGTACGTCTCCAGTTGTTCGGCGGGCAAGAGGCCCGGGCTCTGCGCGTTGACCTCCGCGCGGCGCTGGGCGCCGGCCTTCGCCTCCACCAGCGCGGCCTGGGCCTTCTGCAGCGTGGCCTCCGCGGCGCGCACGGCGATGGCGTAGCGCGCGGGTTCGATCTCCGCGAGCGTGTCGCCCTTCTTCACCACCTGGCCCTCGGAGAAGTTCACGCGCTCCAGGGCGCCCGGCACGCGCGCGGTGATCTGCACGCTCTCGAAGGCCTCCACCGCGCCCACGGCGCTGACCGCGTACTCCACGTCGCGCGCCGCCACGGGCGCGACCTCCACAGGGAACTGGATGGGGCCCCGGCCCGCGCCCTTGCCGCCCTGCGCGGGCGCTTCCTTCTTGCAGCCAGGGGCCAGGGACAGCATGGCCAGCGACAGGGCCAGCACTCCAGTGCGTTGCATTGCCTTCACGGTTCCTTCCCGAGTGGATTCAGTCCGACCGCGGCCCGCAGGCCCAGGAGGGCCACGCCCAGCCCATAACGGTTCTGCGCCAGCGCGACCTCGGCCTCGAAGAGGCTCAGGGACGCGTCCGCCAGGGTGAGCGCGGTGGACAGGCCCTGGCGGTAGAGGATGCCGGTCTCCGCGGCGTTCTTGCGCGCCGCCTTCGCCGCCTGCTCGCTCTGCGCGAGCGCGGCCCGCGCCGTCTCCAGGTTCACCCGCGCCTGCTCGATGTCCACCGGCACGCGGCGGCTGGCGGCCTGGGTGTTCAGCTCGGCGGCGTTGGCCAGCGCCACGCGCTCATCGCGATCCGCGTAGCGGGCGCCGCCGTCGAAGAGGGTCCAAGTGAGGTCCACCGCGAGGAAACCGTCGCCGACGTTGCCGTTGAGGCCCGCCTCGTTCGTCAGGCGGTACTGGGCGCTCGCTCCCAGGGACGGCAGCAGGCGCGCCAGGGGCTCCTTCGCGCTCTCCCGCAGCGAGCGCACGCGCAGGCGCGCGGAGAGGATGTCCGGGCGGCGGTCCGTGGCGCCCTCGGTGAGCAGCTCCAGGGCCGGCGCGGGGCGCACGGCGTCCGCGAGCAGCGGCTCTGGCGGCGAGAGCTCCCCCTGCACGGGCTCCACGAGGAGGTAGCCCAGCTCCAGGCGGCTCGTCTCCGCGGTGCCCAGGGCGGCGGCGAGGTTGGACTGGGCGGTGGCCAGCTCCAGCTCCGCGCGGGTGACGTCATTGGTGCTGGCGAGCCCCGCGTTGGCGCGGGCCTGCGCGTCGGCGAGGCTCTGCTTCGCGTAGGCCAGGCGCTGCTCGGCGGCCTGGTACACCTGCTGGTTGGCCAGGGTGACGAGGAAGGCGTTGGCGGCGCTGAAGGCCACCTGGCGGCGCGTCTCCAGGGCATCCAGCTTGGAGGCTTCGCTCTCCAGCTTCGCGGCCTTGTAGAGGGGGAAGCCGCGCGCGTCGAACAGGCTGAGGCGGCCGGTGAAGACAGCGCCCAGGGCGTTGTACTTCTGGAGCACGACGGTCTGTCCGCCCACCTCGCGCGTGGACTCCCGCAGGCGGCGCGTGTAGGTGCCGGTGGCCGCGATGGTGGGGAGGAAGAAGGCGCGGGCGCGGGCGACGCGGGCCTGGGCGGCCTCGGCCGTCTGTCCCGCGGCGAGCACGGCCTCGTTCTTCTGCGAGGCGAGCTCCACGGCGCGTTCCAGCGTCAGCGGAGCGGCGCCGGCGTCCGGCTTCGGGGGCTTGGGGAAGTCGCTGGCGGGAGACTCGGCGGAGGGCGCCGGGGACGCGGCCGGGGGCGTCGTCTGGGCGAGCGCGTCCGGAGCCAGCGCGCAGAGGCAGGCACCCAGGGGCGCGGCGAGGAGGGCACGGCGGACGGTGGGCATAAGGCGTGCGGTGGAACGGGCCAGTGTTGAAAGGTCAGCGGCCCCTATACACGGAAGCCGTCATCGCGGGGGGGATGAGCGGGGCGTGTCTGGACGATGCCTCGCGGGGCGGACTAAGGGTCGGGGAAGAAGACTCTCGGGTTGAAATGCCGACGGTGGCGCCGGCTGCCCACTCCGGGTGTGTGGGACGCGCCCCAGAATGCGTGTCCCATGCGTTTATTCCTGCTCTCCCTGCTCGTTGGTGCCCTCGCGGGATGCTCCAAGGGGGATGGACTCAAGTCCGCCGCTCTGAAGGTCCAGGTTCATTACGAAGGATTTCGGCCGGGGTGCGTCACGCTGACGGTGACGGATCAGGCGGACGTGTCCCGGCAGGTCGCGACGAACGTGAACGTGCCCGAGGGCTCACCTCCCGGCACCCTGTCCGTCGCGGTGTTCCGCCAGGCGGGCTGGAGCAACGACGTGAAGCTCCAGGCCGTCGCGAAGGAGCAGTCCTGTGACGGAGCGCAGGTGGCCACCGCGCAGACCGACGCAAGCCTCGCGAAGGACGGCATCACGCCGGTGGACCTGTCCCTGGCGGCGGTGGACGGCGACGGCGACGGCTTCGTGAGCCCGGCGAATGGCGGCACGGACTGCGACGACCGCGATGAGGACCGGGGCGGCCCCATCCCGTGGTACCCGGATGACGACAGCGATGGGTACGGCAACCGCCAGCTGCCCGCGAAGATCACGGCGTGCAGCGGGCCCGTGTTTACCGCGTCACGGAGCGGGGACTGCGATGACAGGGACCCCAGCGTGCATCCAGGCCAGGCGGAGTTCCGATGCGATGACCGGGACGACAACTGCGACGAAGTGAAGGACGAGTCGTTCGACGTGGGCGGAAGCTGCCTCAACGGCTTCCAGTGCGCGGGCGCGAAGGCATGCACGGGGACGGATGGCGGCGTCGCGTGCAACAGCACCGTCACGCCCACGGCCTATTACCGGGATGAGGACGGCGATAGGACGGCGGGAGCGGATGGGGGCGTGACCTGCGCGGCCCAACCCGAGGGCACACAGCCCCAGGTCACGGACTGCGACGAGAGCTCCATCCATGTCTCGTCCACGCTGACGGAGGTCTGCGACAGGCTGGACAACAACTGCAATGAGAAGGTGGATGAAGGGCCCGCCCCGTGCGACCTGACCTGGCGGAGCGTGCCGGAAGCCGCCGGCGTCACGTCGTGGCGTGCCATTGCCGTCGGGAAGGACCTGGCCTGGCTCGCGGGGCCAGGCACGGCGGGCAACGTCGTGAAGATCGAAACCCCCGCCCGGACTGTCTCCACCTGTGCTGGAGACTGGAACGCCGCCTGGGTCAGCTCCGAGGGGCAGCTGTTCCTCGCTGGGAGGGCAGGAAAACTGGCGAGCAAGATGCCCGACGAAGCCGGCTGTACCGCCGCCACCACGCCGGGCGCGCCGGTGGACCTCTCGGGCATCGTGGGCTTCAACTCGACGACTGGCGGCAAGCCTACGCTCTACGCCGTGTCCGGCGGTGGCCGCGTCTTCAAGTGGGCGTTCCCCGCGGCCCCGGAGCAAATCGCGGCCACGAGCATCAACCTGATGGCGGTGACGGGGACCACTGCCGACGCGCCGCTGATCGCGGTGGGCGCACGGGACTACGAGCTCCCGGAGCCCCAACCCCAGGTCATCAGCATCAACCCCACGGATGGGACCTGGGTGCCTGAAACCCTTCCCCCGGCCGTCCCCAACGTCTATCTGACCGGAGTGAGCGCGACGAACGCCAACTACGTCTATGTCGTCGGATACAAGGGCGTGGTCCTGGAGCGGAACCATGGGGTATGGCGCACACTGCCGCCTCTGGCTTCGGCGCCAGACGTCACCGATGTCCTGGCCTTCAGCCAGAATGGGGTCTACGTGACGACGGCGACGGGCACCGTGCAGTTCTTCAACGGCAAGACCTGGGACCCGTTCTATTCGAACCCGAAAGCCATGCGTGCCATCGATGGATACTCTCCCACGCAGTTGGGGGCATCCGGTGACCAGGGCGTGAACCAGTTCTTCAACCGCTAGTCATGGACCTGCGCGCTGAAGCCCTGGGCATCCGCTACGGCGCACGGACCGTGCTGGAGCCCACGGATTGCCACATCCCGCCCGGCACGCAGGCGCTGGTGCTCGGGCGCTCGGGGTCGGGCAAGACGACGCTCTTGAAAGCCTTCGCGGGCCTCCTGCTCCCCTCCTCCGGCCGGGTGACGTGGGACGGGCAGGACGTCGCCCGGCTTTCGGCTCCGGAGCGACGAGCACAGCAGGCGTCGTTCGGCTTCGTGTTCCAGACGGATGCGCTCTTCGACTCGCTGACGGTGCGGCAGAACGTGATGCAGCCGCTGATCCGACGGCGCGTGCCGGAAACCGAGGCGCGCGATCGCACGGACGCGGTGCTGGCCTCGGTGGGGCTGACGGACGCGGCGGACACCCTGCCGGAGCGCCTGTCCGGGGGCATGAAGAAGCGCGCGGGGCTCGCAAGGGCCATCGCGGCAAGGCCGGCGGTGATCCTCGCGGATGATCCGTTCGCGGGCCTGGATCCGGGCACGACGCGGCAGGTGGCGAGGGTCCTCCTGGAGGTCGCCGGCAAGGGAACGTTGCTGGTGGCCGCACCGGAAGCGCCGGTGGACCTCGCCCTGCCCCGCTGGTTGTACCTGCGAGGTGGCCGGCTGGTGCACGATGGGGCCCCGGCGCCGGAACTGGAGCGCGCGCCGGACGAGGCCCTCGCATGACCGCGCAGTGTCACCACCCTTGAGCACCACCGCCCTGGCCTGGCTGGGCCGCTCGGCGATGCGAGCGGTGGGCGGCGTGGGCGCGCTGGCCCTGGTCGCGGGCCGCACGGCCTGGGCCTTGCGCGGGTTGGAGCGTCGCGAGCTGGCGCGAGGGCTGGTGCAGTTCGGCTACGGCTCGCTGCCGCTGGCGTTGGCGACGGCGGCGCTGGCGGGCGTCATCGTGGTGGTGCAGGCGGCGATCTACATCCAGCGCTTCGGAGCGCGGGCGTTCCTGGGCTGGGCGGCGGGCTACGGCGTGCTGTGGGAGTTCGGCCCGCTGCTCCTGGGGCTGATCATGTCCGCGCGCATCGGAGCCAGGAACGCGGCGGAGCTCGCCACGCTGAAGGTGGGCGGACAGATTGAAGGCCTGAGAGGCATTGGCCTGGATCCGTTCGCGCTGCTGGTGGCGCCCCGGGTGGTGGCGATGGAGGTGAGCATGCTGGCGCTGAGCACGTTCACGTTCCTGGTGTCCATCCTCTGCGAGGCGGTGGCCGCGAAGCTCACGTTGGACCTGCCGGTGCGGGTGTTCTTCGGGACGTTCGCGCAGATGCTGAGCCCGTCCGACATCCTGGGCGGCGTGGTGAAGACGGGGGCGTTCGGGCTGGCCATCTCACTGGTGTCCACGGCGGTGGGCCTCAGAGCCAAGGGAGGCGCCCGAGCCGTGGGAGAGGCCGCCGCGAGCGCGGTGGTACTGGGCTGCGCGGCCATCTTCCTGTTGGACTTCCTGCTGACGACGCTGCTGTCGAGGGTGCTCGGATGAAGCGGGTGCTGTCCTTCTTCGGAGCGCCGGGCGTGATGCTGGCGCGCACGGTCCGCGCGGGCGCGAGGGAGGGAATCCCCTGGCGCGAAACCCTGGCACAGGTGCACGAGCTGGGCGGGCGCAGCGTGTGGCTGGTGATGTCAGGCATGGCCTTCTTCGGTGCGGTGCTGGTGATGATCGCCAACGCGCAGGCGAAGAAGCTGATTGGCAACGTGGCGGTGCTGGGCCCGGCCTACTTCGAGATGCTCATCCGAGAGCTGGGCCCCGCGGTGTCCGCCCTGCTGACAGCGTCACGAGCAGGCGCCAGCCACTCCGCGGAGCTGGCCACGATGAGCGTGAACGAGCAGGTGGAGGCCCTGGAGATGTCGGCGGGGGATCCCTACGCGGACCTCGTGGCACCCCGGGTGGTGGCGGGCGTGGTGGGGGTTCCGCTCCTGAGCGTGCTGGGGACGGTGGCAGCGACGGCATCAGCGGTGCTGGTGGCGAGCGTGGCGTTGGACATCGACGGCCGGGCGTTCATGGACGCGAGGTACGTGGATGGCTGGGACCTGCTGGTGGGAGGGCTGAAGGTGGTGGGCTGCGGGCTGTACATCCCGCTCGCGGCGGCGGTTGCGGGCTTGAACGCGAGGGGCGGCGCGGAGGCGGTAGGCGAGGCGACGACGGAAGGCGTGGTCGCGGCCAGCCTGGGGTGTCTGTTGATTGACCTGACGGTGTCGCTTGCGTTCCAGTTCGTGCGCCTGTGAATGACACCGGTCCGGACACGCTGGTCTTCGAGGACGTGGCGATCTCCTTCGAGCAGGGCCGCCGCGTCTTGGACGGCCTGAGCGCGCAGGTCTCCACGCGGGAGCTGACGTTCATCGCGGGAGCGAGCGGATCCGGAAAGAGCGTGCTGTGCCGGCTGGCAGTGGGGCTGCTGAAGCCCGAAGCCGGCAACGTGACGCTGTTCGGGGAGCGGGTGGACACCCAGCCGGAGCGGACACTGGTGTCCCTCCGCCGCCGGGCACCGTATCTGGTGCAGGGCCCCGCGCTGCTGGACTGGAGGACGCTGCGAGAGAACGTGCGCCTCGCGGATCCGAAAGCTCCGGAGGAAGCCGTGGAGACGGCGCTGGAGAAGGTGGGCCTGAAGGAGTGGGCGGACCGCCTGCCACCGGAGCTGGGACCCGGGGCGAAGAAGCGAGCCGCCATCGCAAGGGCGCTGGTGCTCAAGCCGCGCTACCTGCTGCTGGACGAGCCAACGACGGGATTGGATCGGAGGGCGGCGATGCAGGTGGAGGCGGTGCTGGCGTCGTTGAAGGCGCAGGGCCTGGGAGCGCTGGTGGTGTCCCACGACTACCGGCAGCTGCGAGAGATTGCCGACCGGGTGTTGGTGGTGGCGAAGGGGCGCAATGCGTACCTGGGGAGCCCGGAGGGCTTCCTGAAGTCCCCTGCCCCGGAGCTGCGAACGCTGACAGCGCCGTTCATGGAGGGCGTGACGGATGGATGAGCAACGGCTGGAGCTGAAGGTCGGGGCGCTGGTGCTCGCGACGCTGGTGGGAGTGCTGGTGTTGCTCTGGTTGATGGGAGAGCTGACGCTGGGCCGGGGCGCGAGGCTGGAGGTGGATTTCGCACACACGGGCAACGTGGTGCAGGGAGCCCCGGTGAAGCTGGGAGGCGTCCAGGTGGGCAAGGTGGACACCATCCACCTGCTCGCGGATCGAAGGGACGCGAAGGGCCTTCCCCTCCCCGTCCGCATGGACCTGTCGGTGGAGCCCACGGCAAGGCGCGCCCTGCGCAAGGACGCCCGGGTGACGGTGGGAACGGTGGGCCTGCTGGGAGAGCCTTATCTGGAGTTGAACCCAGGCAACGCGGAAGCACCGCTGCCGGAGACCGAAGCCCTGAGAGGCGTGGATGCACCGCGCCTGGACCTGCTGTCGGAACAGCTCACCAAGTTCGTGACGTTGCTGTCGGACATGCTGGAGAAGGACCCGGAGGCCGTGACGGGCCTGGCCGCCAACGTGTCCCGGCTGGCGAGGACGCTGGACGAGGTCCTGACGGAGAACAAAGGCGACGTGAAGGTCCTGGCCTCGGAGCTGGCGGCGGCGTCGAAGGACCTGAGGCAACTGGCGCAACTGGCCAAGGAATCCATGCAGCCAGGAGGCAAGGGAGCCCGCCTCCTGGAGGACGCCTCCGCCGTGGCAGCCGTGATGCGAAAGGACCTCCCCGGCCTGACGAAGTCCGCCGGAACCACCCTGGACGGCCTTGCGGCGGTGACAGGGCCGCTGACGCCAGAAGACGGTCAGCAGGTGAAGCTGGCCCTCCAGCGCTTCACGGCGGCAGCGGGCCAACTGGAACAGATCGCCACCAAGGCGGACCGCATCCTGGGGCAACTGGATGCGGGAGAAGGCACGGGCGGCGCACTGCTGAAGGACCCGGTCCTCTACGACGAGCTGAAGACCCTGGTCACGGACCTGCGCAAGCACCCGTGGAAGATGCTCTGGAAGGACTGAGTGGTTCCTATCCCGGGTCCAGCGCCCAGGTTCCATCCGCCCAGCGCTTCAATGCCTTGGAGGCAGCGAAAGAAACAAGGTCCTGCCCTCGTGCTGCCTCCTGGAGGACCGCCTTGGCTTCATCCGTTCGATGGCGGAGGAGAAAGGCTGCCGCTTTGACTTGGACGTCCGTTCGCGGATGGTTGATGAGGGCCGCAAGCGCATCCCTGCCCGCGTTTCCATGCGCACACAATTTGTCGAACGTCTCATTCACCTTCATGGCGTGCTTGTTCGCGGTGTTCGCATCCCCCTGCCGGACCGCATCATTCTGGGCTGCCGAGTGCAGGGCGAACGCATCCACGAGCTTTTCCATCTGATCAAAGCTCGGTCGGGACCGGCACTTCGTCAGCAGGCGCCAGAGTGGGCGCCGGGGCCGGCACCTCGTCCTGGGCCACGGCCGAGTTCAGGACCCACGAATAGCCAAAGCCCGCCCTGATCAGCCGGTACGTCGCGCGCTTACCGCAGCCCGTGACGCCCGTGGTGACGCGATCCATCTTCGTTGTCTGGAACTCCAGCTTCCCACAGCCCAGGTCGAACTCCGCGCGGAGCCTCACGTCGGGAATCCAGGCGCAATGGCCCATCAGGCAGCGCAGCTCGTAGACGCCCTCGGTGTTGCAGCCGATCATCCGGTACTGGTTCTCACCCAGGTACTGCGGCGACAGCTCCGCGTCGCACTGGAGATCCCTGGCGGCGATCTTCTCCAGGTTCGCGTAGCGCTTCGCATTGATGGACGGCCCCATCTGGGAGAAGTCCACCCGGGAGTTGCTCCGGCGGCGCCCGCAGCCCGTCATCAGGAGCGCCACGGCAAGGCCCACGACCGACAGTCGAATGAGGTTCATGGGCGCCCATCTAGCATGCCTTGCCGTTGCTATTGCAGAGGCGCCTCCTCACTCCTGGACAGCAGGTCGGACAGCAGCATCTGCTCCTCACTCGGCGAGAGGTCGAAGTGGCGGGCTGCCTCGGTGATGATCTGGATCAGGGGACGCTCCGGCTCCTCGGCCCTCCGCACCGCGATCCTGCGGGCTGCGCTTCGCAGCGCCTCTCCCCTGGGTTGAAGGCTTTCACGCATGACGGAACCTCCCTTCCTCACTAAACGGTTCGGATGCACCTGGCTCCAGGCAAGGGCCCTTCCCGGCGGAAGTGGGAGCAGGCGCTTCCCGCCATCCCCTGCCTGCGGGAAGCGGGCGGCTCGCAGGGCGGCGCGTGCCTTCCTCTGGAGTGTCTATCGCTTCAGCTTTGGGGTTGGACCCCCACCCCAGGAACGAGGCAACGGACATGGCAGCGCATGACATCCCAGACTCCGGCCAGCAGCTAGGAAGCTCCACGCAGCGCAGGACGGCCGTCCCGCTCGACGAGCGCCGCCGCATGCGCCACGAGTCCCGCACGTCGCAGACCTACAAGGCCTTCCTCAAGTACCTGTGCGACGTGGGCAGGCTCCCGAGCGAGCAGGCCGCGGAGGACGCCGCTGTGTCCGTCCTGTGCGTGCTGGAGCAGCGCCTCGTCGGTGAAGAGGACAATGACCTGGAGGCCCAGCTGCCCATGAAGCTGCGGGAGCTCCTGATCCGGTGTGACCGCCATGAGTCCGGACCGCCGCCCCAGAAGTTCGGCCGGACGGAGATGGTGTCCATGGTGGCCGAGGACCTGGACATCGAACCCGACGACGCCGAGCCCATCATCCGCGCCGTCTTCAGCGCCATCCAGGCGCAGATCTCCACCGGCGAGAGCGACGACATCGCCGGGGAGCTGCCGCCGGACCTGCGCGACCTCTGGGCGCGTCCCGCCTGACGCCAGGACGCTCGCCTCGGCTTCAGGCCGCGGAAACCACCGTGCCCAGGGCCACGGCGCAAAGCTTCTCCTGGCCCTCCTGGACCGCGAAGATCTCGCACTGACAGACGGCCTGCCGCTTGCCCGCGCTCTTCGCCTGAGCCCTGGCGATGAGCAGCGAGCCCACGGCGGGCTTCAGGTAGTTGATCTTGTACTCGGAGGTCAGCGCGTTGCCGCCCAGCGCCAGTCCTCCGGCGAACGTGATGGCGTTGTCCGCGAGGTAGCTGAGCACGCCTCCATGGACGAAGCCGTGCTGCTGCTTCAGTTGGTCGGTGACGGGGATTCTCAGCTCCGCGGTCCCGGGCCCGCAGCTCGCGAGCTGCGCACCCAGGAACTGGCTGAAGGGCTGCGACGCGAACACCTGACGCGCGAACTCCTGAGGGTCATCCATTCATCCAACAGACCACTGATGGAGACAGCCCTCAACCCGCCTTGTGAGGCCTACCCCTGCGCCGGGGCCGGTGCGTTCACCGGCTCGGGCGGCTCCACCGCGGGCTTGACGATGAGCTGATCCAGCGTGGGGCGCTTGGGCTTCTCGAACGGGGCCAGCTTCACGGGCTTGTTCGTGCGCGCGGACTCCTGCAGCGCGACGATGACGCGCACGTCCGCCAGGCCTTCGATGCCGTTGGGCTCCGGGTCGCGGTCCTCCAGGACGCACTTCGAGAAGTAGACGAGCTCCGGCGCGAACTGGTCGCTGTTCTTGAACTTCCGCGTCTCCGTCTCCCCTCCCACCGTCAGCTCGTGCTCGATGTCCGTGCCGTAGCCGAAGCCGTGCTTCACCAGCAGGTCGCCTTCCGTGCCCACCAGCCGGTAGCTCGACACCGCGGAGGCTTCGTGGCTGATGGCGAACTGCGCCACCCTCCCGTTCGGGAACCGCATCAGCGCGAACGCCGACCCGTCCACCCCGTGGAAGCGTCCGTCCCGGCCGCCGCCCGTGAACGCGAACACCTCGCGCGGCTCGTCGCGGAAGAGGTAGCGCGCGGCGTTGATGGGATAGGGCCCCTCGTCCAGCAGCGCCCCGCCGCCCACGTCCACGCGCGTCCGGATGTCCCCTGCGCGCACCTGCTGCGTCAGCGTCCCCGTGAAGACCAGCGGATCCCCCAGCTTTCCTTCGCGCACCAGCTCGATGGCGCGGAGGTTCGCCTCTTCGAAGTGCAGCCGGTAGGCGACCATCAGCTTCACGTCGTTCTCGTTCGTGGCGCGGATCATCGCCTCGCAGTCCTCCACCGACGTCGCCATCGGCTTCTCGCAGAGGACGTGCACCCCCAGGCGTGCCGCACGCTCCGTGTACTCCCGGTGCAGCGTGTTCGGCAGCACGATGTAGACCGCGTCCGCCTTGGACTCGCGCAGCACCTGTTCGTACTGGTCGTAGGTCCCCACGTGCTCCACGCCGTACTTCTTCTGGAGCACGTCCCGCTTCTCCGGGTCGGAGGAGATGACGGCCACCAGCTCGGAGTTCTCCTTTGCGTGCTGGAACGCCGGGAGGATGGCCACCTGCGCGAGGTTGCCTGCTCCCACCACCGCGTACCGCACCCGCCTGGAAGTCCCCTGGGCCATCACGCACCTCTCCCGTTGTGAGGCTTTACGCTGGTGACGCGCCGGGCGGCCCCGCAAGCCGCGCCCGTCCCTCCGGTGCAGGGGCCGCATGAAGGGCAGGCGGCCAGGCACACGGGCTTTCGCGAAGCCGCCATCCGGCCTATGCCGTGCCCATGCCCTTCATGAAGATGCTCGCCCGCCTCGGGATCGGCAGCGCGCGCGTGGACACCCGGCTGGAGCACGACACCGCGCGCGCTGGCGGCGACCTGCGCGGGCTCGTCCACGTCCAGGGCGGCCACACGCCCCAGCGGATCGACCGCATCGACCTGCACCTGATGGCGCAGTACCTCCAGCGCGACAACGATCGCCTCAGCGCGCTCAACGCCGTCGTGCGCACCTGGCGCATCGCCAATCCCTTCACGCTCCAGCCCCGCGAGGAGCGTGAGCTCCCCTTCTCCCTGCGCCTCCCCGCCCACACGCCCATCACCGAGCGCGGCACGCCCGTGTGGATCAAGACGGCGCTCGACATCGACAACGCCCTCAACCCCGAGGACAGCGACCGCATCCACGTCCTGCCCCACCCGTCGCTCCAGACCGTGCTCGACGCCGTGCTCCACCTGGGTTTCCAGTGGCGCAACGCCTACTGCGAGGCCGCCGCTCCGCTGGGGCGCGAAGAGCCCTTCGTCCAGGAACTGGAGTTCCATGCCGGCCCGGACTGGCAGGGCCCGCCGCGCACGCTCTGCCTGCTGCCGTTCCCCCAGGACGACGGGCTGGAGCTGATCCTCGACCTGGACCGGGGCCCCCGGGGCCTCACGTCCCTCCTGGAGGGCACGGCACTGGACGGTGGCCGACGCCAGCGGCTCGTCCTGTCCCCCAGGGACCTGTCTGGGGAGACTGCTGCCATTGCGGCACTGTTGAAATCGCACCTGCGCGGCGGGGCTTGAAAGCCCGGAAGGCCCGGGTCTTCGTACAGGCCCGGACGCACCTGACTTCCCAAGTCCTCCGCCCGGGCGCGGAAGTGGTACAAGCCGCCGTGTGAAAGCTCCCCCGCCTCCTGCTGCCCCTGAAACCCCCACCTTCGACGCCCTCGGTCTCAAGCCCGAGCTCGTCGAGGCGCTGACGTCGCTCGGCTACGAAGAGCCGACCCCCATCCAGGCCGCCGCGCTGCCCCCGCTCCTCGCCGAGAAGGACCTGCTGGGCATCGCCGCCACGGGCACCGGCAAGACGGCCGCGTTCTCGCTTCCGCTGTTGCAGCACCTGAAGCCGGGCGCCGCCGCGCCGCACAGCACCTCCGCGCTGGTGCTGGTGCCCACGCGTGAGCTGGCCATGCAGGTGTCCGAGGCCATCCACCGCTACGGACAGAAGCTGGGCGTCAGCGTGCTCCCGCTCTACGGCGGCCAGGAGATTGGCCGGCAGCTGCGCGTGCTCAAGCGCGGCGTGGACGTCATCGTCGCCACGCCGGGGCGCGCGCTGGACCACCTGCGCCGCAAGACGCTGAAGCTGGACCAGGTGCGCACGGTGGTGCTGGACGAAGCGGACGAGATGCTCGACATGGGCTTCGCGGACGACCTGGAGGCCATCCTCTCCGAGACGCCCGAAGAGCGTCAGACCGCGCTGTTCTCCGCCACCCTGCCCCCGCGCATCGCCAGCATCGCGGAGCGCCACCTGCACGAGCCGGTGCGCGTGCGCATCGCGAAGGAGAAGCTGGAGGCCGGGGAGATGCCCCGCGTCCGGCAGACGGCCTACATCGTGCCGCGCGCGTTCAAGATCGCCACGCTGGGGCGCGTGCTGGACCTGGAGTCCCCCACCGCCGCCATCGTGTTCTGCCGCACGCGCACGGAGGTGGATGAGCTCACCACGTCCCTCAACGGCCGGGGCTGGCGCGCGCACGCGCTGCACGGCGGCATGAGCCAGGAGCAGCGCGACCGCGTCATCAAGCAGTTCAAGTCGCAGGCGGCGGACCTGCTCATCGCCACCGACGTCGCGGCGCGAGGCCTGGACATCCCCCGGCTGACGCACGTGGTGAACTTCGACGTGCCCAACGCGCCGGAGGCCTACGTGCACCGCATCGGCCGCACCGGCCGCGCGGGCCGCGAGGGCGTGGCCATCACCCTGCTGGAGCCCCGCGAGCACCGGCTGCTGCGCAACATCGAGCGGCTCACCGGCCAGCGCATCGAGGTCACCGCGGTCCCCACCGTGTCCGACCTGCGCGCGCGCCGGCTGGAGATGATCCGCTCGTCGCTGCGCGAGACGCTGGTGGCCGGCGAGCTGGACGGGTTCCGCGGCATCGCGGAGGACCTGTCCAGCGAGTTCAGCGTCATGGACGTGGCCGCCGCCGCCATCAAGCTCCTCCAGGAGAAGGAGGACGAGGGCAAGGAGTCCTCCGAGCAGGACATCCCCCAGATGTCGGCGCCGGTGGAGCGGAAGGGCCCGCGCCCGGAGCGCTCCGGGCCTCCGGGCCGGTTCGCGGACCGCGGCGGCGAGCGCCCGTCGCGAGGCCCCCGCACCGCCGAGCGTGGCGAGCGCGGCGAACGGTCCGAGCGGGCCCCCGCGCGGCCCCAGCGCGCGCCGGAGTGGAACGTCACGCGCCTGTTCATCGGCGCGGGCCGCTCCGCGGGCATGCGGCCGGCGGACCTCGTGGGCGCCATCGCCGGCGAGGCGGGGCTCGAGTCCTCGCGCATCGGCGCCATCCACATCGCGGACATGTACTCCATCGTGGAGGTGCCGGAGCCGGACGCGGCGCGGATCATCTCCGCGCTGAAGGGCTCCACGCTGCGCGGCCGCAAGGTGACCGTGCGCCGCGACACCCGCGACTGAAGCGCGGCTTCAGGGCGCGTCGGGATCCATGTCCGGCGCGCGCCCCAGCAGCAGCGGCGACACGAGCCGGCTCTCCGGGTGCATGCGCAGCAGCGTGTGGATGACGCCGCCCAGCCCCGCCATGAGCCCGGGTGAGAAGGCGTCGCGCGCGAGCCCCGCCACCGGGCCGCGCGCCTCCAGCCCGGAGATGAGCTCCGCGTCCAGCACCTCCCGGTCCGGCCCGAGCGGCGCCGAGGACAGCCGCCGCGCCGTCTCCAGGAGCTCCCACAACCCCAGGTCGCCGTGGCACAGGGTGTGGGTCCAGCCGAAGCCCTCGCGCACGGCCGCGGCGCGGGCCCGCTGGAACAGGTCCCCGTAGCGCGCGGCCCCGGTACGAGCGAAGAGGTCCGCCGCCGCCAGGCCGATGCCCGTGCTGCCGTGGCACCAGGTCGTGAGCTGATCCGTGGCCTCCGGGCGGCGCAGGTCCGTCCAGTTGCCCAGCTCCGGCCGGTAGAGGCCATCCACGAAGTCGAAGGCGCGCTCGGACAGGCTGCGCCACCGCCGCCGGTCCGCCGCCGTCCCCGCCGCGCTCAGGCCCAGCCGCGCCAGCGCCCAGGCGATGCCCGCCGTGCCGTGCGCGAAGCCGCCGATGGGCTCGGGGAACATCGACGTGGACCACCGCGCGTCGCCCCCCGCGCTCCGCGCCGTGTCCTCCAGCCGCCGGCCCGCGTGCGCCGCGACGTCCAGCCACTTCGACTCGCCGGTCTGGTCCACCAGGTTGAGCATCGGGACGATGACGCCCGCCACGCCGCCCAGCACCTCCAGCAGGCCGTCCGCGTCCAGCACCTGGGGCGTCAGCGCCACCGCCCGCTCACGGGCCCGGTCCAGCGCGCCGGGCACCGTGCCCAGGTCATGCAGCGTGGACCAGATCCACACCTGCGACGCGAGCCCGGAGAAGCCGCCCGGCTGCTTCACCGGCACCCGGTCCTCCGTGGCGCGCAGCACCGCGAGCGCGCCGTCCAGCAGCTCGGGCAGGCCGTCCACCGCGTCCGCGCGGCCGTGGCCGACCTCGCGCAGGTACTGGGCCAGCACCACCGCGACGCCGCCCTGGCCGCTGTAGTGCTCGGCGGAGAGCGGGCGCACGGCCCAGCCGTACTCGGCGAGCACCGGGCTGATCCACGTCGCCGTCCCGTCCGGTCCCCGCACGGCCGCGTCGCTCACGCGGCGGACCAGCTTGGACAACTGGGCCCGGCGGCGCGCGTCCAGACGTTCCCGGCGCGCGGGCGTGGCTGGCGCGGGGACGCGAGGAGGCACGGCCTTCTCGTTGAGGTACGCGCTGATCAGCGTGCTCTGGATGGTCATCTCCTCCAGGGCCTCATCCACCGACCGCCAGGCCTCCAGCGCGGTGTCGATTACGCTCCGGGTCACGGGCTGGGTGAACACGGGGATGTCCCCCACGCACAAGTCCGCCAGCTCCTCGTCGATGACGGGCGTCGAGGACGGCGCGCCGGGGGACACGTCGGCGTTCTTGCGCATCACGTCCCGCGCCCGCGCGTAGGCCCGGGGCGCGTCGTACAGCGAGGCCGGGTGCCAGAGCATGCGCAGCAGCTCCGCGTACGTCTGCGTGGGCCGCAGGATGCGCCGGACCACCGCGCCCGTGAACGGATCCAGCAGCGGGCGCAGGCCTCCGTACGCGTCCAGCGCCTTCATGCGCGCGGTCAGCTCATGGAAGCCCTCCACGACCTGGTCCCAGTGCCGTGCGAGCACGGGGTCCGGGCTGGGGTGGTTCATCGCATGCGGGCGCTCCATCAGCGTCATGCCCAGGTGGGCGGCATCCGTGCCACCCCCGACGATGAGGGGCGCCGGGACGCGCGGCTGCTGTCCCGGAAGCGAACCCGCCGCGGAGATGTCCAGGCCGCCCAGGCCCGGGCCTCCGCTTCGCACGGGGAGCAGGCCCGTGCGCAGGACGGTGCCACGGATGGCCTTCGCGGCCAGGTCCACCGCCAGCCCGCGCTCGGCCAGAGGCACGGGCGGGTCGGGGGTGAAGAGGCTCTCCACGTCCACCACCACGGGCACCGGCCCGTGCGCGATGAGGTTCTCCGAGTGCAGGTCCGTGCCGCCCAAGAGGCGCATCACCGCGAGCCAGTGGCCCAGGTTCCGGTAGAAGCGTCCGCGCTCGGCTTCGTTCGCGCAGAAGCGGTGCTCCACGAACTCCGCCCAGCCATAGCCCGCGCGCACCAGCACGGCCGGCACGCGGATCCGCGTGGGCTCGGCGTCCGGCGCCAGCACACGCGCGAGCAGCCCCTCCAGCGCGCGATCCACGCGCATGCACCGGGGCTTGTAGAGCACCGAGCCCTCTTCCAGGTCGAGCAGCGCCACCGTCTGGCCGCCCCGGTGGGCATCCCCCTCTCCCAGGCGCAGGCGCTTGAGCGCGCCGCGAGGACGGCCGGGCAGCTCCACCAGCGACTCGCGATCCGCGACGAACCGGTCCGCCAGCCGCAGCACCGCCTGGGTCTGGAGCCGGCCCAGCGTCGCCAGCCGGTCCAGGAGCGGCGGGTAGCGTTCGCGCAGGTGCGCGTGGAAGCCGGAGGTGCAGGCGTGGTCCAGGAACTGCGCCCACCGTCCCGGCGAGTCCGCGGCGTCGAGCCGTCCTTCCAGCGATGCGGCGTGCAGCTCCAGCAGGAGCACGCGGTTGAGCTTGAGCTGGGCGCTGAAGCCCAGCGTCTCCCGGGCCGCGGCCTCCACCACGCCGCGCTCCGCCGGGGAGAGTCCCTCCATCCGCGACAGCCGCTCCGCGAGCGAGTCCAGGTGCGGTGCCAGCAGGACGTTCACGGGGCGCGCGAGCCATCCCTCGGGAGGGACCTCGGCAGCCATCGACGCTTCCTCGTGGACCATGAGGGGGGCTCCCAGGGGGTGTGGGGAACGGCGGGAAGTCCTCCGGCACCGCGCACGGCGCCGGAGGGGAGATTCATGCGGACGGGGGTCCGCGATGGATCAACAGCAGAAGGCAGTGCTGGAGGCGCTGCAGCTGCTGCAGCCCGTGTCCGCGACGAGGTTGGACTCCGTGAGCGCCTGTTCCGTGCGCGCACCTCCCACGAACACCGGGCCCGCCGGGTTCGTCATGCCATGGGACTCCTCATCACCGGACAGCCAGCCCTGCACCACATCCTGGACCGAGGCCTTCTTCGTCATGAGTGCTCTCCCTCGCGGCCGGGCGCGCATGGCGAGGGGTGCCAGACGTGCCGGACGCGGAATGGACGTGAACACAGACACACCCTCCAATGCCAGACGCGGCAGGTCAAAGTCATACGCAGCACAGTCTGACTTGTTGAGGCGTGAGGGATTGCCACGACGCCGCTGCCCGAGGGGACGAGGAAGCTGTGGACCAGAGGACACGCCAGCCCCGGGGTCGGAAGGCGAGCCCGCCACGCGACACCCCCGGCTCACGAACGCCGAGGGCTCGACAGCCGGGCCCCTGTCCGCTCTTTCCAGGTCAGCGGGGAGGCCTAGTATGACGAGGAGGAGGTGAACGTGAAGGACTCCGTCCCCAGCCCTGACGACCCGCTGGTCCTCAACGGCATCGACGGCGTCACCGGGCAGTACCTGGTGCCGCCCATCGCACTGCCCGCGGCAGCGGAGGTGGCGGAGCCCGGTGCCAATTCCGAGGCCTTCGAGGCATGGCGGAAGTGGCTGCGCTTCAATCCCACCCGGGCCGGCATGGACCTGGCCTTCGACATCAACCGGAACGACTACACGGAGGCTGGCTGGGGCGTGGTGTTCGCCGAAGCGACCCCAGCGGATGTCCGCAAGGCCCTGGAGCCGCTCATCGCCCACCGCCATGGCCGGGTGACGGATGCCAACCGGGCCCATGTCCTTACCTACAAGGACGGAGAGACGGCGGAGCAGTTCCTGGAGCGCAACGGCGCTGCGCTCGGGGACATCGAACCGGAGTGCATCCCCTACTACCTCCTGCTCGTCGGCGGACCGGACACCATCCCTTTCGACGTCCAGCACTCGCTGTCCCTCACCTACGCCGTCGGCAGGCTGTCGTTCGACACGCCCGGGGAATACGCCCGCTACGCCGAAAGCGTCGTGGCGTATGAGACGGACGCGGGCGTCGCCAGCCACCGGCTGGTGAGCGGCTGGGGGCCCCGCCACCTGGGAGACCGCTCCACGGAGCTCAGCGCCGACCACCTGGTCCTGCCCCTGTTCCGGGGCGCGGACGTGGATCAACCTCCCGATCCCAAGAAGGGGCTCGCGGCGAAGGTCCGCTACGCCAGCCGGGATGCCATCGAGGACGATGCCACCAAGGACTGGCTGCTCTCCCAGCTCCACGGCCGTGCGGAGCGGCCCGCGGTGCTCTTCACCGCCTCCCACGGCGTCGCCTTCTCCGCGAAGGATCCACTCCAACGCTCGAGCCAGGGCGCGCTGCTCACCCAGGACTGGACCGGCTTCGGCGCGATGGCCCCCGCTCACTATGTGGCGGCGTCGGACATCCAGGACGACGCACGGCTCCATGGAGTGGTGGCGTTCTTCTTCGCCTGCTTTGGCATGGGCACGCCCGCGCACGACGAGTTCCCGCTCAATGCCTCACGCAGCGGCGAGGCGCTCGCGAGTGTTCCCTTCATCTCCGCACTGCCTCGGCGGCTCCTGTCCCATCCCGGCGGCGGCGCACTCGCGGTCATCGGCCACGTGGAGCGGGCCTGGGGCTTCTCCATCAAGCCCCTGGGCAAGCTGAAGCCCACCCTCCATCCCTTCCAGAACACGCTCTGGAAGATCATGTCAGGCATCCCGGTGGGCCAGGCCCTGCGCGACTTCCGGGACCGGTTCTCCACCGTCAACAACCTCCTGCTGGTGCACCTGGATGCCAACACGACCCGGGGAAAGCTCGCCCCTCGCGAGCTGATCCACCGGTGGATCGAACGCAACGACGCTCGCAACTACGTGGTGCTCGGCGATCCCGCCGTGAGCATCCGGCACAACGACCTGCAGGCGCTTCCCTGAAAGGAGCATCGACCCATGCGAACGCTCATTCTCAGCGACCTCCACCTCGGCAACGGAGGCCCCTACGACATCTTCGCGGGCGCCGCCGAGCTGCCCGCCCTCCTCGACTCCTTCACCCGCACGCCCACGCACGTCGTCCTCAACGGGGACAGCTTCGACTTCCTCCTCAATGACGACCCGCTGGCGGTGGATCCGCAGCGGACGCTGGAGCAGGCCCGGGCGCTGGTGACGTCCGCGACGACCGCGCCCGCGCTGATGGCGCTCGGACGGGTGCTGGCCGCGGGGGGCCGGGCGACGATGGTGGTGGGCAACCATGACCTGGAGCTGGCGCTGCCGGACGTCCAGGGGGTGATCCGCTCCGCCTTGGGCCAACCGCCCGACGTCGCTTCGCGGCTGGAGTTCCGGGACGGCACCGCGCCCCTGCAACTGGACGTCGGCGGGTCGCGCGTGCTCGTCACGCACGGTGAGCACACCGACGTGGCGAACCGCATCGACTACGACTCGCTCCTGTCGCCGGAGCGGGCGAACCGCTTCCGGTATCCGCCGGGCTCCGTGCTGGTGAAGACGCTGCTCAACCCACTCAAGCACCAGCACCGCATGCGGTACATGGACCTGCTCAAGCCGGACTTCGAGGGCGCGGTGATGGTGGCGCTCGGCGTGAAGCCGGACGCGCTCAAGGTCCTGTTCACGGCCGGGACGCTCACGCTCATCCGCCGCCTGCTGGAGAACCGCGGTCTCGCGCCGGCCTTCGCGCTGGAACCCATGGACGCGGTGGGCGCGTCGGATGCGGACGCGCACCTGGCGCGCAGCCTGGCGCGGGTGGACCTGAAGGACGACGAGGTGGACGCGCTGTTGTCCGTGCTCGACCCGGAGAAGCTCAACGCCTTCGACAACCCGGAGGCCCTGGGCCGCGCCCGGCTGAAGCTGGCCAGGGCGGGCTTCGCGCTCTACGCGCGCCTGCACCGCGCCGTCGCCGGCAGGAGCGGCACGGACTACTTCGCGCTGGAGCCCGGCCAGGCCGAGCTCGCGGAGACCGCGCGGCTGGGCAGGAAGTACAGCCCCCAGGCGGTGGTGATGGGCCACACGCACGCGGCCCGCTGGCACGAAGGCACGGGCCCCCTCTACGCCAACACCGGCACGTGGATCTCCCTCCTGCAACTCCCCGCTCCGGACGCCTCCGACGAGGAATGGGGCGAATACCTCGCGGAGCTCCAGGTCAATCCATCGCTGGACCCGGCGAAGCAGAAGCACGCGAAGCTGGAGCAGCGCTTCACCTTCGTGGAGGTGGAGCCCCACGCGTCCGCGAAGGGCGCGACGCTGCGACTGTCACAGTGGACGGCCCAGGGCCCCAAGACACTGCGCAGCGCGGAGCTTCCGTCCGCGAGCTGAAGCTCAGCGCGAGAGCTGGGGGCGGTCCGCCACGGCGGACAGCACGCCGTGCAGCACGGTCAGCAGCACGGCCACCCCGAGCATGTACGGCGCGATGAGCTGAAGCCCTCCGAGTTCCGCGAGGATGCCCGCGAGGCTGGGCAGCGCCGCCACGCCCGCGGTCGCCGCGCTGACCTGGAAACCCACCGCGTGGGCGGAGACGTCCAGCCCCACGCGGCGCGGCGTCTCCGACATCAGGGCCGGGAAGATGGGCGCCAGCGCGAGCCCCAGCAGCGCGAGCCCCAGGGCGGGCGGCACCGACGGAATGGCGAACAGGAGCGAGCCCACCACCGCCAGCACCGTGCTCCCGCGCAGCATGCGCACCGGGCCGAGGTGCTCGACGACGAAGCCCGAGAGAATGCGCCCCACCAGCAGGCTGCCCCAGTAGAGGCTCACGCAGGTGCCGGCCGCGGCGGTGTGCAGGCCCCGGCCTTCCGTCAGCACCGTGAAGCTCCACTGGCCCGCCGTCACCTCCAGGCCCGTGTAGACGAAGAACGTGAGGATCTGCAGCCACACGCGCGGACGGCGCACGGCCTCCATCGCGGACGCGGTGGGGACCTCCGCCGGTGCCACGTCACCCTGGGGCCTCTCTGCCGCCCCCCACTTGCGGCGCAGCACCAGGAACGTCAGCGCCAGCGTCCCCAGCACCCCAGCGAGGACGGCATAGCCCGTCCGCCAGCCCGCGCCCCGCGCGAGCAGCGCGGTCATCAACACGGGCCCCGTCGCGGCGCCCACGCTGTAGGCCGCGTGCAACCAGGCCATGTGCTTGGGGCCGAAGTTCTGGGCCGCGTAGTTGTTGAGCGCGGAGTCGATGGCGCCGGAACCGAAGCCGATGAAGCAGGCGGCGGCCAGGAACAGCACGAACAGGGGCACCGTCGCGTAGCCCGTGAGTCCCAGCGCCACCGAGCCCGTGCTCAGCGCCAGCAGCAGCCCCAGGTTCAGCGCCCGCATCAGCCGGCCCGCGAGCAGCCCGGAGATGAAGTACGCGACCGCCGCCGTCCCGAGGATGGAGCCCATCATCGCCTGCGACAGCCCGAACGTGCTCCGCAAGGAGGGCCACGCGACCCCCAGCACCGCGTCCGGCAACCCCAGGCTGATGAAGGCCAGGTAGGCAAGCGCGAGCAGCACGGGACGCGGACGGGGCACGGGCGGTGACGGGTTCACGCGGCGCACCCTAGAACGCGGTCGTGCATCTCGTCGGTCACAATCACCAGCCCGGTCTTGACCTTGACACCGGTGTCAGGCCCTAGCGTCGGGTTCCAGGAGAGCAGGATGAACATCGGAGAACTCGCCCGGCGCACGGGCAGCAGCGCGCGCTCCATCCGCCACTACGACAAGGCCGGGCTGATTGCCTCCCACCGCCGCGACAACGGCTACCGCGACTTCGACGAGGCGGCCGTCCCCCAGGTGATGCAGGTGGCCCGGATGATCCGCCTGGGCTTCTCCCTGGAGGAGATCGCCACGTTCCCGCGCTGCATGCTCCGGCAGGTCACGGACGCCATCTGTCCGGAGGCGCTCGCGGCCCATCGGGAGCGGCTGGCGGAAGTGGAGCGGCAGCTCTTCGACCTCGCGCGCCTGCGCGAGCGCCTCCTCGCAGTGCTTCCCCCCAACAACGATCGAGTCCCCCATGAACCGTCGTGACGTGATGAAGACCGCCCTGCTGGGCACGGGCCTGCTGCCGGGAGTCGGGCTCGCGGCGACGCCCGTGAAGGCGCCCCGCAAGACGAGGACGTTCCTGCTGGTGCACGGCGCGTGGCACAACGCCCTGCACTGGACGCGCGTATCGGAGGCCCTGTCCGCGAAGGGGCATCAGGTGGTGGCCATCGACCTGCCCGGCCACGGCCTCAACGCGCGCTTCCCCGCGTCGTACCTCACGGGTGACACGGCGCGCTTCAAGGAGGAGCGCTCGCCCCAGGCGGAGGTCACGCTGGAGGACTGCGCGGACGCGGTGGTCGCCGCGATGGAGAAGCTCCAGGGCGGTCCCAGCAAGCCCGTGCTCGTGGGCCACAGCGCGGGAGGCACCGTCATCACCCGAGCGGCGGAGAAGGCCCCGCATCTCATTGGCCGGCTGGTGTACCTGAGCGCGTTTGTCCCGCTGCGGCTCCAGAGCGCCAGCCGCTACGGCGCGCTGCCCGAGGCCTACACGCCCTATGGCGCTGCCCTCTTCATCGGCGATGCCGCGAAGCTGGGCGCGGTGCGGATCAACCCGCGAGGAGACGCGAAGTACCTGGAGGCCCTGCGCGCGGGCTTCTACCACGACGTGGACGAAGCAGCCTTCCTGCCCTTCGCGCTCACGCTCACGCCCGACCTCCCGGTGTCGCTGTGGACGAGCAACGTCGGAGCCACGAAGGGGCGCTGGGGCCGCATCCCCCGCAGCTACCTGCGCTGCGCCCGGGATCGCGCCATGCCCCCCGAGATCCAGGACCTGATGATCCGCGAAGCGGACGCCCTCACGCCGGGCAACGCCTTCACCGTGGCCACGCTGGACACGTCGCACTCGCCCTTCGCGTCCCAGCCCCAGAAACTGGCCACGCTGCTGGACGGCCTGAGCTGATCCAGCAGCGTCGTGTGTCGGTGCCGGCCGATACCGTGCCGGCATGACACCTACAAACAAGGCATCACGGAGTCGCTTCACTGTGCTGTTGGCCGGAGCGCTGTCTCTGTCCGCATGTACCGAGGGTGCCATTGGCTCCGCGGCCGGCGTACGCAGATGGGTGGGACCGCAGGTCACGGTCCCAGGCGGCGGGCAGTTCAGGACGAACATCTTCTACGGCCCTTGGCAGTGCAGTCCGCAGCTCATGGACTACTGCCGCGATAAATGCTCCGGAGAGGGATACGCCCTCCAGGGCTGCATCTGGCTCGCGGACGTGAAGATGGACTTCGACGGCAACGTGTACCGAGCTGGGAGCCGGTTCGGCATCACCAACTGCTGCTGTAACTACCCACCGCTGAGCGTCAGCCAGAACGCAACGGCACGGAACCGATGGGAGTCCATCCGGGATGGATTCCGCGAGCGATGGGCGGAGAAGTTCGGTCAATGGCCCACTGACGCCAGCGGGAACAACTACCCGGCCCACCACATCCGCGACCTCAAGCACGGTGGCAACCCGACTGACTGGGACAACATCATCCCCTTTCCTGCCGACCTCCATTCGGGCCTGAATCAGGTCTACAACCAGTGCTACGCAGCTCAACCCCCATGGACGAGCGTCGGGGTCAGCCATCCCTACGGAGAGTAGCCACGTGCCGACGATGACCGAGCTTCTCGACGCAGTGGCAGCCCAGCACTTTCCGCATCCGTCCGCGACGGAGGCAGCGGTCGATGCGTTCGAGCATCGAATGGGATGGCGCCTGGATCCGGACCTGCGCGCTTTCTACTCGCGATTTGATGGAGCAAGGCTGTTCCGCGGCTCCAACGCGCCGTACCACATCCTGCCGCTCGCGGAAGTGAGGCGCGCGCGGGTCGTCATGTCCCAAGCCGACACCGATGCGGCGGGTCCCGCGGATTGGTACGCGGTGTGCCAGCTCCAGGACAGCAACTACGCGCTCCTGGACGTGAGGCAACAGACGCATGGGCGCTATTCCCTCCGCGACGGTTACCGCGAGGGCTTTCCCGACCCCTATTACTGCCCCGTCATTGCCCACTCGTTCGCGGAGTTCCTCGAGAGCGCATTGGCGTCAGGTGGGCGGTCCTATTGGTTGAAGGCCCTCGAAGAACAAGGTGAGTGACCTCAAGACGGCTTGTGATCAGAAGATGGACAGGCCAGTCAGTGTCGTGAACCGGTCCAGCGCCTCCACTCCGGCCACCGAGTTGCCCCGCGCATCCAGCCCGGGGCTCCAGACACACAGGCCGCAGCGGTTGGGGATGACGGCGATGATGCCTCCGCCCACGCCGCTCTTGCCGGGCAGCCCCACGCGGTAGGCGAACTCCCCTGCCGCGTCGTACGTGCCGCAGGTGAGCATCACCGCGTTGACCTGCTTGGCCTGGCTGCGCGTGAGCAGCCTCGCCCCGTCCGCGCGCTGCCCGTGACGCGCGAGGAAGCCGCAGGCCCTCGCCAGGTCCGCGCAGCTCATCGCCAGCGAGCACTGCCAGAAGTAGTGCTCCAGCACCTCCGGGACGGCACATTCCATGTTGCCGTAGCTCGCCATGAAGTGGGCCAGCGCGCTGTTGCGGTGGCCGTGCTGCGCCTCCGACGCGGCGATGACCGGATCGAAGTCCACCGACGGGTTGCCGCTCTCCGCGCGCAGGAAGTCGCGCAGCGTGCCGCGCGCGTCCCCGGTGAGGCGCTGGAGGCGGTCCGTGATGACCAGCGCGCCCGCGTTGATGAACGGATTGCGCGGGATGCCCTGCTCGTACTCCAGCTGCACCAGCGAGTTGAACGGGTTGCCCGATGGCTCCTTGCCCACGCGCTTCCACAGCGCATCCCCGTCCCGCGCCAACGTGAGCGCCAGGGTGAAGACCTTGGAGATGCTCTGGATGGAGAACGGCTCACGCCAGTCCCCCACGCCGTACACGTCCCCCTCCACCGTCGCGAGCGCCATGCCGAAGCGGTGGGGATCCACCGCCGCCAGCGCCGGGATGTATGTCGCCACGCGGCCCTGCCCCAGCACCGGCCGCACCGCGTCCCAGACCTCCGACAACACCGCCTGGTAGTCCATGTGCCGCCATCCTCGTCCGGAACGCGCGAGGGGGCTTTCAGAAAATCCGCGCCACGGTGTCTCCTGGGGCATGCGCCTGTTTTCCACCACGTTCCTGGCCCTCTGCCTCCTGGGCACCCTCCCCACCGCGTGCTGCAGCAATCCCAGTCCGTCCACGAACTCCTGCCAGACCCCGGACGAGACGCCGACGGACCCTGGCTCCGTCCAGGTGACGAAGCTGGGCTCCGGCGAGTTGAAGGCCGCGGGCCAGACGTGGCCGTACCAGTTGCTCAAGCTGGAGGTGCCCGGCCGCGCCGCCACCTATGCGCAGTGGTTCCCGCCCCGGAAGCCGGGCGTCTCCCCCGTGGTGATGATCACCAGGCCCTATGACGGCATCGCGTGGACGGGCGAGGCCGTGGACGCGAAGTGGGCCGCTCGCGGCGCCGGCATCCACCCGGACGACAGCGAGCCGCACTTCGGGCCGGGCTCCTCGCCCATCGCCTACACGCCCACCACGCCGGAGACCATCGCGAACGAGGCCTTCGTCTACCTCTTCCATGACTTCGGCGTGCTCAACGTCTTCGGCCGCTTCTACGCGGGCGGCGATCTGCAGAACGACCGCGACGACATGAACGCGGGCCTGCGCTTCCTGGCCGAGGCCCCCAACGTGGACACCACGCGCATCGGCATCTTCGGCTTCTCGTGGGGCGGCTACGAGGCGCTCTACGCGGCGGCGGATGCTCCGGCCACGGTGGTGCCCAGCGTGGGTGTGGCCCTGGCCCCGCTGTCCGACTTCGCGCAGGAGGTGGACTACGTGGGCCGCGTCGTGCCGTCGCGCGTGAGCGCCCCGGCGATGCGCTCGCGCTATCAGCAGTTCTTCGAGCCCTACTTCCGCCGCATCCACGCCACCACCGGCGGGGACCCCGGCTCGCCCGGGTCGGACTACACGCGCTGGACCGCCGCCCACCTGGCCAGCACGGTGCAGACGCCGTTCCTCATCCTCCACGACGAATGGGACACCCTCATCCCCGTGGAGCACACGCGCGCGCTCGTCTCCCAGGACCCGCGGCGCTTCACGGCGATGTACTTCCAGAACCTCGCGGCCGTGGACTGGAACACCCTGCCCCCGGACCACGGGCCGCTGATCGCCACGCACGCCAGCGTCATCATCACCCTGGGCGTGGGACACCTCGTCGTGAAGCTGGGCGCGGCGGAGCAACCCCTGTTCATCCCCCACGCGCAGGGCACCGTGCGCGCGTGGCTCCAGGGCGTGCGAGCCGCCCAGGCGCAGGGCCGTGACGTGAGCGACGTGGTGCCCCGCCTGCTGGAGCTCACCGACCCGCGCGTCCAGATGCTGGAGGCCTCGCAGGGCACGCTCCAGACGGGCGCCGCCTTCGTCGCCCAGGCGCTCAACGCCGTCTGGGGCACGACCTTCACGGAAGCCAACGTGCGCTCCGGCCTCGCTCCTGGCCTTCCGACGCCCTGAGTCAGCGCACGCCGGCCCGTCTCCCAGGCCACCGGAAACGCGAGCGTGTCGATCCGCGCGCGGCCCATTCGTCGCCAATCTGGACGGGCGGATGGACTGCCCGGAAGGGACGGATGCGACCATGGAACTGACGGTGACGGAGTTCGTGACGCTGGACGGAGTGGTGCAGTCCCCGGGAGCCCCGGAGGAGGACACGAGCGGCGGCTTCGCCCACGGCGGCTGGGTGCAACCCCATTCCAGCCCGGAGTTTGGTGCGCACGTCGTCGACATCTTCAGCCGGGCGGACGCGTTCCTGCTCGGGCGCAGGACGTACGACATCTTCGCGGGCTACTGGCCGAAGGTGACGGCGCCGGACCACCCCATCGCCGGGCCGCTCAACACGCTGCCCAAGTACGTGGCGTCCACCACCCTGCGCAGCGTGGAGTGGGCGAACTCGAAGTTGCTGGAGGGGGACACGGTGGAGGCGGTGCGCCGCCTCAAGGCCTTGCCCGGCCGCGAGCTGCAAGTGCATGGCAGTGGCGGCCTGCTGCAGACCCTGCTGGAGCACGACCTGGTGGACGTGCTGCACCTGCACGTCTTCCCCGTGACGCTGGGCAGCGGCCGGCGCCTCTTCGGAGCAGGCACGCAGCCCCGCATGTTGCAGCTCGCCGCATCGAAGATCACGCCCACGGGGGTGGTGCTGCTCACCTACCGGCGCGGCGGACCCCTGAAGGTGGGCACCATCGGGGAGTAGGGCCCAAGCGTCAGCGCAGGCCCGCGCTCCGCCAGCTTGACTTTCACATTTTTCGGCTATGGCATGTTGTGCCATGCCGGACCCCCGCCACCTCTTGGGCGATGCCAGCGTTCTTGCCCCCCGCGTCTCGAGGGGCGTCAGGGAAGGCATGGTGCCGTTGCTCTGGATGGCAGCGCTCACGCTCTTCATGGCATGCAGCGGCTATTCGTATCTCCGGGATGGCAACGGAACGTACTTCGGGATTGAAGTCCGCGACGGCCGCGAGATTCCATGGGTCCGTGGACCGTGGCCTGTCATCGCTTCTTCCGTCGAAGCAGATGCCATCGTCGACCAGCTGTGCGCCCCGCTCATGGAGTTGCCCGCCGCCGCGCCACCTCGGGGCGACTATGGTCAGGAGTACTGCGGGGTCATCTACTCCCATGAGGGCCGCTACTACGCATCCTGGCCCGCGGCGCTGGAGACCCCGCGTCTCAGCGCTGAGAACAAGGACTTCAAGGACTGCCGCGTGCCGAAGAAAGTGGTGGATGAGCGGGGGCGGACAGCAATCCTCGCGGACTACCACACCCACCCGTGACGCTACTCGCCGCTGTCCATCCAGGATCGCTGGAAGTCTCGTCAGCGATACTCATTCCGCGTGCAGATGGACGCGACGTGCACCGTGCAGATGTACGTCCCGCATCTTGAGCAGGAGCGCCCTGGCGAGGTCTATGTGCGGCAGGGGCACCGCTGGATGCTCATCGGGCGCGTCGTTGACAAGGTGAGCGGCATCATTCTTCCTGTGCCAGAGGGATCCCGATGACACGCGCGTCGCTGCTGTTTTTGTCGCTCGTTGCATTGAGCGGGTGCTCCCTGTTCCAGCGCTCGATGCGCCCACCGCATGCCCCTCTCGAGGAGGCCCAGAAGTTCGTCTTCCCGCCCCTTCCCTTTCAGGAGGGCCGGACAACAGTCCTCAGTGGGGACGTCGCCACCGCCGTCCAACTCGCGATGGATGACTTCCTCCCCTTGGACCGCAAGCCGCCCAAGGACGCGACACCGGTCGAACTGTGCCTCTTCCGTCGCGACATCTATCAGGTGTCAGTGGAGCAGTTGCCGGACGGCATCTATCTGGTCGGTGTCTACGCGCGCACCGAACTCTGCGACCCGAACGACACAGCCACGGATGCAGGCGGACTCTACGCAGTCGATGTGCGTCGTGGCCTCATCGTCGCTCAACAGCGATAAGCGTCAGCGCAGGCCCGCGAGCTTCGCCAGCTCGCGGGACATGGCGCGCAGCTCCTCCGCGCCCGCGGCGTTCGGGCTCACGTCGAACACCACCTCGTAGCCCAGCCCCGCCTGGTTGATGGCCTCCGAGCGCGGGATGCGTGCCTTCAGCACCGGCACCGTCACGTCCTTCAGCGCCTCCTCCATCGCCTCGTTGGTCGCGGGCGTGCGCCGGTCCCACAGGTTCACGGCCGCCACCAACTGGCCGCCGTCCTCGCGCACGTCGCGCCACGCGGTTTCAATCTCACCCAGGCCCTGCAGCGCGAACGCGCCCGTGGGCACCGGCGCCACCACCACGTCCGCGTGCGCCAGCACGGCCTCCGTGAACGCGCCGATGCTCGGCGGCGTGTCCACGACGATGACGTCCGGCGTCCACGACAGCGTCTTCAGCGCGCGCGGAATCGCCTGGAGCCGGTGCCCCCAGCCGAACAGCTCGCGCTCCAGCGCCGCCATGCGCGGAGCTCCCGGCGCGATGAACAGCCCCGGCCGCTTGGGAGACGCCACCACGATTTCATCCAACTTGTGCTTCGGCCGCGGCCCGAAGGCGTCCGCCACGCACGGGCCCTCGCGCGTCTCCAGCCCCAGCACCAGCGACGCGTGCGCCTGCGGATCCAGGTCCAGCAGCAGCACCCGGTGGCCCGCGTCCGCCAGCGCCGCCGCCACGTGCGAACACAGCGTCGTCTTCCCGACGCCTCCCTTGATGGTGCAGAACGCGATGACCGGCATGGGCCCCGGATGTACCAGGAATCGGCCGTGTGCTGGGCCGCGCCGGATTGGACCGGCCTGCCCCATCCAGGGCGCTCCAGAATGGAGCGGCCCGCCCTCCCCCTCCCCGCGGACTCCAATGATTCCAGCCCCTTGGCGCTGGCACCGGACGTGCTCTGTCCCCCTCACGTCAGGGCGCCCCCAGCGGGTGTCGGAGCATCAGGAGACCCATCATGGAAATCCGCTTCTTTGGCGTTCGGGGCAGCATCGCGGTGTCGGGCTCGCGCATCGGTGGCAACACGGCGTGCGTGGAGGTGACGAGCCAGGGCGAGCGGCTGATCCTCGACGCGGGCACGGGCATCCGGACGCTGGGCGAGGTCATGATGCGCGAGGGCGCTCCGCAGAAGGCGACGATGTTCTTCTCCCACCTGCACTGGGACCACGTGCAGGGCTTCCCCTTCTTCACGCCCGCGTACCTGCCCACCACGTCGCTGACGATGTACGGCCCCGGTGCCAACGGCGCCCAGGCGCTGGAGTCCACGCTGTCGCAGCAGATGCGCCCGCCCCAGTTCCCGGTGCCGCTGTCCACCATGCGCTCGAAGATGAGCTTCGGCGCCGCGCTGCACGGCCGCACCGTGGAGGTGGGCCCCTTCAAGGTGACGCCCATCGACGTGCCACACCCGGACGGCTGCATGGCCTACCGGGTCGAAGCGGACGGCCACTCGTTCGTGTACGCCACGGACGTGGAGCTGCCGGAGCGCCTCACGTCGGACGTGGCCCGCCACTTCGAGGGCGCGGACGCGCTGTGCCTGGACGCGCAGTACACGCCCGACGAGTACGAGGGGAAGAAGGGCGTGTCCAAGAAGGGCTGGGGCCACTCGACGATGATGGACGCGGCCAAGGTGGCCAAGGACCTGCACGCCGGGCGCCTCTTCCTCTTCCACCACGACCCGTCCCACGCGGACGAGCTGCTGGAGGACATGGCGCAGGAGGCGCGCGGCCTGTTCCCCTTCACCGAGCCCGCGCGTGAAGGCCAGCGCATGCTCCTGGGCCGCGCGGCGGGCGCATGAGCGCCGCGAGCCCGGAGCCCTGCGCTGCTACAGTGCAGCCAGCGCCCTTCTCCCTTCCGCCGCTGCCCGCCGCCATGCCCTCGTCCCCGACGGATGTGTCCCAGGTCCTGCTCCCCCTTGGCGGCCTCGTCGGGCGCGAGGTGGACCTGGACGCCTTCCTGCAGACGCTCGTGGACCGCATCGCCATCACGCTGCAGGCGGACCGGGGCACGCTGTGGCTGTTGGACCCCGTGCGCCGCGAGCTGTTCAGCCGCGCGGCGCACCTCCCGGAGGTCGCGCAGATCCGCGTGAAGCTGGGCCAGGGCGTGGCGGGCTACGTGGCGGAGGCCGGCGAGCCCGTGCACGTGCCCGACCCTCGCGGCGAGCGCCGCTTCTTCGCGGACATCGACCGGATGACGGGCTACCGCACCGTCAGCCTCTGCGCGGTGCCGCTGCGCGACTCGGCGGGCGCCGTGTACGGCGTGCTCCAGGTGCTCAACCGCCTGGGCGGCGGCGCCTTCACGCAGGAGGACACCCAGAAGCTCACCGACATCGCGGCCCAGGTGAGCACCGCGCTCCAGACGACCAGCCTCTACCAGGAGCTCCAGCGCGCGAAGGATCAGCCGCAGGCCCCCGTGGGCTACTTCTTCAACCGCATCATCGGCGAGGCCCCGCCGCTCAAGGCCCTCTACCGCCTGGTGCAGAAGGCCGCGCCCACGGACGCCACGGTGCTGCTGCGCGGCGAGAGCGGCTGCGGCAAGGAGCTGTTCGCGCGCGCCATCCACGTCAACGGCCCCCGGCGCGACAAGCCCTTCGTGAAGGTGGACTGCGCGGCCCTGCCCGCCGCGCTCATCGAGAACGAGCTGTTCGGCCATGAGAAGGGCGCCTTCACCGGCGCCGACCACCGCGTGCCCGGCAAGTTCGAGGCGGCCGACGGTGGCACCGTCTTCATCGACGAGCTGGGCGAGCTGCCCCAGGCCGTGCAGGGCAAGCTGTTGCGCGTGCTGCAGGACCGCGAGTTCGAGCGCGTGGGCGGCACGCAGGCCGTCAAGGTGGACGTGCGCATCGTCGCGGCCACCCACCGCGACCTGCCGCGCATGGTGGCGGAGGGAAAGTTCCGCGAGGACCTCTACTACCGCATCAAGGTCGTGGAGCTGCTGCTGCCCCCGCTGCGCGAGCGCGGCGCGGAGGACATCGAGCGGCTCGCGCGCCACTTCGTCGCCACCGCCGCCAAGCGCCACCGCCTGCCCGTCCCACGCCTCAGCGTCGCCGCGCTCGCGCGGCTCAAGCGCTACCGCTGGCCCGGCAACGTGCGCGAGCTGGAGAACTGCATCGAGAGCGCCGTGGTGCTGTCCGAAGGGGAGATCCTGGAGGAGCACCTTCCCCTGCCCTCCCTGGACCGGGCACCGTCCTCCGCCGCGCCGACCGCGCCGGAAGCGCCCTTGGCCGCCGCGCCGGACGCCCCGCTCCTCTTGCCGCTGGCGGAGGTGGAGCGCCGCCACATCCTGCGCGTGCTGGAGGCCGTGAAGGGCAACCGCACCGCGGCGGCGCGCACGCTGGAGATCGGCCGCAACACGCTGGCCCGCAAGCTCAAGGAGTACGGCCTGGCGGACGAGGGCTGAGCTTCGGTCCGCCCCCGGGTTCGTGGCCCCGCCCCCAAGGAGCGGCCCTGCGAGCGGCGCCCTGTCCGGGGGTGCCTTTCGGTGGCCACCGGGGGCACCTCTCTGTCAGGGCCGGACACGCGCCCGTCCGAGGGGGAAGGAGCACGTCATGGCGGATGTCCTCGATGTCCCGACGAGCGGTCCCCCGGCGCAGCGGGAGACCCGGACCGGCAGGGTCATTGGCATCTCCGTGGTGGCCGCCCTGGGCGGGTTCCTCTTCGGCTTCGACACCGCCGTCATCAACGGCACGGTCACCGCCCTGAAGGCCGAGTTCGCCGCGAGCAGCTTGGGCCTGGGGCTGGCGGTGTCCTCCGCGCTCATCGGCTCGGCGGCGGGCGCCTTCGCCGCGGGGCCCTTCGCGGACCGCTACGGCCGCCGGCGCGCGATGATGCTCGCGGCGGGCCTGTTCATCATCAGCGCCATCGGGTCCGGGCTCGCGTTCTCCCTCTGGGACCTGAGCTTCTGGCGGCTGGTGGGCGGCCTGGGGGTGGGCTTCGCCAGCGTCGTCGCGCCCACGTACATCGCGGAGATCGCCCCGGCGTATCTGCGCGGCCGTCTGGCGTCGCTCCAACAACTGGCCATCGTGGTCGGCATCTTCGTGGCCCTGCTGGGAGACTTCGCCATCGCGCTCTACGCGGGCTCCGCCTCCAACCCCACCTGGCTGGGCCTCACCGCGTGGCGGTGGATGTTCTTCAGCGGCCTGCCGCCCGCGCTCTTCTACGGCATCGGCGCCGTCTTCATCTCGGAGTCCCCGCGATTCCTCGTGGCCCGGGGGCGCGAGCAGGAGGCGCTGAGCGTGCTGCGCGACATCGAGGGGGACGCCGCGCCCTCCAAGGTCGTGGAGATCCGCCGCTCGCTGCGCGCGAACTACACGCCGCACCTGGCGGACCTGAAGGGCGGCCGCTTCGGGTTCCTGCCCATCGTGTGGATCGGCATCGTGCTCGCGATGCTCCAGCAGTTCGTGGGCATCAACGTCATCTTCTACTACTCCAGCGTCCTCTGGCAGGCGGTGGGCTTCTCCGAGCACAACTCGCTGGCCATCACCGTCATCACCAGCGTCACCAACATCCTCACTACGCTCGTGGCCATCGCGTTCGTGGACAAGGTGGGAAGAAAGCCCCTGCTGATCATCGGCTCCGTGGGCATGGCGCTCACGCTGGGCCTGATGGCGTACCTCTTCGGCACCGCGCCGCTGGACGCCGCGGGCAAGCCCGTCCTCCATGGCGCGGCCGGCACCACGGCGCTCATCGCCGCCAACCTCTATGTCGTCTTCTTCGGCTTCTCGTGGGGCCCCGTCGTCTGGGTGCTGCTGGGCGAGATGTTCCCCAACAGCATCCGCGCGCTCGCGCTGTCCATCGCGGCCATGGCGCAGTGGCTGGCCAACTTCCTGGTGTCCGCCACGTTCCCGTCGCTGCAGGCCATCGGGCTGGGCTGGGCGTACGGCCTGTATGCCGCGGCCGCCGTGTTCTCCGTCTTCTTCGCCGCGAAGTTCATCCGCGAGACGAAGGGTCGGGAGCTGGAACAGATGTAGCCCCGCGAGACAGGGCGACAATGGAAGCCCGTACATCCGTACGGGCTTTCTCCATTTTTACGCATTGGCTGGGTGGAATAACACCTGATCCAATTGACACGTGGGGTCAGGGCCTTCCAGCATCTGCTTCATGCTGAAACATTCCCCCGCTCGGACTCGACTCGCGAGCCTCGTGCTCGCTTCCTTCCTCCTCGCACTCACAGCCTGCCCCGGCGACGAAAACCCTGACGAAGACGGTGGGACGACCGTCACCGACGGTGGAAACACCGACGGTGGAAACACCGACGGCGGCGACACGCTGCCGGACGGCGGCTCGTATGATCCGGGCCCCCAGGTCTGTGGCGACGGCAAGCAGCAGAAGGGCGAGGCCTGTGACGACGGCAACAACGCGTCCGGTGACGGCTGTCGCGCCAACTGCCTGGAGGTGGAGTCCGGCTACGTCTGCCCGTTCCCGGGTGAGGCGTGCGTGAAGGCCGCGATGTGCGGCAACGGCCTCCTGGAGGCGAACGAGGTCTGCGACGACCGCAACGCGGAGTCCAACGACGGCTGCTCCGCGGACTGCAAGACCGTGGAGACGGGCTGGGCGTGCCCCCTGCAGGGCCAGCGCTGCAAGGCGGCCGCGTGCGGTGACAAGGTCATCGCCGGTGACGAGGAGTGCGAGGACGGCAACGCCGCCAAGGGCGACGGCTGCAGCGACATCTGCCGCCTGGAGCAGGGCTACAAGTGCGACGTCGTGGGCCAGGCGTGCACGAAGACGACCTGCGGCGACGGCAAGAAGGAAGGCACCGAGCAGTGCGACGACGGCAACCACGACATGGGCGACGGCTGCTCGCCGCTGTGCGTGCTGGAGCCCAAGTGCGTGAACGGCACCTGCGAAGCGCGCTGCGGCGACGGCGTCATCCTGCCGGGTGACAAGACCGAGGAGTGCGACGACGGCAACGTGCGCTCCAACGACGGCTGCTCGTCCACCTGCAAGCTGGAGGCGGGCTTCGCCTGCGTGCGCGTCACCGAGTCCCCGCCGGCCTCGGTGGAGATCCCCGTCGTGTACCGCGACTTCTGCGGCGTGAGCTCGGGCTGCGTGGCCCCCCTGGCCGCCCACCCGGACTTCAATGACGCGAACGGCCCCGAGCTGGGCATCGTCGGCGCGAAGTACGGCCCGCTGGGCGCGGACGGCAAGCCCATCTACGCCAAGGGCAGCGGCTCCGCCGTCACCCACGGCAAGACGGCCTTCGACCAGTGGTACCGCGACACGCCGGGCGTCAACGTGACGGAGGTCGGCACGCTGAAGCTCGACAAGCAGGGCAACGGCTCCTACCTGTTCAACGACCAGACCTTCTTCCCGCTCGACACCAGCGGCTGGGTGGGCCAGGGCAAGGAGAACCTGCTCAACGACAACAACAACATCAAGCGCAACTTCAGCTTCACCAGCGAGACGCGCTACTGGTTCGAGTTCAAGGGCACCGAGGTCCTGACGTTCCTCGGTGACGACGACGTGTGGGTGTTCATCAACCGCAAGCTCGCCCTGGACCTGGGCGGCGTGCACGGCGCGACGGAAGGCACCGTGTCCCTGGCGGACGCGCCCACGGTCGCCTCCCTGGGCCTGGTGAAGGGCAAGATCTACGAGGTCGTCGTGTTCCAGGCCGAGCGCCACACGTCGCAGTCCTCGTACAAGCTGACCCTGAACAACTTCGAAACGCAGCGCACCGAGTGCAAGTCCACCTGCGGCAACGGCGTCATCGACCCGGGTGAGCAGTGCGACCAGGGCAACAACAACGGCCCGGGCTACGGCAAGTGCAGCCTGACCTGCATCTGGAACGCGCGCTGCGGCGACGGCATCCGCCAGGAGGATGACGGCGAGGACTGCGACGACGGCAACACCACCCCCCGCGACGGCTGCAGCGCCGTCTGCCGCGTCGAGATCGGCTGAGGACGTCCGCCCCCGGTGCCCTCACGGGCCGGGGCCCTCCGTCCGGACCTCACAGGGTCCGGGCGAGCATGAACGCGGCGGCCAGGGACAGCGCCCCGGCCGCCGCGAAGTGCTTCCAGGCCTGGCGGGACAGCACCCCACCGGTGCCCGCGGCCCCCTCCCCCAGCACCACCAGCGCCGGACGCCCGCCGCGCCCGCGCAGCTCGTAGGTGCCGTCGCGGGAACCGCGCTTCAATTCCCCCACCACCAGGCACGCCTCGCCCGGGACGCCCACGCGCTCCCAGGACAGCGCCTGCGCGGGCTCCGCGCCCAGCAGCTCCGCCCGGGTGAGCGCGGGCGGCGCCTCGCACCGGCGCACCTCCACCGGGGCCAGCAGCGCGGACGGCGCGAAGCCCACCGCCGCCCGGGTGCGCTCGCCCTTCAGGAGCAGCACCGGCGAGTACGCGCGCTCGCGCGACAGGAGCGGCCCCTTGCGGCCATGGGCCCCCACCGCGTGCACGGCCGCGTCGTAGAAGGCGCACGGCACGCCGCCCGGCGACGTCAGCGTCTCCAGGGACTCCAGCCGGCCCCGGTACACGCCGAAGCCCGGAGGCCGTCCCTCGCGCAGGGCCGCCACCGCTTCGTCCAGGGGCACGGGCGCGGCGCCGCGCAGCGCATCCGCCCGCAGGCGCACCCGGGCACCCCGCGCGGACACGCCCGCGGCCAGCACCAGCAGCACGGCGCCCAGCGCCTTCACCAGCACGTCCGGCGACACGGGCACCAGGGCCGTGCCGCGCATCCAGGGAACGAAGAGCACCAGCCCCAGGGCCAGCGCCCCGAAGCCCGCGAGCAGCCAGCGGGGCCGCGAGCCCGCAGGCGTCCGTCCCAGGGTGAACGTCGCCCAGAGCAGCAGGGCCAGCCCCACGCCACAGAGCGGCAGCAGGAGCACGCGCCCCAGGTCCAGGTCCACGGCCATGCCCCACCCCCGCCCGCGTGCCGGAAGCGGCCCCGCGACGCACGGAGCCCGGCGGGAGCAAGGTGGGAACGGGCGGGCGGAGCGGCAAGCCCCGTCCGCGAGCGGCGGCCTACTCGCCGGTGGCGACGCGGCGCACGGGGCGCTCCTGCAGCGGCCCCACGACCTTCAGGTCGTCGAAGGTGCACTGGAGGTTGCGGCAGCCCAGGGCCAGCTTGCCCACGCGGCCCTCGAAGCCCGGCAGCACCTTGGAGGCGAAGAGCCGCTTGTTGAGGAACGCGTCCACCCGCACGCCGCTCTTCTGCCGCTTGAGCTGGAGCTTCACCAGGAACGGGCCCTGCTTGGGCACCGGCATCTCGTCCTGGACGAGGTTCTTGGTGTCCTCCGCGCTGTTGCCCACCACCTCGTGCCCGTCCTCCGGGGAGAAGTAGCGCCACGACAGGCGCATGCCCGCGTCCGGGATGGCGAAGACGGACACCTGCACGTCGCGGATGCGGAACGCCAGCTCGCTGAAGTGCTGCCCGTCCTCCTCGACGGACCACTCCTTGCCCAGCGGCTTCACGTCCATCAGCACTTCCGCCGTGAAGTCGTCGCTCGTGAAGTAGCGGTGCGCCAGGTACGCGCGCGGCACCAGCTTGCCGTCCGCCTCACGGCCGGCCTGCACGACCCGCAGCTCGCCCTGGTCCATGGTCCAGGTGCCGCTGTGGACGTTGAGCTCCTCCTCGCCAGGCTCGAAGCCCAGCTCCAGGGTGCTGTCGTCGGAGCCGGCCGTGGGGGGCGTGAGCTTCAGTCCGGCGAACACCTCCCCTTCCGTGTTGGCCGGGAAGTGCAGCACGGGGGGCGGCGCTTCCCGCGGGACGCCGGTCAGCCCCGCCAGGCCCCCGACGCCCACGAAGGCGCGCACCGCGAAGCCCAGCACGGCCAGGCCGCCCACGATGGACAGGCCGGTGCGCACGCGGCCCCAGCCCGCGTGAAGCGCCTCCAGCACGGCGGTCTCCGGGCCCGTGATGGCCTTCATGGACGCCACGTGCGAGGGCTGCGCGCGCGCCAGCGCCGACGCGGGCGCCACGTGCGGCGACGACGACGAGGCCGCCACCAGCGCCTCCAGCGCCTCGCACACCTCCGAGGCGGTGGCGTAGCGGGCCTCGCGGTCCGTCTCCAGCAGCTTCTCCACCACCGGATCCACGCGCGGGTCCAGGCCGCGCACGCGCTCCGACGGCAGCTTGAAGCGGCCCACGGGCAGCTCTCCCGTGAGCGCCTCGTACATCATCACGCCCAGGGAGAAGAGGTCCGCCCGGCCGTCCACGTTCTTCGCGTCCCGGCGCTGCTCCGGGGCCATGTAGTTGAGCGTGCCCATGGCCACCGCCGTCGCGGTGAGCTGCTTCTCCGAGTTCGGCTCGTGGATGCCCGCCAGGCCGAAGTCCGCCACCTTCGCGTGCATCCGCCCGTCCAGCAGGATGTTCTCCGGCTTCAGGTCGCGGTGGATGATGCTCTTCGCGTGCGCGCACTCCACGGCGCGCGCCACCTGGAGCAGCACCTTCAGGGCCTGCGCGGGGGAGAGGCCCTCCCGGCCGCTCAGCGCGTGGCGCAGCGACTGGCCCTCCACGTACTCCATGACGAAGTAGTAGTGCTCGCCCTGCACGCCCCGGTCGATGATCTGCACGATGTTCGGGTGGCTCAGGGCCGCCAGCGCGGTCGCCTCCTTGTCGAAGCGCGACACGAACTCCTCGTCCTTCGCCAACCGGGGCGGCAGCACCTTCACCGCCACCGTGCGGCCCAGGGACTGCTGGCGCGCGAGCCACACCTCGCCCATGCCGCCGCGCCCCAGCACCTCCAGGAGCTCCAGGCCCGGCAGCTGGGGCTTCGCGCCCGTCAGCACCGTCTCCGCGTGCTCGATGGCGCGCAGGCCCGTGTCCATCACCCGGGGGGCCTTCACCCCCGGCGTCGCCGCGCGCACCAGCGTGGCCTCCACCCCGTCCGGGGCCAGCGCCTGCGCGCCTGGATCCGCCGTGGGCACCGCCACTCCGGACACAGGCGCGTTGCGGCCCTCCACGGCGGCCGGAACGACCGCCACGGGAACCTCGCCCTCGTCCGCCTTCCCCACGCCATCCGGTCGCGGGACGTTCATGTCGCTGCCCCCTGGGACGGAGCCGGCCCTCATCTCCTGTCCCACCGCGTCCTCCCCGTCCGCTCCAACACCGCGAGCGGCGGAAGGTGACGCCGATTCTGGCGGATTCTCCGCCGCGCGCGGGACGAACGTCACCGCGACGCCTGCTTCGTCGTTGGCCTTCACGGCCGGACGGACGCCCGACGGCTCGGCCGTATTCGGGCGGTGGATGCCGGACACGTCCGCGCGCCGCACCTCGAACCGGATGCCGCAGCGGCACGTGACCTTCTGGCCGCTCACGTACACCCGGGTGTCGTGCACCGTGCCGCAGTTGGGGCACGACTGGGTCGTCGTCATGGACGAGGAGCGCACCGTCAGCGCACCTTGCGGGAGGTGGAGGTGGTCAGCTCCGCGCCGTGCACGCGGAAGGTCTGCACGCCCTTCTCCTTGCCCTTCACCTGGAGCACCGGCAGCTCCTCCACGTCGAAGCCGGGCCCGGACTTGCGCACCGTGGCCTCCGACGCGAGCACCTCGCCGCTCCGGGCGATGCCGCACAGCCGCGACGCGGTGTTCACGGTGTCACCGATGGCGGTGAACTCGTGCCGCTCCGCGCTGCCCATGTAGCCCACGACGGCCTGGCCGGTGTTGACGCCGATGCCCACTTCAATGGGCTTCTTGCCGTCCAGCACGCGCTGCCGGTTGAGCTCCGTGACGGCGTCCTGCATCTCCAGCGCGGCCCTCAGGGCCCGGGCCGGATCATCCGGGTGCGACGACGGCGGACCCCACACCGCCATCACGCAGTCCCCGATGAACTTGTCCAGGTTGCCCTCGTAGCGGAACACCACGTCCGCCATGGCGGTGAAGAAGCTGTTGAGCATCGACACCACCTCCTGCGGCGAGTCGCTCTCCGCCAGGGTGGTGAAGCCACGGATGTCCGCGAACAGGCAGCTCACCTCCGCGAGCCGGCTCTGGCGCAGGTCCTCCGTGCCGCCGTTGATCACCGCGTCCGCCACCGCCTTGGACAGGAAGCGCGACAGCTCCGCGCGCGTCACCGCCTCGTTGCGGATCTGCTCCGCCAGCGCCGCGTTCTCCAGCGCGATGCCCGCCTGCGCCGCGATGCCGGAGAGGATGGTCAGGTCCTTCTCCGAGAAGGCGTTGATCTGCTGGCGGCTGTCCAGGAACAGCACCGCCATGATGTCGCCGTTCACCAGCAGCGGCACCGCCATGGCGGAGCGGATGCCTTGCGCCACGATGCTCTCCGCGGCGGAGAAGCGCTCGTCGATGATGGCGTCCGCCGTGAGCACCGCCTTGCCCGTCTCCACCACGCGCTTGAGCACGGTGTCCGACAGCATGACGTTCACCTGCTTGCCCTGCCGGTGGTGCACCGCGGCCGGGATGAACTCCCCCTCCGGGCCCACCTTCAGGATGACGCCGTGGTCGGCCGCGAGCAGCTCGAAGGCGACCTTGAGGATCTGCTCGAACAGGTCGTCCTGGTTGCCCTTGAGGCTCACCTGCCGGTGGAACTCGTGGGCGATTCGCAGCTTCTCGTAGTCCCGGCGCAGCGCGGCGGTGTCCGTCACCTGCTCCGCGGGGCGGAAGTTCTGCGGCACCTGGTCCATCTGCGCCAGGAAGGCCGGCATGGACACGGCGTTGGCCACCACCGTCACGCCCGGCAGCGTCGGCGGGTTGGGCCCGCCGGGCGCCGCCTCTCCGCTGTGGAAGACGAGCCGGGAGGACCCCAGGGCGATCTCATCCCCGTCCTTGAGGCGCATCTCCCCCGTCACCCGGCGCCCGTTGACGAAGGTGCCGTTGGACGAGTTCAGGTCGCGCAGCACGAAGTCGCGCCCCACCTTCTCGATGGTGGCGTGCTCCTTGGAGACCTCCCGGTCCACCAGCCGCAGCGTGTTGGACGGGTGGCGGCCGAGCGACGTCGTCGGACCCAGGGGAAACTCCCCCAGCGTCCCGTCCGCGAACCGCCCCGTCAGGTGCGGCCCGCGCGGGTGCGACCCGGACCTGGGCGGGAATGGGGCGGGTGCCTGGTTCACGCGCGAATCCTCACCGGCCCGGACACTACCAGAGCCTTCCGCCCCAAAGGAACGCTCGCGACGCCGCCCCCCGGACGGGCCGCCGCCGCCCTGCACGGCCGGTCAGTCCTCGCTCCCACCCGGCCGCTCATGTGGACGGCGGGGCCAGCGTCCCCGGGGCCGCCGGGTCCGCTGACGCGGGCGGACGTCGCTCCGGGGCGCGGAAGCCCAGGCCAATGGACGGCAGGAAGGTCATCCCGCCCACGTCCCGCTTCTGCCCGAAGATGACGGGGCTGGAGAAGACGTAGCCCCCGGTGAGCTCCGCGTAGAAGTGCACGTACTTGTAGCCCAGGGCGAAGCCCACCGTGGTGCCCACGAAGTGGCTGTTCACCGTGGAGGGCAGGCTCACGTCGAAGCCCGTCACCGGCTTGCCCTGCTGGGAGAAGTCCACCAGCCGGGCGTCCAGGCTGGTGTGGCTGAAGACGTACTTGGGGGCGCCGTAGAGCTTGAACACGTCTCCGTACTCGGCGCTCAGGTAGAGCGGCACCTCCACGTCGGTCCGGCTGAAGTCCCCCAGCTGGACCACCTCCAGGACGTCCATCACCGCCCCGGAGAACAGGTACTTGGACACCCCCAGCCCCACCGCCAGGTCATAGGAGCGGCGCGGGCCGGGACCGCCGTGCGCCAGCCGCACCTTGCCGTCGAAGCGCAGCGCGTTGCCGTTGTAGCGCCCGCCCACGTCGAAGCCGTCCAGGAGCCCCACCCGCACCATCAGCTCCGGGTTGACCCCTGGCGGGGCCACCGCCAGCGCCAGGCCCGCCGTGATCAGCCGCTGCTGGTCCTCCTCCGTGAGGGTGTAGGGCTCGTCGTTTTCAATGGCGCGCTTCGCCGCCTTCCCCTGGTCGATGCCCACGTCCACCACCGACCCCAGCGTCCCCACGGGGACGAACACGCCCATGCTGCCTGTCACCTGGACCTGCCCGGGCGACAGCGTCTTCGCCGTCTGCATGGTGGAAAGCGGGGTCGCGCACCCCACGGCGAGGCCAGCGAGCCCCAGCAGGAGCAGGACGGGAAGGTTTCTCATGGGGTTGCAGGTTAAGCCCATTTCAGGCGCGAACGCTTCTATCCGCGCGTCCACGCTGGTAAGGGGGCTGTCGTGCGAATCAAGCAAAAACCCGAGGACTTCTCCGTGAAGGAGTCCTACCGCTTCGACGAAGTCGAAAACGGCAAGCATCGCGTCTACCTCATGGACAAGCAGAAGCTGTCCACGTTCGACGCGGTCAACCGCATCCGTGACGCGTTCGGTCTGAAGCCCGGCGCCATCAGCTACTGCGGCCTCAAGGACAAGCAGGGCCGGACCGAGCAGATCATCGCCGTGGACGGCGCCGACGTGGACATGCAGGAGCCCGACCTGCGCCTGAAGTTCCTGGGCCGGACGGACAAGCCGCTGTCCGCGCGCAACATCACCTCCAACCGCTTCTCCGTCACCGTGCGCGCCCTGACGCACGACTCGCTGGCGCCGCTCAACCTGGCCGCCGCGGAGGTGAACCGGCTGGGCGTGGTGAACTACTTCGACAGCCAGCGCTTCGGCGCGCTCAAGCACGGCCAGGGCTTCATCGCCAAGGACCTCATCCGGGGCGACTTCGAGGCCGCGCTGCACAACTACTTCGCCCGCCCCTCGGACCTGGACCGCACCGAGGACGCCAAGGTGAAGGGCTTCTGGCGCGACAACTGGGGCAAGTGGGACGCGCGCGTGCCCTTCGAGGGCGCGAAGAAGTACCACCGCATCCTGCGCTCCCTGCGTGAGCACCCGGGCGACTGGCTCCGCGCGTTCCTGCAGATCGACTCGGACTACCGGGCGATGATCCTCTTCGAGTACCAGAGCTTCCTCTGGAACGAGGGCGTCCGGCGCTACCTCCAGCTGATGCTGCCGCGCGAGGCCATGTTCCCCATGCGCTACCAGGCCGGCACGCTCCTGCACTTCCGGGACGCGACCCCGGACGTGCTGCACACGCTGCGCGAGAAGACCTTCCCGCTCGTGGGGCCGGACACCACCTTCCAGGATCCGAAGGTGGCGGAGGCCATGACGTGGGTGCTGGGCCGCGAGAAGCTCAAGCTCTCCGACCTGCGCATCAAGGGCGCGGAGCGGATGCTCTACTTCAAGGAGGAGCAGCGCCCGCTGGTGATGTTCCCGCACAAGCTCGTCGTGGGCCGCACGCAGAACGACGACGTGAACCGCGGCGACATCAAGGTCAACGTGGCCTTCACGCTGCCCCCGGGCGCGTACGCCACGCTGGTCATCAAGCGCCTGTTCCACTTCGAGTACACGGAGGACTCGAAGGAGGACATCCGCACCTCGCAGCGCCCGCGGCTCGTCACCACCGAGCGCGAAGAGGCCCGCGTGGAGGAGGCCCGGAGCGCCGCCCGCGCCAGCGAGGGGCCCTCGCGCCACCGCACCCTCGCGGACCGCGCCCCCAGCCGCACCGCGCGTCCGGCCTCGTCCGAGCGCCCCGCCCGCCGGGCCGAGGCCCCGGGCAAGGAAGCCCGGCCCCCCAGCCGCATCGGCCGTCCGGCCCGCCAGCCCCGCGAGGCGCTGCCGGACCTGGATGAGGTCAAGGCCGCCCCCTCGCCGGCTCCGGAGCCGGAAATTCCGCTGGGCTTCCGGGCGAAGCAGAAGCAGCGCAAGCAGGTGAAGGCCGAAGTGCGGGCGGAAAAGGCCGAAAAGCAGCGCCTGGCCGCCGCCAAGTCCGCGAAAAAACAGAAGCGGAAGTGATGCTCGGGGGCAGCGCAATGGCCTTTTGCCATGCCCGTATTCCAGGGCGTGAACGCTCTTGCCCTCGACTCGCTCCCCATGGCCATCGGAATGCTGATGGCTGAGGAAGCCGCCCCGCTCCCCTGGAAGGCGGACGTGCAGGCCGCCCGCAAGGGGGACCCGTCCGCTTTCGAAGCGCTCGTGCGCAGCGTGCAGCGCCCGGTGTACGGCCTGGCGCTGCGCCTGCTGCAGAGCGAGGCGGAGGCCGCCGAGGTCGCGCAGGAGGCCCTGCTCCGCGCGTACCAGAACCTCCACCGCTACGACGACGCGCGCCCGTTCGACCTCTGGGTGCTCGCCATCACCCGCAACCTCTGCCTGGACCTGCTCCGCCGCCGCACCAAGGTGCGCACGGAGGAACTGGAGCCCATGAAGGAGGTGCTCCCCAGCAACGAGGCGTCCCAGGAGGACGGGGCCATCGCGCGCGAGGAGCGGCAGTCGCTGGAGGCCGCCATGGAGACGCTCTCCGTGGACGACCGCGAGGTGCTGGCCCTCTATTACGTCCAGAAGCGCACCACGAAGGAGATCGCGCAGATCATGGGCTGCGCGCCCGGGACCATCATGGCGAGGCTGTTCCGGGCCCGTGAGAAGCTGCGCAAGAAGATGACGCCCGCCGAGGAGGAGACGCGATGAGCCCCACCCCCTGCCCCGACCTGGAAGTCCTCTTCGCGGAGCTGGAGGCCGGTGAGGGCCCCGCGCTGGATCACGCCGCGGAGTGCGAGGCGTGCGCGGCCCTGATGGAGGACCACCGCCTGCTGGAGCAGGACCTGTTCCGGCTGGCGGATCCGCTGCCGCCCCCGTCGCTGGTCGTGAACGTGATGGCCCGCGTCGCGGAGAGCCCCGTGCCCCAGCGCCGCGAGGTGTGGACGGGCCTGGCCATCCTGCTGACGTCCCTGGGCGTGGGGCTGGGCTTCCTGCTCACGAACGACCGGGCGCTCGGCCGCATGGGCACCGCGTTCGCGTCCAGCGTGGCCGGCACCCGCGCCTTCGTGGAAGGCCTGTTCAGTGGGGCGCACGCCCTCTGGAGCACCGCGGGGCTGGCGGTGGCCTGTTTCATCGCCTTCACCGTGTTCACGTCCCTGTTCGGCCTGAAGCGCCTGGTCGGTTCCCCTCCCCCGTCCCTCTCCGAAGCCTGAGCGTGTCCATGAAGATCCTCCCCCGCCTGCTGCTTCCGACCCTCCTCCTCGGCGCCCCCATGGCGCTCGCGGAAGGCGCCCCGGCCCCCTCGGCCGCCGCCGCTCCCGCCCGCACCATCGACGTGAGCTTCCGCGGCTCGCTGCGGGACGCGCTCAAGACCATCGCGGAGAAGGGCGGCCTGAACCTGGTCGTCACCGGCGACCTGGACGTCCCCGCCGAGGTGCGCCTGCGCGGCATCAGCGCCGAGCAGGCCCTGCGCACCGTGTCCCGCGCGTACTCGCTCCACCTGGAGCAGGACGGCTCCATCTTCACCCTGCGCCCGCTCACGGCGAAGGAGAAGGAGGCCGGCGCGAGCCCCGCCGCCCTGCCCACGCCGCCCGCGCCTCCCGTCATCGCCGCCACGCCGCCGGCTCCCCCGATGCCCGCCATGGACCCGAACGCGACTCCGGAGGAGATCGCCCAGGCCCGTGAAGAGGCGCAGCGCGCTCGCGAGGAGGCCCGCGAGGAGGCGCGGCAGGCCCGCGAGGAGGCCATGCAGGCCGCGAAGGAAGAGGCGGCCGCGGCCAAGGAGCGCGTGCGCGAGGAGCTGCGCAACTTCCGCGACAGCTTCAAGCACAAGAAGGGCAAGCGCGGCGCCCGGGACGTGGTGGCGCGCGGACAGAACCTGGAGGTGAAGGAGGGCGAGTCCGTGGAGAGCGCCGTCGTCTACGGCGGCAACCTCATCGTGAAGGGCATCGTGGAGGACGACGCGGTCGCCTTCGGCGGCAACCTGGAGATCCAGGGCCACGTGGAGGGAGACGCGCACGCCTTTGGCGGCAACGTCATCCTGGGGCCCAACGCGGAGGTGGACGGCGACGTGTCCGCCTTCGGCGGCCAGGTGCAGAAGTCGGACGGCGCCCGGGTGGAGGGCAGCCTGGAGTCCTTCGGCGGCGCGGGCCTGGGCCGCATGGTGGCGGGCGAAATCAAGCGCGGCATGCAGGACGTGCAGAACCACGACACGTCCGTGAAGGACACCGACGATGACGACCACGACAACGGCGGCGGCCTGGCGTCGTTCATCCTCCAGTTCGCGCTCCTCTTCGGCCTGGGCTTCCTGGGGCAGATGTTCTTCCCGGCGCGCATGAAGGAGCTGGGCGATGAGATCCGCGCCAACCCCCGCCGCAACGCCGTCGTGGGCTTCGTGGGCGCGCTGGCCCTCATCCCCCTGAGCGTCGTGCTGTGCGTCACGCTCGTGGGCATCCCGGTGGCGTTCGCCCTCCTGGTCGCCTCCATGCTGGGCACGGCGCTGGGCTACGCGGCCATCGCCAGCGAGCTGGGCACCCGGCTGCCGGTGCTGCGCGGCAGGAAGACGCAGGCGGTGGTGCTCGCGCTGGGCCTGGGCGCCATCCTCCTGGTCAGCCACATCCCGGTGATTGGCGTCCTGCTCAACCTCTTCCTCATCCCGCTGGCCTTCGGCGCGGTCATCCGCACCCGCTTCGGCTACCGCGGCGGCCGGGGCATGCCGGAGCCCATCTTCCCCCGGAGCGAGCACCCGGTTTGACGCACCCGGCCTCACGGCCGCCCGGGATTGCCACACCGCATCATGAAGCCCCGCTCCCGAGCGTACCGGGAGTGGGGCTTTTCCTTCTCCAACAAGCCCCACGCTCGCGCGCCATCACCTGCGCTGTCGTGACCGGTTGTGGACGGTGGGCGGGCAGCCGCTGACAGGCTTTGACCGCCCCCGTCGGGTGCGCCATTTTGCGCGGCACCCATGCGACGCCTCCCAGACGCAACCCCGCGCGGCAGGGCCATCACCGTGGACCTCGAGGGCGAGAGCATCCCCGCCATCGAAGGCGAGCCGGTGGCGTGCTCCCTCATCGCCGCGGGCGAGAACGTCCTCTCCCGCTCCGTGAAGTACCACCGCCCGCGCGGGCCGTACTGCTTCGCCGCGGCCTGCTCGCACTGCCTCATGCGCGTGGACGGGCTGCCCAACGTCTACACCTGCCGCACCCCCGCGAAGGAGGGCATGCGGCTGGAGCGGCAGAACGCGTACCCCTCCGCGAAGGTGGACATCTTCGAGACCATCGACTGGTTCTTCCCCAAGCGCCTGGATCACCACGAGATGTTCGCGGGCGTGCCGGTGGCGGAGGACGTGATGGCGCGCGTGGCCCGGCAACTGGCCGGCCTGGGCCTGCTGCCCAAGGAGGCGGGCCCGGAGCCCCTGCCCCCGCGCACCTTCCACACCTCCGTCGCGGTGGTGGGCGGCGGCGCGGCGGGCCTGGAGGCGGCGCGGGTGCTCGCGGGCAAGGGCGTGCCCTTCATGCTCTTCGAGCGCGACGCCACCCTGGGCGGGCGGCTGGCGCACGGCGCCCCGGAGGAGAACGCGCCCTTCGTGCCGGAGGCCACCGCGTTCCCGCAGGGCAGCGTGGTGCGCAGGGCCACCGTCATCGGCCTGTATGACGACGAGCACGGCCGCTACCTGGCGGTCGCGTCCCAGGAGGCCGCGAACCTGCGGCTGCTCAAGGTCTACGCGAAGCGCTTCCTGCTCACGGTGGGCGGCCATCCCCCCACCCTCCCCTTCGAGAACAACGACCTGCCCGGCGTCATCGCGGGCCGCGCGGCGAGCCTGCTCTTGCGCAAGCACGACGTGGCCCCGCGGGTGGCGGCGCTGGTGGGCCACGGCCCGGAGCTGCACGCGCTGGCGCACCTGTTCACCCAGCGCGGCGTGGAGGTGGCGGCGGTGGTGGACCTGAAGGGCCCGCTGCCCGCGAACGCGCACCCCAAGGCCGTCATCGGTGACGGGCTCAAGGGCCACGGCCTGCGCGGCGTGACGGGCTTGAGCTTCACGCCCCAGGGCGGCCGCAAGCAGAAGGTGTCGTGCGACGCCGTCGTCGTGTCGGTGCCGGTGGCGCCGGGCTTCGAGCTGGCGCGCCAGGGCGGCGCGAAGGTGGAGTTCGACGCGGACGCGGGCCACTTCCGGGTGGAGGCGGACGCGGACGGCCGCACGCAGGCGGCGGACGTGTTCGTCGCGGGAGACGTGGCGAAGGTCGGCACGGCGAAGGACGCCGCGGCCATGGGCGCACGCGCGGCGCAGGCGCTGCTGGGAGGGCTGTCATGAGCAAGGCGCTCGTCTGCACCTGCGAGGACGTCACGGTCACGGACGTGGAGCACGCCATCGAGCGCGGCTACCACGACGTGGAGTCGGTGAAGCGCTACACGGGCTTCGGCACCGGCATCTGCCAGGGCAAGAGCTGCCACGCGGCGGTGGCGGCGCTGCTCAAGCAGAAGGCCCCGGCGCTCAAGCCGGAGGGCGTGGTGCCCTTCACGCCCCGCCCGCCGCTGTACCCCACGGAGCTGCGCGTGCTGGCCAGCGCCCCGGTGGACGAGGCCGTCCCGCCCGTGGGCGGCGTGCCCCAGGAGCTGGAGCACTTCCCGTCCGCGCTGCGCCCGGAGGGACCGGTGCCGCAGAAGGCGAAGGTGGTCATCATCGGCGGCGGCATCATGGGCCTGTCGCTGGCGTACAACCTGGCGCTGCGCGGGGAGACGGACGTCGTCGTGCTGGAGCGCGGCTACCTGTGCGCCGGCGCGTCCGGCCGCAACGGCGGCGGCGTGCGCATGCAGTGGGGCACCCCGGCGCTCATCCAACTGGCCAAGCGCTCCATTGATTTGATGAAGGGCTTCGCGCGCGACCTGGGCGTCAACGTGTGGCTGCGCCAGGGCGGCTACCTCTTCCTGGCCAAGCGCAAGGACACCGCGTACCGGCTGGATCGCAACGCCGCCCTGCACAACAAGTACGGCGTGCCCACGCGCATCATCACCGCGGACGAGGCGCGCCAGGTCGTCCCGGGCCTCACGATGAAGGACTGCGTGACGGCGGCCTACAACCCGGAGGACGGCGTCATCTTCCCCTGGGCCTTCCTGTGGGGCTACGCGCAGGGCAGCGTGAAGCGCGGCGTGAAGGTGGAGACGTACACCAACGTCACCGGCTTCGAGACGAGCAACGGCCAGGTGCGCAAGGTGAAGACGGACCGGGGCGACATCGCCTGCGACACCGTCGTGCTTGCCTCCGGCGCGTGGAGCCCGGCGGTCGCGAAGCTGGCGGACGTGAAGCTGCCCAACGAGCCGCACCGCCATGAAATCCTGAGCACCGAGCCGCTCAAGCCCTTCCTGTCGCCGCTGGTGTCCGTCCTCGACACGGGCCTGTACTTCAGCCAGTCCATGCGCGGTGAGATTGTCGGCGGCATGGGCGACCCGCTGGAGCCCTCCGGCCCCAACATGGGCAGCACGCTGCGCTTCGTGTCGCGCTTCGCCCGCGCCCTCACGGAGCAACTGCCGCACGTGGGCCAGGTGAAGGTGCTGCGCCAGTGGGGCGGCCTCTACGACGTCACCCCGGACAACAACCCCATCCTCGGGCGCACCCCCGGCCTGGACAACCTGCTCCAGATGTCCGGCTTCGTGGGCCACGGCTTCATGATGGCCCCCGCCGTCGCGGAGCGGATGGCCCAGTGGATGACCTCCGGCGCCTCCGACGAGCTCTTCACCCGCTTCAACCTCCGCCGCTTCGAGGAAGGCACCCTCGAGCGCGAGGACATGATCATCGGCTGAAGAATTCCGCCCGCCCCGCCCCTGTCTCCGCCTGGGACAGGGGCGGTCTCCCGCATGTCCGCAAAAGCGGCACTCCCGGAAAATCACGCAAACGCCCGGGATGGCTGGGGATTCGCCGGGGAACGTGACGTTTCTTTACAAACGCAACCGGGTTGCACGGAGCATCCACGCACCATCCGTGCGGCCGCGCGGGTGCGGGCCTCCTCTGGGGCGCGCCGTGGCACGCGGCGTGCGTAGGCCCCCCGCGCCGCGCAATGCCGCGCGGGGGGAGACTCAGAGATGGCCGCGAAGAAGCTCGTGGGTGCGATGCTGGTGATGGGCCTGACGGCGTGTGGTTCCGTGGAGCCCATGGACGTGCCGGACGCGGAGCCCACCAATGAGGCGCTGGCGTCGCAGGAGTCCAACGTCATCGTGGGCACGGTGAACTGGGTGAGCGCCACGTCCCTCACGGGCACGCAGCGCACGAAGTCCCTGGCGGTGGGCTACCTCTCCATCCCGGCGGTGGGCAGCCGCTGCACGGCGTGGCTGGTGTCCAACGACGTCGTCATCACCAACAACCACTGCGTGGGCAGCAGCGCGGACGCGGTGGGCGCGCGCGTGTCGTTCAACTACGAGGACGGCGTCGCGTCCGCTTCGCGCATCTGGTACCCGTGCGCCACGTTCATCAAGACGTGGAGCAGTGACGACATGACGGCGCTGCGCTGCTCGGCCGTCAACGGCCAGTTGCCCGGCCAGGTGTACGGCTTCCTCTCCGTCTCCAGCACCAACGCGGCGACGGGCTCCACCGTGTACGTCGTGAACCAGAACTGCGACTACTACACGACGCCGTCCTGCACGCCGACGAAGAAGTCCTCGCCGGGCAAGGTGCTCAACGGCAACTACAGCACCACGGACATCTCCTACGACGCGGACACGCTGGGCGGCTCGTCCGGCTCGCCCGTCATCTCCACGTCCTCGAACCAGGTGGTGGCGCTGCACCACATCGGCGTCGGCGGCAACTCGCAGGGCCGCGGCACGGCCAACACCGGCGTGAAGGCCACGCGCGTGAAGGCCCGCCTGGCCGAAATCGGCCTGTAGTCGCCGTCACGTCACGGACGTGGGCTCCCCTCCGGCCAGCAGCACCGGCTGGGGGGGCGCATTCGTTCCGGGGGCGGGCGGATTCAAGAGCAGCGTCCGCTTGAGCCCGCCCAGCGCCAGCCGCCCCAGGCCCCGCTTGAAGGAGCGTGGCAGGAAGCGCAACAGCCGCATCATCCACCGGTGCCCCAGCCCCGGGTACACCAGCGCCTCGCCCCGCTCGAAGCCCGCCAGGGCCTCGCGGGCGCACTGGCGCAGGGACAATTCGAAGAAGGGCGTCACCTCCCCTTCCAGGTGCGGCTCCAGCGCCAGCGGCCCCGCGGCCACGAAGGTGACGGGGATGCCCGCGCCCTTCAGCTCCAGGCGCAGGGACTCGCTGAAGCCGTCCAGGAAGCGCTGCGTGGCGGCGAACGTCACCGCGCCCGGCAGGAACAGGCGCGCGGCGCCCGAGCCCACCGTGAGGATGCCACCCCGCCCGCGCTCCACCATGGGCCCCAGCAGGCGGTGGGTGATCATCGCGGGGGCCAGCACGTTCGCCTGCACCAGCTCCTCGATGCGCTTCCAGCGCTCCTCCGCGTACATCCCGCTGGAGGCGTAGTCCGCGTTGTTGATGAGCACGTCCACGCGGACGTAGTGACGCTCCAGGTGTTCGAAGAGCGCGTCCACGGCGCGCGGATCATCCAGGCGGCAGGCGCGGATCATCACGCCCAGCGTCGGGTTGCGGGCGAGCAACTCCTCGCGCAGGGCCCCCAGGTCGTCCACGTCGCGCGCGACGAGCACCAGGGTCCTGACCCGGGGAGAGAGCAGCCGGGCAAGCTCGCGGCCGATGCCGCCAGCGGCGCCAATGATGAGCACGGTACCGTTGTCGATGGGAGGGCGCATATGGGGGCAGGACCTCGGACTGGAAGGTGTCCATGCGCGGGTGGCCTTGCGCGCCCGCCCCGCTGCTCGGCCCTCCCTGCACGCCCGCTTGCCCCCACGGCGAGTGGGTATTACCCCTTCGGTGTACCCGCAGGAGGAGGACACCCATGGCTGGCCCTTCACGCATCCTCGTGCCGGTGGACCTGAAGGACGGGTCCCGCTCCGTCGTGGACTACGCGCTGCAGCTCGCCCGGCCCTTCGGGGCGACGGTGGACGTCATCCACGCCTGGGAGCCGCCGCAGTACGTGGCGCCGGACCTGCTGGTGGCCTCGCCCGGCTGGGACGCCACGTCCCTGGAGGGCATGGCGCGCGACACCGCGGGCAAGGAGCTGGAGACGCTCCTGCGCTCCGTGGACGGCACCGCGCCCGTGGCGCTGTCCCACCGCGTGGTGATTGGGGAGGCGGGCAACGTGGTGCTGGAGGAGGCCGAGCGCGGGAAGTACGACCTCATCGTGATGGGCACGCACCAGCGCAAGGGGCTCACGCGCATGCTGCTGGGCAGCGTGGCGCAGAAGGTGGTGGGCCGCGCGGCGTGCCCGGTGCTCACCCTGCACGTCACCACGGACTGACGGCTTCGGGAGCCGGCTAGGGCTCCGCCCACTGGCGCAGGAGGTTGTGGTACACGCCGGTGAGCATCACCAGCGCGGGGCTCTTGGGCACCTCGCGGGTGAGCTGCATGATGGACGTGTCCATGTCGAAGAGCAGCGAGCGCTGCCCCGCGTCGCGGATCATGCTCTGCACCCAGAAGAACGACGCCAGCCGCACGCCGCGCGTCACCGGCGTGACGTGGTGCAGGCTGGTGGACGGGTAGACGATGAGGTCCCCCGCGGGCAGCTTCGCCGAGTGGTTGCCGTAGGTGTCCTCCACCACCAGCTCCCCGCCGTCGTAGCTGTCCGGTTCGCTCAAGAAGAGCGTGGCGGACACGTCCGTGCGGATGCGCTGGTTCGTGCCCAGCAGCGGCCGGATGGCGTTGTCCACGTGCGAGCCGAAGTCCATGCCGGGCTCGTAGCGGTTGAACAGCGGCGGGAAGACGCGCTGGGGCAGCACGGCGGAGATGAACAGCGGGCTCTTCTCCAGGCCGGCCAGCACCAGGTCCCCCAGCTCCCGCGCGGCGGGGCTGCCTTCGGGAAGCTGGAGGTTCTTCTTCACCTGCGCGGACTGCTTGCCGGCGGTGGTGCGGCCATCCTCCCACGCCGCCTTCTGGAAGACGGCGCGGCAGTGGGCCACCTGCTCGGGCGTGAGGACCTGCGGGATGTGCACCATCATGATGAACGTCCTCCTACGCCCGGCAGGTGAAGCGCGCGACTAGAAGCGCACGTGCGCGGACAGCAGGGCGGAGATGCCGTCCGCCGGCACGGCCTGACCGCCGTAGTACGAGTCGTAGTAGAGCTTGTCGGTCAGGTTGTAGACGTTGAGCTGCAGGTCCACCTTCTTGAGGACGGTGTAGGACGCGAACGCGTCGAAGCGCCAGTAGTTGGGGACCTTGGACAGCACCACCGTCGCGTTGGCCGGGTTGTTCACCGTCGCCACGTCCTGGTAGGTGGCGCCGCCGCCCACGGACAGGCTGTCCAGGATGGCGTACGTGGTCCACAGCGACAGGCTGCGCTTGGGCGTGTTCACCAGGCGCTGGCCCTCCAGGAAGTCGTTGGTGTGCTCCTGGATGCTCGCGTCCAGGAACGTGTAGTTGGCGAACACGTTCCAGCCGCGCACCGGCGACCCCGCGACGCCCAGGGCGTAGCCCTGCACGCGCTGCTTGCCCTCCAGCACCACGGGCGGGCCGTCCGGGGTGGAGTTCGGCACGCGCGCGTTCTTCTTGTTGGTGCGGAAGACGGCGGCGTTGACGCTCAGGCGCTCGGTGATGAGGTCCGACTTGGCGCCGATCTCGAAGGTCTCGTTCTTCTCCGGGTCCAGCGTCACGGTGTCGTTGGACAGCGTGGCCAGCTCGGCGCTGGGGTTCGTGGACGTGCCGTACATGCCGTAGACGCTGGTGTTCTCCACCGGGTGGAGCACCAGGCCCAGGCGCCAGTTGAACAGGCTGTTCTCCTGCTCGAAGGCGGCGATGTCACCGTTCGCGGCCTTGGTCTCGTAGTCGCTGTGCAGGTTGTCCAGACGCAGGGTGCCCAGCACCTCCACGTACTTGGTGATCTGGATCTGATCCGACGCGTACGCGCCCAGGTTCCACTGGCGGCTGTAGTTGGTGGCGCCCGGGACGCGGGCCACGCCGGACAGGTCCGGGCTGTTGTCCGGATCGAACAGGTCCGCCGGCACGTTGCCGCCGTTCAGGGTCAGGTTGACGCGGCCCTGCTCGCGCTGCTCGCGGGAGATGTCCAGGCCGATGTTGGCGTTGTGCTTGAGGAAGCCCGTGGTGAAGCCGCCGCGCACGTCCAGCTGGTCCGCGAAGTAGGTGTTGTCGGCGGTCGTCTCGAAGCGCTGGCGGCCGATGGTGGTGGGCGCCGCGACCGGCGTCAGGCCGCGCGGCGCGGTGGGCCGGGCGAAGCGGTTCACGCCGCCGTAGCGCAGCGTGTTCGTCAGCCGGAACGTGCCGCCCAGGTCCGCCAGCAGGCGCGCCGAGCCGATGTGCGCGTTCACCAGCTCCGTGTCGCTGTCCTTCACGCCGTAGAAGTTCTCACGGGGCACGTCCAGGGTGACGCCCACGGGGTAGCCGTTGAAGTACGGCTGGCCGTAGTCCGGCACGCTGTCCTCGTGCTGGTAGAAGTAGTCCACTTCCAGGGCGACCTTCTCCGCCAGCTGGAAGCGCGCGGACGGGGCGATGCCCACCCGGTTCTCCTTCACGATGTCTCGGCCCGCGACGCCCGCCAACTGCCCCACGGCGCTCACGCGGAACTGCACGCTGTCGGAGATCTCCCGGTTGACGTCCGCCTCCAGGCGGCCGGTGGGCGACGTGCCGCCGGACAGGCGCAGGTCGGTGAAGGAGCCCTTGCGCGCCTTCTTCGTCACCAGGTTGATGGCGCCGCCCGTGGAGCCTCGGCCGAACAGCACCGACGACGGGCCGAAGTAGACCTCCACGCCCTCCAGGTTGAACGTGTCGCGCGTGAACCAGCCCAGGTCGCGCACGCCGTCGCGCAGCGTGTCCGTCTGGGCGGAGAAGCCGCGCAGCGAGAAGGAGTCGCCCTGGCGGCCACCCTCGCCCGCCGTCACGGTGATGCCGGACACGTTGCGCAGGGCATCGCGCAGCGTCGTCGCCTGCTGCTCCTCCATCACGCGCTCGGGCACCACGGTGATGGTCTGCGGCGTGTCCACCAGCGGCCGCGGCAGCCGGGTCAGGCTGGGCTCCGTGACGTTGTACTTGGCCGTCTCACCCTCGACGGACACCTCCGGCAACACGTAGGCGTCATCCTGCTGGCCGGCCTGCTCCGCCGTCGCCGCGGGGGCGGTGGTGGGCGCGGACTCCGGGGTGCGCTCGGGGGACGGCGCCTCCTGGCCCACGGGAGCGCTCTCCGCCGGGCGGGACTCCTGCACCGGCGTCGTGGTGTCGCCCGTCACCGGCGTCTCCTGGGCCACCGCGCCACCCGCCGCCAGCGCGGAGGCGAGCCCCACGGCCGCGGGCCCCCAGGGCCACAGCGCGCCGCGCACGCCTCCAGGGTTGCCATTCGAAGAGCGGATACCAGAACGACCGGGCTTGGCTGTGGACACGGGTCCCCTCGGGAAGGAGCTTGCTGCCTAATTGAGAATGATTCGCATATGCAGGACTAGGCTTCGCGTTACAAGAAATTTCTTCCCGGAGGTGGATGTAACTTTCGAGGCGGATGGGTGTCGCGGCACTGCTTCGCATCAGCCGGACGAATGCCACACGCCGATGGGTGAAAAAGAGAAGGCCCGGATCCGCTCTCGCGGTCCGGGCCCTGGGGATGTCTGCGTTTGCCGCGGACGTGTCTCAGGCGGCGTGCGTTTCCGACTCCACGGCCGGAGGCGCCGCGATGGCGGGGGCAGCGGGCTGGGTCCGGCGGCGCGGGACGAACCGGCGCCAGGAGAGCGCGTAGCCCGTGTAGACGAGGAACACCGCGCCAATGGACGCGAGCGCCGCGATGAGCTGGCCGACCCAGCCGAGCGCCTCGCCGGTGTGCAGGAAGCGCATCCAGGTGCGCACCTTCCGGCCGCTGTTGAAGTCCGCGTAGGTCTCCGTCTTCAGGGTCTGCGTCGTGAACGGATCCACCGACACCGTGTTGGTGGCGAAGAGCGGCCAGCGCTCCTGCTCGCGGACGGTGAAGGCGCTGGCCTGCGGGCCCTTCGGACCGCCCGGCCCCCCGCGCCCTTCTCCCCTGGGGCCCCCCTCGCCACGCGGCGCGCCTTCAGCACGCGGGCCACCTTCGCCGCGCGGTGCGCCACCCTCGGCGCGCGGACCACCCTGGCCACCGGGGCCGGGAGGCGTGGCGAGCCGCAGGGTGATGGCCTCCCAGGCGTTGGACTGCTTCATCACCGCCGCGAACTGCGCATCCAGCGGCTGGGGCTTCGTGCCCGGCGCGGGGGTGGGCACGGGCACGGGCGGCGTGGCCATGGGGCCCTGCGCCGCCGGCGGCTCGTTGCCGGTCAGGGTGAAGATCAGGTTGGACGCCCAGCGGTACGAAATCACCGCGCCGGACGCCGTCAGCACCACCAGCACCGGCAGCGACCAGAAGCCGATGACGTTGTGCCAGTTGAAGTCGCGCGCCTTGCCCTTGAGGCCCCGGCGGAACCACAGCGTGGGCCGCATGGAGCGCAGCGTCCACTTGCGCGGCCACCACAGGAACAGGCCCGTGATGCCCAGGAACAGGAACGCCAGGTTGCTCACGCCCGTGACGGCCTTGCCCACGGCGCGGTTGTCGCCCGAGGCCGCCAACCACCGGTGCAGCTCCTCCATCGTGTGGAAGAACGCGCGCCAGCCCTGCGCGCCCTGCTCGCGCACCTCACCGGTATAGGGATGGACGTAGACCGCGGCGCCGCGGCCCAGGGCCACCGTCACCATGCTGTCCGGCTCCGGGGACACCGTCACGCCGGAGGGCTGCGCGGCCGGCTTCGCCTCCTTCGCCTTCGCGATCATCTCCTCCAGCGTCAGCCGGGGAGTCCCCTGCGCGGGAGGCGCCGCGTGGCGCGCGTCACGGTCCGCCCAGTCGACGATCTCCGACTCGAAAGCGATTGCCGCGCCAGTGAACGACATCACCGCGACGACGAGCCCCACGACGAGGCCGGACACCAGGTGGATCCAGAAGAGAACCGAGCGGAGCTTGGGATTCATGAAGGCGTCTGCGTGACTGCGAAGGAACTACCTGAGGGCGAACTTCACCGGGATGACGACCTTCACGCGCACCGGCGCGCCGTCGTGTCCCAGGGCCGGCGAGAACCGCCAGCTCGCCACGGACTCGAGCGCGGCCTCGTCCAGCCCGGGCACCGAGCGCTGGATGCGCGGCGAGCCGGGCTCCACCGAGCCGTCCGTGCCAATGACCACCATCACCATCACCACGCCGGTGATGCCATCCTCACGAGCGCGGCGCGGATACTCCGGCTTGCCGGACAGCAGCACCGGCAGATTCATCACCTCTCGCGGCGAATAGATGGGCGGCGCCTTGCCCTGCCCACCGAGCTTGCCGCCCACCAGCCCGCCCACCACGCCCCCGACGACGCCACCCACCGCGCCCTCCGGCACGCCCGGACCCGCGGGCGCCTGCGACGCGGTCGTGGCCACCTCCGTGACGGCCGGCGTCTCCGCGACCTGCTCCACCGGCTCCGGCGTCTCCTTCACCGGCTCCGGCACCTTCGCGGGCACCACCAGCTCCTGCCGCTTCGGGCGGGGCTTCTGCACCACCGGCTTCACGGGCTCCACGGACGCCTGCTTCAGCGCGCCACCGCCCAGCGGCGGCGGAGGCGGCGCGTACGCCATCAGCACCAGCTCCGGCTCCGGCTTCGCCACCGGAGGGGCCGGCCGGGTCGCCATGGTCAGCCCCACCGCCAGCGCCACCACGTGCGCCGCGGTCGCGGCCAGCAGGGCCCCGCTCCAGCGGCCCCACCCACCCTCCACCGACGCGGTCGCGGACTGGAAGAGCCCCACGGGGACACGCACCGCATCCACACGGGCGGTCACAGCTTGAGGCAGCGTCGGAGCAGCACCCAGTCCGTTGTCGAAGTTGAGAATGGTTCTCATTTTCTATTGCCGAAAGGGGATATCCCCTGACGGGTGGCAACGTCAATGTCGAGGCCCGCTGAAATCATCCCGGTCCGTCACTGCGTGACCATTTCGACGCCAAGACCGCGATTTTCCGAGGTGCGTGCTCCCCCGGCTGCGTATAAAGGCCTTCCGCTGACACGGTTTTCTGTCGTCCACCGACTGTCGCATCCGGTGCGACATGCTTAACCCCCCCACCCATGACGCCGGCCCCTCCCCACACCGGGCGTGAAGCCCTCCGCGAGACACGGTTCGCCGTGGCGGCGGTCGTGTGCGCGGCGGTGCTGGCCGCGTTCCTGGGGCTGGCGGGGCCCCGCGCGGACGCGGTGGCGTCCCGGACGGCCGAGGCGTCGCGCCCGTCCTCCAGCCCGAAGCTGGGATGGGAAGAGGCGGGGCTGCTGCACGGGTCCCACGTGGGTGCGCCGCAGCCGGTCCCGCGCGATCAGGTGGACCGGGGTGCCGTCACCTTCCGTCCTCCGACGCCCCATGCTCCCCGGTGGGACACCTTGCGCGCGCTGCTCGCGCGCTACGATGCCCGGGTGCTGGCGCACGCCCAGGGCCTGCTTGCCCGCGCGCTGCCCTCAAGGCTCACGCCGCTGGCGGACCGTCCCCGGACGGTGAACTGCCCGGCCCAGGGTCCCCCCGTCCAGGGCTGAGCGGATTCCTTCCCGCTTCCCTTTTCGCGGCCTCCTCCCCCTGACGGCCCCGGTGTGCTCTCCGGAGGCCAGGCGGGCGGGCCCTCCCTCCAACGCATTCCCTTCCGCACGCGGTGCGCCCTTCGCGCCCGCGCGAGAGCTTCTTCCATGTCTTCGTCCCCTCCCCCTGAACCCACCCCCCCCATCCCGCCCCAGCAGGGCGGCGCCACCCATGACCAGTGGCAGGGCGCTCGCCTCTTGTGGAGCGGCCTGGTGTGCCTGCTCATCATCGGCGGGGCCATCGCCCTCGAGCGATGCGCCTGAGCCCGCCCTAACTTCCCGTGGATCCGGCCCCGCGCATCGCGGGCGGGGCCGGGCATCGCAAGCCCCATCACCTCCAGAGGCGCCCTTCCATGCACGACGCCCACGCGTTCCTCCAAGCCCTCGCCACCGTCCTCTGTGTCGCGGCGGTCACCACGGTCCTCTTCCAGCGCCTGCGCCAACCCGTGGTGCTGGGCTACATCCTCGCGGGCTTCATCATCGGGCCGCACGTCCCCATCCCGTTGGTGGCGGACGCGGGCATCGTGCAGACGCTGTCGGAGCTGGGCGTCATCCTGCTGATGTTCTCGCTGGGGCTGGAGTTCAGCCTGCGGCGGCTGTTCCAGGTGGGGCCCACGGCGGGGCTCACCGCCGTCATCCAGTGCAGCGTGATGGTGTGGCTGGGCTTCGTCGTCGGCCGGGCCTTCGGCTGGACGATGCTGGAGAGCCTGTTCACCGGCTGCTGCATCGCCATCTCCAGCACCACCATCATCGCGAAGGCGTTCGACGAGCAGAACATCCGCGGCGCGCTGCGCGGCATCGTGGTGGGCATCCTCATCGTGGAGGACCTCATCGGCATCCTGCTGATGGCCATGCTCACCGCGGTGTCCACCGGCTCCGGCCTGTCCGCGTGGGACCTGGCGCTGACCGTGGGCAAGCTGGCCGCCTTCCTCGTGGGGCTGGTCGCCGTGGGCCTGCTGGTCGTGCCCCGGCTGATGCGCGCCATCACGAAGCTCCAGCGGCCGGAGACGACGCTCGTCACCAGCGTGGGCATCTGCTTCGCCGTCGCGCTATTGGCGCAGGCGTTCGGCTACTCGGTGGCGCTGGGCGCGTTCCTCGCGGGCTCGCTGGTGGCGGAGTCCGGCGAGGGCAAGGAGATCGAGCACCTGGTGCAGCCGGTGCGCGACCTCTTCGGCGCGGTGTTCTTCGTGTCGGTGGGCATGCTCATCGACCCGGCGCTCATCCGCGAGCACTGGGCCGCCATCGCGGTGCTCACGGGCGTGGTCATCCTGGGGAAGATCCTCAGCGTGTCGCTGGGCGCGTTCTTCACCGGCAACGGCACCCGCACGTCCGTGCAGGCGGGGCTCAGCCTGTCCCAGATTGGCGAGTTCTCCTTCATCATCGCGGGCCTGGGCCTGTCCCTGAAGGCCACCGGCCTGTTCCTCTACCCGGTGGCGGTGGCCGTGTCGGCCATCACCACGCTGACGACGCCGTGGCTCATCCGCGCGTCCGGCCCCATCGCCAACTGGGTGGACCGCAAGCTGCCCGCGCCGCTCCAGACGTTCGCGTCGCTGTACGGCAGCTGGGTGGAGAACCTGCGCACGTCGCCGCGCCAGAAGACGGTGGGCGCGCGCGTGCGGCGCATGGCGCTGCTGATGCTGCTGGACGCGGCGTTCATCACCATCATCGTCATCGGCACGTCGGTGCTGCTGCCGCGGATCACCGTGTTCATCGACGAGCGCATGGGCTGGGGCGCGACGCTGACGCCGTGGGTCGTCATTGGCCTGGCCACGGCGCTGGCCCTGCCCTTCTGCGTGGGCATCGTGCGGATGGGACGGCGGCTGGGCGTGGTGCTGGCGGAGGGCGCGCTGCCGGCGGCCGCCAACGGCAAGGTGGACCTGGCGGCGGCGCCCCGGCGGGTGCTGGTGGTGGCGCTCCAGTTGGCCAGCGTCTTCATGGTGGGCGTACCGGTGCTGGCCATCACCCAGCCGTTCCTGCCCGGCGTGCCGGGCGCGGTGCTGCTGCTGGTGTCCCTGGGCGTGATGGGCTTCGCCTTCTGGAAGAGCGCCACGAACCTGCAGGGCCACATGCGCGCGGGCGCGCAGGTCATCGTGGAGGCGCTCGCGGCCCAGTCCCACGCCAAGGGCGAGGAGGACGAGCCGGCACCGGACGTGCTGCACGGCGTGCGTCAGATGCTGCCCGGCATCGGCGAGCCGGAGTCGGTGGCGCTCGGCGAGTCCAGCGCGGCGGTGGGCCGCACGCTGGCGGAGCTCAACCTGCGCGGCATGACGGGGGCCACGGTGCTGGCCATCCGCCGGGGCGACGCGGGCGTGCTGGTGCCCACCGCGCAGGAGGTGCTGCGCGCGGGGGACATCCTGGCGCTGGCGGGGACGCACGAGGCCATCGACGCGGCGAAGGGCGTGCTCGGCTGAGGCGGGCGCCCGGATGCAATGGGGGATGCGGCCGGCCGTAGGAAGGGCATGCCGCTCCCCTTCCGCGTCCCGGAGGTCTCCGCCATGCGTCGCCCGCTGCTGCCCACCCTGCTCCTCGCCTGCTCGCTGGCCGTGCCCGCGCTGGCGGCGGAGCCGGCGAAGAAGCCGTCCAAGGCCCCCGCCAAGACCATCTGCGTCAACGTCAAGGACGGGAGCAAGGCGGTCCAGGGCACGAACCTGGTCATCGAGCCGGGGGAGAAGATCAAGGACGCGGTCGCGGTGGACGGCGACGTCATCGTGAAGAAGGGCGCGGTGGTGGACAACGACGTGGCCGCCGTCCGGGGCCGCGTCATCCTGGAGCCCGGTGCGCGGGTGAAGGGCGACGTGGTGGCCATTGGCGGCGAGGTGCGGGTGCCCACGGGCGCGCACGTCGACGGCAACGCGACGGCGCTGGGCGGCACGCTCCACGTGGACAAGAAGGAGGACGTCGCCGGCGAGCAGCACGCCCTCTCGCTGGTCTTCAACGGCGACGACGTGGTGAAGGAGTTCATCGGCAAGGCGCTCGACGAGGATGCCGGCAAGTGCCACATCCTCGACGACGATGACGAGGACGACGACAAGGACGTCTGAGCCGGCCCTTGCGTCAGGCGGCCCCCGTCACTTCCATTCTGGCGGGGGCCGGCGCGTGGCCCGGCGGCGCGAGCGGGGCTCCAGGTGGACCTCGTCGCCCCGGCGGACGCGCACCTTCAGGAAGCGCTGGAGCTGATCCAGGGCCAGGTCGTGGTCCTTGTCGCTCTCCGCGCAGCAGCAGTCGCTGAGCACGGTGATCTTGTACTCGTGCATGTGCGCGTCGTGGGCGCTGAAGAAGACGCACAGGTTGGTGGCGATGCCCGCGAGCAGCAGCTTCTTCGTGCCCAGGTGCTCCAGGAGCGGCACCAGCGACGTGGCGAAGAAGGCCGAGTGCTTGGGCTTGAGGATGAAGTAGTCATCCGGCCGGGGCTTGAGCGCTCGAGCGACGCGCTGGCCGCGGCTGTCCTTGCGGGTGCAGTGCTTGTAGACGTCCGTGAAGCTGCTGCGCCACAGGTCGAAGTTGTCGTTGACGTAGATGACCGGGACGCCGGCCTTGCGCATCCGCTCCGCGAAGGGGCTCAGGCGCTCCACCATGCGCAGCGCCCAGGGCAGGACGTTCTCTCCGCCGGGGAACTCCAGGTCGTTGATGACGTCGATGATGAGCAGCGCGGTGTCATGCCGCCGCTCATGCGGTGCGCGCGTCTGCTTCCGGACCGCCTGGCGCGGCTTCGCCACGTCCACCTCCCGTTGGGTGAACGCTAATCATCCCCAGGCAGGAGGCGAGCCCCCCGCCCGGGGATGTTCGTTGCCGAGCAGGCGCTACCGCGACGCTAGGGTTTGGGCTTCACGCCCCAGACGCCCACCTTGCCGTCGTCCATGCCCCAGGCCACGCAGCGGCCATCGGGAGAGAAGTTCGCGGTGCTCCCCTGCTGGTCGTCCAGGTCGGAGTAGTCGAACAGGCGCTGCCCGTCACTCACGTTGATGACGGCGAACGCGCTCGTATCCGGGCTGGCCGCGAGCAGCGAGCCCTCCGGGTTGAACGCCAGGTGCAGGGCCATGGACGCGGGGGCCTTCAGGGCTCGCGCGACCTCCAGCGTGGGCAGCGTCAGGAACAGCAGCTCCCCGGAGGAGTTCGCGGCCACCAGGTGCTCACCGGACGGCGTGAAGGCCACGGCCCAGATCCGCCGCGCGTCGAAGGCCCGGGCCGTGACGCGCCTGCCGGTCCGCGCGTCCCAGAGCAGCATGGCCGCACGGGTCTGAAGGTCCTGCTGGTCCTCGGCGGCTCCGACGGCGGCGAACGCGCCATCGGGCGAGAGCGCGCAGTCGTGGAGCTGCCAGGGCTCTTCCTTCCGCCAGACGAGCCAGCGCCGCTCCAGGTCCCAGAGCAGCACGCGGCCCACGCTCGCCACGAGGAGCAGGCGCGTCCCGTCCGATGACAGGTGGGCATGCGAGACGGAGCCGCCCGTTTCCACGGACGACAGCAACCGGCCGTCGGGCACGGACCATGTCTGGAGCGTGCCGCGCACCGTCACGGACAGCAGCGTCTGGGTGCCGGGCAGGAACCACGCGGCCACGCAGCCGGAGATGAAGTGCGAGGCGTGCGGCTGCTGGGATTCCGAGTGCAGGTCCCACCAGCGCAGCGACATGCCACCCTGCTTCTGGACGGACAGCAGGTAGCGCGACGACTCATCCCACGCCAGCCACTGCCACCGCGAGTACGGCGACAGCTCCGCCTCTCCCAGCGTCCGCAGCAGGGACAGGTGCTTCGCGGTGTCGGGGGTCAGCATCACGGAGCGGAGAGGAAGTGCTCATAGCCCGGGCCTCCAGCCTCCAGCAACACGCCGTTGGTGAAACCCTCCAAGGTGAAGGAGCATCCGGGCCCCTGGCACTTGCCGTCTCCCCGCCTCCAGGAGCCACGCCTTGCCCTCCCGTTCCCGACGGTTGTTGACGACTGTCATTGGCACGCTCCTCCTGTGGGGCCTTCCCCTGCCGTCATGGGGCGTGGAGCCCACGCGCATCGCCTTGCGTGCCGCGCGGCTCTTCGATGGGAAGAGCGACAAGGTCCTGCCGGACGCGGTCGTGCTCATCGAGGGCTCGAACATCCAGGCCGTGGGCACGGGCCTGTCCATCCCGCAGGGGACCCAGGTCTTCGACCTGGGCGACGTCACCCTGCTTCCCGGGCTCATCGACGCCCACTCGCACCTGCTGCTGAACGTCGACGCGGAGGCCGAAGACGGCTTGCTCACCACCATCGCCCAGAGCAGCACCGCCGAGCGCGCGCTCCTGGGCGCGAAGCTGGGCCGGGAGATGCTCGAGGCGGGGGTCACCACGGTGCGCGACCTGGGCAACTCCGGGCTCAACGGGGACGTGGCGCTGCGCAACGCCATCCAGCGCGGCTGGGTGCAGGGCCCGCGCATCTCCGCCTCCACCCGCGCGCTCGCACCTCACGGGGGACAGCTCCCCACGCTCCAACCTCCGGCCCAGGCCCTCATCGAACAGGAGTACGTCACCATCTCCGGCGTGGAGGAGGCCCGGCGCGCCGTGCGGCAGGCCATCGCCGACGGCGCGGATTGCATCAAGGTCATCGTCGACAACGGACACAACCTCCTCTCGTTGGAGGAGCTGAAGGTCATCGTCGAGGAGGCGCACCGGAAGAAGCGGCCGGTGGCGGCGCACACCACGACCGACGAGAGCATTCGCACCGCGGTCCAGGCGGGCGTCGACTCCATCGAGCACGGCTACTCCCTGCCCGATGACGTGGCCGCGCTCATGGTCCGCAAGCGCACCTTCCTGGTGCCCACCGACAACACGCTGGACGTGTGCGACTCCATCGATGCCGCGGCGGGCAAGGAGCGTTGCAGGAAGAGCATCACCCGGGCCCACGACCGGCTCCGCCGCGCGGTGGCCACGGGCATTCGCATCGCCGCCGGCTCGGATATGTACGTCGTGATGCCCGGGCTGACGCGGGGGCAGGCCAGCGTGCAGGTGTTCATCTCCTACGCCGAGGCGGGCCTCAAGCCCGTGGACATCCTGCGCGCCGCGACGGTGAACGCGGCGGAGCTGCTGCGCATGCAGGACCGGATTGGCTCGCTCGAGCCGAACAAGCTCGCGGACGTGGTCGCGGTGGAAGGCGACCCGCTGAAGGACCTCCGCGCGCTGAAGCAGGTGCGGTTCGTGATGAAGGACGGACAGGTGGTCCTGGGCGCCCGGTGACCCGCTCCACACGGTGCGTCAAGGAGGGCCGCTCGGAGGGGGGCTTGAGCTGGAACGATCCGGCGGCCTAAGACGCGGCCCTCCCGTTCAGGGAACCCATTCGAAGGACCTCCATGTTCAAGAAGATCGCCATTGGCTTCGCCGCCGCGCTCCTGCTGCTCGTCGGCGTCATCGCCACCCGCCCTGATACCTTCACCGTCACGCGCACCGCCACCGTGCCGGGGACGCCGGACATCGCGTTCGGGCTGGTCAATGACTTCCACCAGTGGAACCAGTGGTCTCCCTGGGACAACCTCGACCCGAACATGAAGCGGACCTTCGGCGGCGCGGAAGCCGGCGTTGGCGCCACCTACGGGTGGACGGGCAATGACGACGTGGGCGAAGGCCGCATGACCATCCAGGAGGTCGCCGCCAACGAGTCCGTCCGCGTGAAGCTGGAGTTCATCAAGCCCTTCGCCTCCAGCAGCATCACCACCTTCACGTTCAAGCCGGCCACCGAAGGCACCACGGTCACCTGGACCATGACCGGCGACCACAACTTCATCAGCAAGGCGATGTGCCTCGTCATGGACATGGACAAGGTGGTGGGCAAGGACTTCGAGAAGGGCCTCGCGACCCTCAAGACCGCCACCCAGGCCGAGGCCACGAAGCGCGCCGAAGCCGCCACTGCCCCCGCGGAAGGCGCGCCCGCCGTCGCCGTGCCCACCCCGTAGTCTCACGAGCCAGGCTCGCGGTTCCCGGCCCCTCGCGCCTCCCAGGCTCGAGGGGCCTTCTCGTTCTCACAGCGTCCAGGCGTGGGGCGCGGGCTCCCGCGTCAGTCCCGGGCTCCTGCGATTGACCAGCCGGCTGCGCGGATCCACCACGACCTGACGAACGGTCCAGTCCAGCCCCTCCACCGTGAGCCCGGCCGTCGCGGACTCCGGCTCCAGGCCGTAGGAAACGGTGACCCGCCGCCGCTCTTCCGGCGCGTCGCCTTGCAGCTCCAGCTCCACCTCGCAGGGATGGACCTTCCCGGTCTGCGTCCGCTGCGTCACGGTCAGCGTCAACGCGCCCTCCTGCCGCAACTCGACCTGGAAGTAGGGCCAGTCCGGCTCCCCTTCCCCGTCCACCCAGGTGTCGAAGTAGCGCTGGAGGTTCCTCCCCGATGCGGCCTCGAGCGCGCGGCGCAGGTCCTCGATGCTCCGGACTCCCGGCTCCGCCAGGAACGCCTGGAGCCCCGCGAGCACCTGGGGACGCCCGAGCAGGGACTCCAGTTGCACGAGGAGGATCATCGGCCCGGTGCCGTAGATGTCATTGACGAAGGAGAGGAAGGGCGGCGCGGGCGTGTCTCGCGGACGCAGGTGGTAGGAGGCCGTCCGGGCCAGCCGGTCCCAGTACGCGAGCGTCATGGCGGCCTCGTCGCCCCGGTGCTCGTCCTCGAAGACATACGTGAGGTACTCCGCCACCGCCTCCTTCCACGGGTAGTCCTGCGCGCTCGCCAGCGTCGTCCGGTTGCCCGCCCACTGGTGCACGATCTCGTGCATCAACGTGTGCAGCGTCATGTTGGCGTAGGACCTGGGCAGGAGCGGCAGGTTGTCGCGCAGGAGGATGTTGGCCGGGTGCTCCATGCCCAGCCACTCCATGGGCCCGCTGGCGACCCGCAGCTCGGGGCCATAGGGCAGCGGCCCGAAGCGGGCCGTCATCCACGCCAGGAAGTCCGCCACCGCGCCCGCATCCAGTGCCGGCCCCAGCAGTCCCCCTGGCGGCTCATACAGCTCCACGCGCCCCACGTCCGAGTCCACCAGCCGCGTCCGCACCCAGGCCGGATGGGACGCGACCATGAAGGCGGAGTACGTCGGGGCCCGCGTGTCCAGGAGCTCGCAGCGCGTATGGGTCTCATCCCGCCGGGACAGGCTCCCAGGACAGAGCACCGTCGCGCCGGGCGCATGGGTGATGTCGAGGGTGAAGTGCGCCAGCCGCCCGGGCGCCGTGTCGCACGGACCGAAGAGGTCGCAGGACTCCACCCAGTTCAGCAGATACGTGAAGGGACGGGCCTGGAGGTCCAGCCGGCGCGAGAACCCCACCTGCGTGTACGGCACCGTGGCCTCCGGGATGACCAACCGGCTCTCCAGCCACAGCGGTCCCTCCGAAGGCGTCGTGCCACAGACCTCCAGATTTCCGTCCACTGCGCGAAAGGTTGGGGCAGGCGCCCCACCCCACCGCACGTCCGTCACTTCCGTGCGAGCCGGCAGGGACACGCAGCCCGGCGCATTGGCCTCCACGTTCAACCAGAGCCGGGAGGCCGCCTCCCGCGTCGTGAGGTCGAAGGCGAAGTCATAACGCTCCACCGTGGATGCCAGCGGTGCACCACCCGCATCCGGCGGGCCTGGCGGTGTCTCCCCGGGCTCGCAGCCCGCAGAGCACAGGACGCAGCACAGCAAGGACAGGAGACGGAGCACGCCACGGATACGGACCGGCTCGCCCGCTCGGGTCGTCCCGCGAAAGAAAGAGGGGCGGCCCGTGACTCCGGCCGCCCCTCCCCTCAACTCAAGCGCTCACCCCTACTTCGTGAAGGTGATGGGCCCCGAGGACAGCGTGGTGTTGTTCGCGCCGTCCACCGCTCGGACGCGCCAGGTGTGCGTCCCCGTGGCCAGGCCGTTCAGCGTGGTCTGCTCCGTGCCCACGCCGTACACCTCGAACTCCCACAGCGAGTAGCCGTACGCCGTCGCGCGCTGCACGCCGCGCATGCGCACGAAGCGGCCCACGCCGGCCACCGTCCAGTCGTCGATGCCGCCGTCGCCGGTGTCCACCGTCTTCAGCGCCGTCCAGTTGGTGGAGCCGTCCAGCGACGCCTCCAGGACGTAGCGGCGGCCGTACGCGGCCTCCCAGTTCAGCACGATGCGCTTGAGGGAGTAGATGGCCCCCAGGTCGAGGGTGATGGACTCGGTGTCACCCGTCGTCGCCGAGCCCACGCTGGACCACCGCGTGGTCAAACTGCCGTCCACCGCGTCGTTCGCGCTGCCGAACTCCACGGACGAGGCGTAGGCGTTCTTGCCCCGCGCCAGGTTCGTGCCCGCCGCCACCGGCGTGCTGCGCAGGATGGAGGGCGTGCGGTCCGTGCCGTCCACGATGAGGACATACTCCGCCACGCCCGCGCCCACGTCCGTCGTCTGCTCCCAGATGAAGCGCGTGGACGTGCCCGGCACCGCCTGCCCGGCCGACGGCGACAGCGCCGCGAAGGCCGCGGGCGGCGTCGTGTCGTTCAGCGTGAAGGTGAACGTCGCGGACTGCGTCACGCCGTTCGCCCAGTTGAACGCCTTCACGAACCAGGTGTGCGTCCCGTTCGCCAGCTTCAGCCCGTCCAGCGCCGCCGACGGCGTCTTGGTGATGGCCACCGGCATCGCGCCGCCGTCCAGGTACACCTCGTAGCGCTGGATGCCCGTCTGGGGGTCACTGCTCGCGGACCAGGTGAACGCCGGGCGCGTGCCGGTGATCACCAGGTTGTTCGCCGGCGTCAGCAGGTTGAACGCCACGGGCGGCGTCGCGTCCGTCAGGCCGAAGCCCTGGATGCCCGCGCCGTACTGGTACAGCGGGTTGCCGTACGTGGGAGGCACCGGCTGGCCCGCCGCGATCTTCTGGCGGATGGCCGTGCGCTCCGCGTCCGTCGCGCCCAGGTCGAACGGCAGGTCCCACTTCTCCAGCTGGTTGTTCTCCACGTCCGTGCCGATCTGGCTCATGGAGCGCGGCAACTGCCACGGCGTCTTGCCGCGCGGCAGCACGTCACCGAACAGCACGTCCGCCACCGCGTAGCCGCCCATGTCGCCGGGGCGGTAGGCCAGCATCAGCGCGTTGGAGAGGGGGACCACGTTCGTCAGCACGTAGGGCCGGGGGCTGATGACCACCACCGTGGTGGGGATGCCCCGCGACTTGAAGCTGTTGATGACGCCGAACTGGTCGCCCCACTTCGCGTCGTGCGCCGGGCCAATCGGGTCGCCCGGCAGGTACGGCTTCTCCTTGTCCCACTCCGTGCCGTGCGTGAAGTAGCTCTCGCCCACCACGACGATGGCCGCGTCCGGCGTCACGCCCGCGGGGGCGTTGTCCTTGTAGACCGTGAGCCCCGCGGCCTCCGCGCGCGCCTTCACCGCCGCGTAGATGGTCGGGTCGCCGAACTCGTAGCCGTGGAAGTCCGAGCGCCAGGTCACCATGCAGGACATGTCGTCCGCGCGAGGGCCCGCGATGACCAGCTTGCCGCCCGCCGGCAGGCGGATGGGCAGCGCGCCGTCGTTCTTGAGCAGCGTCATCGCCTCCTGGGCCGCCCGGCGCACCGCCGCCTTGCTGTCCGCGGTGTGCCACTGGGACGTGCCCGCCGGGCCCTGCTTGTACGGGTCCTCGAAGATGCCCAGGCGGAACTTCAGGTCCAGGATGCGGCGCACGGAGTCGTTGATGCGCGCGAGCGGCACCTCGTTCTCGAAGTTGCCCATCGCGGACGGCGTCGCGCCGCCCATCACGTCCGAGCCCGCCGTGCCGGAGCGCACCCACGAGCCCGACGGCAGCCAGTCCGAGCAGATGACGCCGTCGTACTTCAACTGGTTGCGCAGGTAGTTGAGGATGCCCGGGTTGTCACCCGCGCCGTAGCCCTCCGGCCCCAGGAGCCAGCTGCCCGCGTAGCCCGGCATGATGCCGCTGGTGCCCGCCTCGATGGCCGCGTGCCACGGACGCATGTGGTAGTGGATGGTGGTGCCGTCGTAGGTGATGCCCGCCTCACCGCCAGCGCCCTGCCCCGGCCAGTGCTTCGTCGTCACCCAGATGGAGGACGGGTTGACCTCCGGACCACCCTGGAGGCCCGCGATGAGCGCGCGGGTGATGCCCGCCGCCAGGTCCGCGTCCTCGCCGTTGCCCTCCTGGATGCGCGGATAGAGGACCTTGGTGTTCACCTCCGCCAGCGGCGACAGCGTGCCGCGGCTGCCAATGGCCAGTTGCTCGCGGCGCTGGATGTCGCCCATCTCGTGGATGGTGTCCAGGTCGCGCGTGGCGGCCAGCGCCGGCTGCGTGGGCCAGCTCGTCTTGTAGCCGTGGATGGTGTCACCCGCGTCGATGTGCGGGATGCCCAGGCGCGTGGCCGCGGACGCCTTCTGGAACATGGGGATGTCCGTGGGCGACAAAGGCCCCATCTGGAAGCCGGCCTCGGGGAACGTCTTGGCGTCGTAGAACATCTGGAGCGCCTTCTCGTGCAGCGTCATGCGGCCCATGAGGTCGTTCACGCGCACGGAGATGGGGTTGCGCCAGTCCTCGTACGGCTCCAGGGTGCCGTTCTTGTTCAGGTCGCGCGCGCCGTTGATGAGGTTCACGCCGTCCGCCTGCGTCTCCACCACCGGCAGGTACACGCTGAAGTTGCCGATGTCCGAGCGAGACGTGGTGCCACCCGACAGCGTGGCCACGACGTACCACTTGTACGTCCAGCGGTCCGGCAGGTCCTCCGTGAAGGTGAAGGACGTGCCCGTCTGCGACGCCACCTGCGTGTAGCGGTCCAGCAGGTTGCCCGCCGCCATCCAGTCGTAGTCGTTGCGCGTGAGGTTGACGTAGAGCTTGTAGTTCGTCGCGCCCGTCACCGTGGCCCACGACAGCGTGGGGCGGCGGGTCGTGGTGACCATCGTGTTGTTGGCGGGCGCGGCCAGGCGGAACGCTCCGGCCACCGGCAGCGGCGCGGGCGCCACGTACGGGTCCGGGATGAGGGTGGGGTCGCGCGGGTCCGTGGGGCCGTTGCCCGTGGAGTAGATCTCCACGTTCCAGTCCGCGCCCTGCACCGCGAGCGCCGTGACGGACTGCCCGCGTTGCTGCGCGCCGTTGGAGTCCACCACCGCCAGGCGGATGTCCGTGTTGGGCTGCGTGGGAGAGAACTGGTTCTTCGACAGCGTCACCGTCGTGTTGGGCGGGAACGTGAGCTGGTAGGTGAAGGGCCCGGGCGGGTTGCGCACGGACGGCGTGGTGTTGCCCTCCTCCGGCACCGGCGTCACGGACAGCGGCGCGGGCGACACGTTGATCTTCGCGTACGCCAGCTCCGGGAAGTTCAGCTTGATGGTCTGGTTGGTGGTCTGCGTGGGCGGCGGCGTGGTGCCACCGCTCTGGTAGACCTCGAAGGACCACAGCGAGTAGCCGTAGCCCGTGCCGCGCTCCGTGCCGCGCATGCGGATGTACCGGTACGTGCCGGAGACGGGGATCTCCCGGCGGCCGATGGCGCCGTTGGTCACCGTGTTGAGCGGGGTCCAGTTGGCGTCGTCGTTGGAGCCGTCAATCGTGTACGTCTTGCCGTACGCGCCCTCCCAGTCCAGCACCACCTTGCCCACGACCTGGGACGTGCCCAGGTCCACGCGGATCCACTGCGGGTCCACGCCCTGCGCGGAGGCCCAGCGCGTGTTGACGTCGCCGTCGAACGCGAAGCCCGGCTGAAGGCCGGCCGCGTTCGCCTCCACGCTGGACGCGGTGGCGGGCCTGTTCTTCGCCAGGTCCGCGTTGGTGGGCGGAGGCGTGCCGCCCGTCTCGTAGACCGCGAGCTCCCACAGCGAATAGCCATACGCGGGCAGCGCGCGCGTCACGCCCTGCATGCGGACGTAGCGGCCGGTGATGCCAGAAGGCAGGGACAGGTCGTCCACCGCGCCGTCGCCGTTGTTCACCACCAGCGCGTCGGTGAACGTCGTGTTGTTGGTGGAGACCTGGATCTTGTACGCCGTGGCGTAGGCCGCCTCCCAGGTGAGCACCACGCGCGAGATCGTGCGCGTCTGGCCCAGGTCCACGGTGATCCACTCGTTCGCGGAGAAGCCGCTGGCCCAGCGGGTGCCACCGTCGCCGTCCACCGCGTACTGGCCCAGGAATGGACCCTCCGCGCTGGAGGTAGAGGTGACCTTGTTCAGCGCGACGTTGGTCTGCGCGCGGGCTTCGGAGGTGCCCAGGAGGGACACCAGCATGAGCGCCGCGGCGAAGGCCTGTAATAACCAGACACGCGGTCTTGACGGTTGCGGTAACGATTCTGGCATTGGGGGAGGACTCCTTGAGGGGGACTGCACGGGCAAGGCTCGGGCGTTCCGGCTGTCGCATGGCGACAGCCGGCCCACCCGGCCTGGTGCTGCGGTCCTGCCTAATTCGCGGTGAAGTACAGGTTGTCGAGCAGGAGGGACTGACCGGCGGTGCCGCCTTCCGCCGCGAAGGTGAAGGGCGACGACACGTCGTTGAGCTTCAGGCCCGCCGCGACGTAGTCCGCCACGGGGATGGCCAGGTGGTGCCACTCGCCGTCGTTCGCCCAGCCGTACTTCGTGAGGGCCAGTTGATAGCCCTTCTCACTGGTGCCCGTGCCGCTGGACATGCCGACCTTCACGTTGGCGAACGCGGCGTCGGACGACTTCATGCTGACGTGGAGCGTCTTCCAGGCGTCGAAGTTGTGCACCTGCTTCCAGTGCACGCCGAAGCCCATCCACGGCTTGCCGTTCTGGACGATGCGGTCCGCGGACTTGCCCTCGACGTGGTCCGGGTCTGACTCCACGTAGACGGTGTTCTCGTAGAGGTAGAAGTTGGAGTCGACGTTATCGAGGATGATCTCCTCGGAGCGCCCCGCCTCGTAGAAGATGCCCACCATCAGGCGGCGCTGGCCGGCCTCGTACGGGAACGGTCCCGGGAGGAGGTCCGACGGCTGCGTCCCGCCGTCCGGGTCCAGGTTGTCCGGCAGCTCCTGGCCGGAGTAGTCCGCCGCGCCCGGATCCGGGCGGCAGGCGGCGAGCAGCAGCAACAGGCCCCACACTGGCTTCTTCATGGCTTCACCGCCCGGTCCGCACCACTGGAGGTCTTCACCATCACCCAGCCGCCCGCGACGGTGCCGCCCAGCTCCACGACGCCCTTGTACGCGGGCGTCACCAGCTCATAGGCGATGGTGCCGGACGCGTCGTACGTCACCGCGTCCGGGAAGTTGTCGAGCACGGACTGGTAGGCCTTCACCGCCATCTCGCGCGTCTCCGCCAGGCTGGCCTGATCCGCCAGGCCCCGCTGGTAGATGGCGGCCAGGTTGAGCGCCACGTAGTACTGCGCCTCACCGTAGGGCCCGTTCGCCAGCACCGTGGCCCACGCGTAGTAGGCGGCCACCGGGTCCGCGCCGGACTGGATCTGCCACTTCGTCTCCGTGCCCACGCCCGCCAGCGCGAAGGGGTTGTTCGGGTCATCCAGCACGGACGTGTTCGGGTAGATGCCCATGGCCGGGTCGGTGACCGTGAAGGTCATCCCGTCCAGCGGCTTGCCGTAGATGATGGTCGGGTCGTCGTAGCAACCGGACAGCACGGCCACCGCGGCCAGCAGGAAACCAGTCCTCATGTTGCGTGTTCCCTCAGAGAGAAAGGATGGCATACGCGCCCACCTCGTACTCGCGACCCTTCAGGCCCTCGGTGATGCCCCGGTCGTTGAGGCCCTCCGAGTACTCGTTCAGCATGCGAACCAGCCCGCGCAGACCGAAGCGCGTGGACACCGCGCCCAGCACCGGCTTCTTCAACCCGTAGGACAGGTCCCCGCCCAGCTGCACCGGGTAGGTGAGGTTGAAGACGCGGTGGTAGTCGTACGGACCCCAGTCGTTGAAGCGCAGCTGCGCCGCCAGCAACAGCGTGTCGTAGAGCGCGGAGCCGTCCAGGCCGAAGCGGTGGATCTGCCGGCTGTCCTCGCCGGAGGACTGCTGGCTGCCCACGTACGCCGTGCCGTACAGGCGCAGGCGCTGCGTGGGGTTGCCCACCAGGCGCAGGGACGTCTCCCACTCGTCGCGGGCCACCGGCGCGCTGCCGAAGGCGATGGTGCTGCCGTCCGCGAGGATGGCGATGCCCGCGTCGCGCGACGTGGGCTGGTGGCGGTAGACGATGTCCAGGCCCGCCGCGAACGGTGCGTCCTCGCGCATGTCGCGGTCCCACGACCAGAACCAGGTGCCCGGCGTCGGGTCGAAGGTGATGAGCAGCTCGCCGCCCAGCGTCTCGCGGTTGTCCAGCACGCTGAACGCGTCCGACAGCACGCTGCGCGGCCGCACGCCCGCGTAGTACTGGCCAGAGGCCGGGTCGTACGCGTCCGGGATGGTGGGGTTCGGCCCGATGAGGGGCTTCTGGTACAGGACGTTCGGCGACACCTGGAGTGAGCCGAACTGAAGCGCCGCGCCCAGCTGGCCCGCGTAGTGGTTGCCGCGGCCGCTCTCGCGCAGGCTCCAGCCGGTGATGATGTTGCCCTGCTCCGGCCCGCTGTCCGCGACGAGCCCGCGGATGGAGGACTGCACCAGCCAGCGCACCGGCCCCATGTCGTAGGTGAGCCGCGCCTTGGCGCCCAGCGTGTCCAGGAACTGCACCTTGTCCTGGAGCACGTCGTAGCCGCTGTTGCGGTAGCTGGGCGCCCCCGGGTCCGCGGAGCGCGTGTACGTGAACGTCTCGCCAATTCGCTGGGGCGCGGAGAGCAGGCCGCCCACGTCCAGCACCAGCTTGCCGGTGGCGTACTGGAAGTTGAGCGCCGTCCTGCGCGCGATGCGCTCGCGCACCACGGAGGCCGTGGAGGACGACGAGCCCTGCGCCAGGTCCTCCTGGTGCACCAGCGTCACGTTCACCGGGCCCACGTTGTTGCGGTACTTCGCCACCACGGAGGGGTTGGCGCCCCAGTACAGCTCCGGACCGACGGCGATCTTCAGCCCGTCGATGGCCTTCTTGCCGCTGAACACCACGCCGAAGGGCGCGTTGCCGTGGTAGATGTCCAGGTTCGGCCCGTAGTTCGCCTCGCGGTAGAGGTTGAAGAAGTCACCCTCCTCGCCCCAGTGGTAGTGGCCGGTGCGGTAGTAGCCTTCGAGCGCGAAGTCGGAGCGGTCGAACTTGAACTCCGCCTGGTACAGCGCGAAGCGATCCAGCGGGGACTGCTCGCGCGCCGGGGCGCCGGGGCCCACGGGAATCTCACCCGCGGTCGGCGTGGAGGGCGTGCCGCGGTTCTCGTAGAACAGGTTGTTGAGCCGGTTCTGCGCCACGTTGCCCACGACGTTGAAGGACGCGCGGCCGTACACGCCGCTGGCCGGCTGCAACGCCAGGTCGAAGAAGATGGATTCGGTGTGGTCCGCGGAGCTCTGGTTGGGCCGCACCGTCGCGATGCTGCCGCGCGACAGCGAGCTGTCCAGGAGCAGCCGCAGGTTGGACACCCGCACCGCGGCCAGTTCCTCCGTGCGCGCCAGCGCCACCGACGACGTGTAGCCGCTGGTGAGCGCGGACGGACGGATGCCCGCGAAGAAGTCACGGATGACGTCCGGGGTCGTGGTGGGCGCGTACGGGTCCAGGCGGAACGCGGCCTGGAGGACGTAGTAGGCGGTGCGCGGCTGGATGCCGCTGATGCCGTTGGCGTCCGGCGGGCCCAGGGCCGCGATGCCGAACCACTCCTCGTTCATGTTGTTCTGGCCGGGAACGAAGTCCGCCGCGTAGCCGCCGTTGGGCCACGTCGCCGTGGTGTCGTGGATGGAGAGGTTGGCCTCCTGACCGTGCTTCCACCAGCCGTCCACCCACTGGAACACGAAGCCGCCCAGCGCGGTGCCGGACAGGCCCTGGCCGTAGCCCTCCAGGTAGATCTGCTCCCACTGCGTGCGCAGGTACTCCGCCTGCGCCACGTGGTCCTCGCGGCCCGCGCGGGCGTCGTAGGCGTCCGCGCCGAACTCGGAGAAGAACACCGGCTTGTTGAGCTTGGCCTTCACCTCCGCGAACAGGTCGCGCGCGGTGGGGCCGCGGTAGACGTTCGTGCCCAGCACGTCCAGGTCCTGGCAGTGCTTGGCGATGAGGTCGATGTACTGGAGGTCGCCGTTGGCGATGGACACGGGGTGGGCCGTGTCGCGCTTCTTCACCGTGCGGGCCGCCTCGCCGTAGAGCGTATAGAGCGACTCCGCCCGGGCGGCATCCTCCTGGCCCGGCAGGGCTTCGATCTCGAACGACGTCCAGTGCAGGCCGTAGTTGTTCTCGTTGCCCAAGAGCCACATCAGGACGCCGGGCACGTCCCGGTAGACCTCCACCTTCTGGGCGAGCGCGCCGAGGATGGCCTTGCGGTGCTCCGGGTTCGAGTAGTCGATGTTGGCGACCATGACCCCGTTGACCGGGTGGCCATAGCGGCCCATCAGCGGATTGAGCAGCGTGTAGATGCCGTAGTTCCGGTAGATGTACTCGACCCAGACGGGCGGGATGTCGTCGAACTGGCGGATGGCGTTGAACCCCGCGTCGCGGAGCATGCCCATCTCCTTCGCCAGCACCTGCTTGATGAAGTCCTCCGGCTGCGTCCAGAGCGAGTACCGGTAGTTCTCACCGATGGGCGTGTAGCCCCAGTTCACGCCGTGGATGGGGAAGTCCCGGCCGTCCACCTGGAGCTTGAAGCCGCGCTCGTCGTGGATGACCCGCGTCACCGTCGTGCGCTTCGCGTCCGAGGGGGCCGCGGCCTGGGGAGCCGGAGCCGGAGGCGTCACCGGAGCCCGCGGAGCCTCCTGCTCGGGCGTCGCGGGCACGGGCGTGGGCGCGGCGGCGTCCACGGGGCCCGCGGAGGGAGGCTGCGCGGCGGGCGGGGACTGGAGCGGAGCGCCCGCACCCGACACCTGGGCCAGGGCCTGGGTACCGCAGAGCGCCAGACACGTCGTCAGGAAGAGCCTTTTCAAGCGGCCTGCTCCACGTCCAGGCCGTTCTGGGCCACGACGTCGCGATAGAGGTGGGCGCTGTCCTTCGGGATGCGCTGCTGGGTGGCGTAGTCCACCCACACCAGGCCGAAGCGCTTGGTGTACCCGTAGGCCCACTCGAAGTTGTCCAGCAGCGACCACGCGAAGTAACCCGCCAGCTTCACGCCCTGCGCGATGGCGTCACTGCACGCCTCCAGGTGCCCGCGCAGGTACTCCACGCGCTGCACGTCGTGCACGCGGCCGTCCGCGCTGGGAGCGGTGGAGTACGCGCAGCCGTTCTCCGTGATGTAGATGGGGCCCGGCTGGTACTCCTTCTCCAGGTGGACCAGCAGGCGCGTGAGGGACGCCGGGCACACCTCCCAGTCCATGTCCGTCTTGTCCGGGCGCACGAACACCGTGCGCGGCGCGTTCTTCTCTTCCGGGATGCGGTTGCTGCGCAGGACGGCGCGCGAATAGAAGTTCACGCCCAGGAAGTCGGTGGGCGTGGCAATGGTTTCCAGGTCGCCGGGCTGGATGAAGTCCAGGTGCGCGGACGGGATGCGGCCCGCCCTCACGTGGTCTTCAATCGTGTCCCGCGGGTAGCCCCGGCCGTAGAGCGGATCCAGGAACCAGCGGTTGAAGCCGCCGTCGAAGTCGCGCGTCGCGTCCGCGTCTTCCGGGCTGGGCGACGCGGGCTCGCCCGGCGTGAGGTTGAGCGTGATGCCCACCTCCGCGTGCTTCACGTTGGCGCGCAGCACCTTCACCGCGTTGCCGTGCGACACCATCAGCGTGTGCGCCGCGGCCAGCATCTTGGACCAGTCCTTGTGGCCCGGGGCGTGCTCGCCGTTGCCGTAGCCCAGGTAGCTGATGCACCAGGGCTCGTTGTGGGTGATCCACCGGCTCACGCGGTCACCCAGCGCGCGGCTGATGACGTCCGCGTACTCCACGAAGGCGTCACCGGTGGCGCGCGCGGGCCAGCCGCCCTGGTCCTCCAGCACCTGCGGCAGGTCCCAGTGGTAGAGCGTGACGAAGGGCTCGATGCCCGCGCCCAGGAGCGAGTCCACCAGGCGCGAGTAGAAGTCCACGCCCGCCGCGTTCACGCGGCCCCGCCCGTCCGGGAGGATGCGCGGCCACGCGATGGAGAAGCGGTAGGACTTCAGCCCCATCCAGCGCATCAGCTCGATGTCCTCCGGCCAGCGGCGGTAGTGCTCACAGGCCACCGAGCCGTCGGACTTGTCTTGGATCTTCCCCGGGGTGGCGGCGAAGCGGTCCCAGATGGACTCGCCACGGCCATCCGCGCGGGTGGCGCCTTCAATCTGATAGGCGGAGGTGGCCACGCCCCAGAGGAAGTCAGGAGGAAACTGACGCATCGGCGGTAACTCCTTTCGGAACTTCAAGGTGGCAGCGGACGAGGTGATTCGCGGCCGGGAGGACGTCGGGAGGAGTGAGGGTGGAGCAGCGCGGCTCGGACACCGGGCAGCGCGGGGAGAAGGGACAGCCCACGAGCGGCGGCGCCTGCGTCGTCGGACGCACCGGCAGCGCGGCCTGGAGGAAGTCGTCCCCGTCCGGCACCGCGGACAGGAGCAGCTTCGTGTACGGGTGGCGCGGCTGGCGCAGCACCTCGTCCGCCCTGCCCGCCTCCACCACCGTGCCCGCGTAGAGCACGAGGATGCGGTCGGCCAGGTGACGCGCGCTCGCCAGGTCGTGGGTGATGAACAGGATGCCGATGCCGCGCTCCTGCGTGAGGCCGCGCAAGAGTTGCAGCACGCCCTTGCGCGTGGACACGTCCAGCATCGACGTGGGCTCGTCCGCGATGATGACCTGCGGCTCCACCGCCAGGGCGCGCGCCACCGCCACGCGCTGACGCTGGCCGCCGGACAGCTCATGCGGGTAGCGCTTCGCGAAGGCCTCCGCGGGCGTCAGGCCCACGGACTCCAGCAGCGACAGCACCTTCGTGCGAAGGCCGGACTTCGGCACCCGGCCATGGCGCACGAGCGGCCGCTCCAGGTGATAGGCCACCGTGTGCACGGGGTTGAGGGACGCGAACGGATCCTGGAACACCATCTGCACGCGGCCGCGGTAGTCGAGCGAAGCCTGCGCGCTGCCATCCGCCAGCACGTCGCGCCCTGCGAGCCGCAGCTGCCCCGCGTCCGGCAGGTCCAGCCGGGCCAGCAGCCGCGCCAGCGTGCTCTTGCCGCTGCCGGACTCGCCCACCAGCGCGACGATCTCCCCGGGCTGGAGGGAGAAGGACACGCCCTTGAGGATGGGCTTGCGCTCGCGGGAGAAGAAGCCGCCCGCCAGGTAGCTGCGCGTGAGGCCTTCCGCCTCCAACAGGGGCGCGCTCATCGGTGACCTCCGGGGATGGCGGCGATGCGCGTGGACGGCCGGGCCACGGACAGCTCCGGCGTCTGCTGCACCGGCTGAGGCGCGGCGTCCTTCGCGGACAGGTGCGGGAACGAGGACAGCAGGAGCTGCGTGTACGGGTGGCGGGCACCGGCGCGCAGGTTGGCGGACGTGTCCACCTCCACCAGCTTGCCTCCCTGGAGCACGCCCACGCGGTCCGACAGCGCGAGCAGCAGCGGCAGGTCATGCGTGATGAAGAGCATGGCGAAGCCCAGCCGCTGCTTGAGCTCCACCATGCGCTGGAGCAGCTCCTTCTGCACCACGACGTCCAGCGCCGTGGTGGGCTCGTCCATGATGACCAGCCGGGGCTCCAGGGCCAGTGCCAGCGCGATGCCCACGCGCTGCCGCATGCCACCGGAGAGCTGATGCGGCCACGCCGTTACCAAATCCGGCGACAGGCCCACCATGCCCAAGAGCTCCCGCGCGCGGGCGTAGGACGTGCCGCGCGACACGCGGCCGTGCGCCGCGAGCGTGTCGTGGAACTGCTCGCCCAGCGTGAGCACCGGGTTGAGCGCGCTCATGGCGCTCTGGAACACCATGGACACCTGACGCCAGCGGAACGCGCGCAGGGCCGGGCCCTCCAGCGCGGTGACGTCCATGCCGTTGAAGAGGATGCGCCCCTGCGTGACGCGCGCGGAAGGAGGCAGGAGGCCCAGCAGCGCGGAGCCGATGGTGGACTTGCCGCTGCCGGACTCGCCCGCCAGGCCGAAGACCTCGCCGGGCGCCACGTCGAACGACACCGAGTCCACCACGCGCGAGGCGCCCTTCTCCGTCGCGTAGTCGATGCACAGGTCCTGCACGCGCAGGAGCACGCCCGGCACCGGCCGCTCCAGGTGCGGACGGGCGGCGGCGGTCCCCCCGGGCAGCGGCGCGGGCTTGTGCACGCGCAGCGCGGGGTTGGTCATCTCATCGATGGCGGAGCTCAGCAGCGTGAGCGCGAAGCCCACCAGCGCGATGCACACGCCCGTGGGGACGAAGATCCACCAGGAGCGCGTGAGGAGCGCCGCGTCGTTGCCCGCCCAGTAGAGGTTGGTGCCCCACGTCACCGTGCTGACGTCGCCCAGGCCCAGGAACTCCAGGCCCACCTGCGCGCCCACGGCATAGAGCGTGTTCCCGATGAAGGACGAGCCCAGCAGCGACGCCATGTTGGGCAGCAGCTCGCGCGACACGATGCGCGAGTGACTCTCCCCCGTCACCACCGCCGCGGACACGAAGTCGCGCCCGCGCAGCGCCAGTGACTCCGCGCGGAACACGCGCGCGTTCCACGCCCAGCCCGCCACGGTCAGCACCGCCACCATGCGCAGCGGACCGGACGGCAGGTACGCGCCCAGCACGATGGCCAGGGGCATGCCGGGAATCACGAGGAACACGTTGGTGGTGAGCGACAGCACGTCGTCCACGCGGCGGCCCAGGTAGCCCGAGGTGACGCCCACCAGCGCGCCCACCAGCGTGACGAGCATGCCCACCGCGAAGCCCACCGCCAGCGTCTCGCGCGCGCCCACCACCGTCTGCGCGAGCACGTCCTGCCCCTGGCCCGTGGTGCCGAACCAGTGCGCCGCGCTGGGCGGCTGGTGCGGCCGGCCCACCAGGTCCGTGGGGTCCATCACGAAGAAGGGCCCCACCACCGCGAGCAGGAGGAAGAACACGAGCAGGCTGCCGCCCACCGCCGCCTTCCGGTGGCGGGAGAGCCTTCGCAGGAAGTCACGCATGGGCGCGGGTCCTCGGGTCCAGCCAGAGGCAGAGGAGGTCCACGGCGAAGTTCGCCGCGAGCACCGCCAGGGTGATGACCAGGAAGAGCCCCTGCATCAGCGGGTAGTCCTGGTTGCGCACGGCGAGGATGAGCAGGTAGCCCGTGCCCGGATAGGAGAAGACGATCTCCGTGAGCAGCGAGCCCGACAGCACGAAGCCCACCGCCATGCCGAAGCTGGTGACGTTGGGCAGGAGCGCGTTGCGAGCCGCGTAGCGCAGCATCACCTGCCGGGGCGGCAGGCCGCGCGCGTGCGCCAGCCGGATGGAGTCCGTGCCCAGCGTGGCCACCATCGTGTTGCGCATGCCCAGCATCCACCCGCCCAGCGTGGCCACCACGATGGAGGACGCGGGCAGCACCGCGTGGCGGGCCACGTCCGCGGCGAACGCGAACGACAGCCCCGGCTCCATGTCGTGCCCGTACGCGTGGCGCAGCGGGAACCACCCCAGCACGAAGCCGAAGAGGTACAGCGCCAGCATGGCCAGCCAGAAGTACGGGAAGGCCCCCAGGAACGCGAGCGCCGGCGCCAGCCCCGAGTCCAGCCACCCGCCCCGGTTCCACGCGGCGAGCACGCCCAGGAACGAACCCACCACGAAGCTGATGACGACCGCGACGCCCGCCAGGCCCACCGTCCACATCAGGCCGGTGCCAATGACTTCCGTCACCCGCGCGGGGAAGTACGCGTAGGACATGCCCAGGTCGCCCTGCACCAGGTGCTTGAGGTACGTGAAGTACTGGGCGTACAGCGGCGCGTCCGTGAAGCCGAACGCGGCCTTCAGCGCGCCCATGGCCTCCGGGGCCACCTTGCCCTCGAAGCGCGCGAACATGGCCGCGGCCGGATCGCCAGGAGCGAGGCGCGGGATGATGAAGTTGAGCGTGAGCGAGGCCCACGCGGCGATGAGGTAGAAGCCCAGTCGCCGGAGGATGTAGCGGCCCATGGTCAGCGCTCCCTCGGGGACAGCTGCGTCAGCACCAGCAGGCTGTCGGGCTCCGCGTGCGGCGCGAGCCGCGCGTAGGGGTTCTGCTCGGTGGGGAAGCCCGTGAAGCGCGAGGAGTTGGACTCGCCCCAGGACGGGTTGGGGAACAGTGGAATGGCGGGCGCGGTGGCGGAGAAGCGCTGCTGCACCTGGGACATCAGCGCGTGCTGCTCCTCCGGCGTGCCGGCGCGCTCGAAGCGCACGAGCAGCTCATCCGCCTGCGCGTCGCCCATGCGGTGCCAGTTGGCCGCGGCCACCTCGCCCACCGGCCGCACCGTGCGCGGCGACAGGAGCCACTTGTAGAAGTTGTACGGCGTGGGGCCGTCCAGCGACCAGGAGATGGCCAGCTGGAACTCGCCCTTCTGCAGGCGCGTGAACCAGGTGCCGAACTCGTAGGTCTTGAGCTGGACGCCGATGCCCAGCTTGCGCAGGTCGCGGCCCACCACCTGCCCCGCCCGCACCCAGTCCGACCACCCGCTCACGACCTCCAGGTCCAGCGCGAAGGGCTGCCCGTCCTTCAGCCGCCGCATGCCGTCCGCGCCGCGCGTGAGGCCCGCCTCGTCCAGCAGCCGGTTCGCCGCGTCCAGGTCGTAACGGGTCCACGCGTCCTTCGCGACCCGAGGGTCCTTCCAGCCGGTGTACGCGTCGTTGAGCGCGGTGGCGTCCGCGGGGCGGGTGTAGCCATACATGGCCACCTCCACCAGCCGGTCGCGGTCCAGCGCCATGCTCAGCGCCTTGCGCACGCGCACGTCGTCCAGCGGCGGGCGCGTGGTGTTGGGGTAGAGGAAGACGGTGCTGCCGTAGAGCGGGAACCAGCGCGCGTGGTGCGCGGGGTCGCGCGACACGAAGGTGCGGTCCACCGCCGGCACGAAGTTGCCCGCCCAGTCCACCTCCCCCTCCACCAGCGCCATGTTGGCCTGGTCGTTGGTGGGGAACGCCAGGAAGCGCAGCGCGGTCACCGCGGGCTTGCCGGGCTGCCAGTAGTGCGGGTTCCGGCCCAGCTCGTAGACCTGGTTGCGGAACAGCGTCACCTGGGTGAACGGCCCGGTGGCCACCGGATCCGGGTTGGTGAACGTCACCGGATCCGCGACGTCCTTCCAGACGTGCCGGGGCACGATGATCTGGTGCGCCAGGTCGCTGAAGCCCGGCAGGTACACGCGCGAGAAGGTGAACGCGACGGTGCCCGCCCCTTCCGCCTTCACGTCCGTGAGGAAGCGCCACACGCCGCCCGCGTCCAGCGCCGGGTGCTGCTTGAGCAGGCCGAAGGTGAAGACGACGTCGTCCGCGCTGAAGGGCTTGCCGTCGGACCAGAGGACGCCGTCGCGAATCGTGAAGCGAAGCGTGAGCTGATCCTCGGACCAGGCGTGGCCCGTGGCGAGCCACGGCACCCACTTGCCCTGCGCGGAACTGAAGATCTCCATGCACTCGTACACGCCCGCCCGGGTGGGCCAGCGCGCACCGGCGCCCGCGAACAGGGGGTTGAAGTTGCGCACCCACGCGCTCTGCTGCTCCACGGAGACGAACAGCACACCCGGCGGCCGGGGGCGCGGCTCCAAGGAGCACGCCACCAGCAAGGCCAGCGGCAGGAGCGCGCGGGCGAACCTCACGGCGCGGCCCTTTCGTAGACGCGCACGTAGTCCACCTTCATCGTCTGCGGGAACACCGTCTTGGCGTCCGGCGGCCCCACGAACGAGCCGCCCACCGCGATGTTGAGGATGATGAAGTGCGGATGGTCGTAGACCCACTTGCGGCCCGCGGGCAGGCTCTTCGGCGTCACCTCGAAGAAGACGGTGTCGTCCACGATGAAGCGCAACAGCTCCGGCTCCCACTCCACCGCGTAGAGGTGGAAGTCCTCGGCGAGCGGAGGCCCGGACACGGCGTGCTGACGGCCGATGTTCCCGCCCCCGGAGTAGCCCGGCCCGTGCACCGCGCTGCTGACGACGGAGGGGATCTGCCCCTTGTGCTCCATGATGTCGATCTCGCCGCACTCCGGCCAGCCGACGGAGTCCACGTCCGCGCCCAGCAGCCAGAACGCCGGCCAGATGCCCCGGCCCGTGGGCAGCTTGATGCGCGCCTCCACGCGGCCGTAGGCCTTGCTGTAGCGGTTCTTCGTCGTCAGGCGCGCGGACGTGTAGTCATTGCCGCCGTAGCGCTCCTTGCGCGCGACGATGGCCAGGTGGCCCTCACCGTCCAGCGACGCGTTCTCCGCGCGCGCGGTGTTGTACTCGTACTGGCCGTTGCCCCACCCGTCCCCGCCCACGTCCGGGACCCAGTTCTCCTTCGAGGGCAGCGCCCCCGCGGGCCCGTCGAACTCGTCCTGCCAGACCACCTGCCAGCCCGTCCCCGGCTGCTCCGTCACGGGCTTGGGTTGCTCGTTTTGCTTGTTATCCAGACCTGCTGCCGGGTCACACGAAGCCATCCCCAGGCCCGAGAGGGCCAGGGCGAGGACGACACTGCGGGATGTCATGCGGTTCTCCCGACGTTCTGCGTGGGAAAGAGGGAGCGGTCGCGTAGCGCCGCCTGGAGCACGAGGGTGGCCGCGCCCACGGCGATGGCCCGCTCTCCCAGCGTGGACGTGACGATGCGCGTCTCCGCCATGGAGACAGACAGGGCGCGCTGCCGGACGGACGCGCGCAAGGGGTCGAGCAGCATCTCGCCCACGGAGGAGATCTCCCCGCCCAGCACGACGATGGCGGGGTTGAGCAGGTTGAGCAGGCCGCCCACGGCGATGCCCAGGTAGGCGCCCATGCCGTCGATGATCTGCTTCGCGGCGGCGTCGCCCGCGCGAGCGCCCTCCACCAGGTCGCGCACCGTGGGGCCCTTGCGGCCGCGGGTGCCCATCAGCTCGCGCGCGCGCTCGGTGAGCGCGGTGGAGCCGATGAGGGTGACGAGGCAGCCGCGCAGGCCGCACACGCAGAGCGGCCCGTTGGAGTCCACCGGGATGTGGCCGATTTCACCGGCCGTTCCGCCGGCGCCCCGGTACACGTCGCCGTGGATGATGTGGCCGGCGCCGATACCGGTGGCCAGCTTGATGTACGTCAGGTCCTCGCCTCCGGAGCCCGCACCCCAGAAGCACTCCGACAGCGCGCCGAGGTTCGCGTCGTTGTCCACGAAGACGGGCATGTCGAAGGTGGTCTCGAACCACTCCTTCACGTCCACGTGCTTCCACGCGGGCAGGATGAGCGGGGACATCTTGCCGGGCGCGGCCGGGTGCACGGGGCTGGGCACGGCCACCCCCATGCCGACCACGGAGCGGCGCGGGACGCGCTCGGCGTCCAGGCACTCGTGGACCAGCTCCTTCGCCTTCTGCAGCGACCCTTCCGGATCGCCGCGCACCGCGTGGCTCGCCTTGCTCTGCGTGCGCACGCGGCCGCGGAGGTCCGTGAGGACGACGGTGACGTGGGAGGCGCCCAGCTCGACGCCCACCAGGCTGAAGGCCTCGTCACAGAAGCCGATGAGGGTAGGACGGCGGCCCCCGCGGGAGACCCCGGCGCCAATGCTGCGCACCAGGCCCGCCTGCTCCAGGTCCGCGACGATGGCGGAGACGGTCGACGGGCTGAGCTCCGTGCGCCGGGCAATCTCCGCCCGGGAGATCTGACGCTCGCGCCAGATCATGTTCAGCAGCAGGCCGCTGTTCTGCGCGCGCATGCCCGCTGCATCGACCGTCAACACCGCCGTTCCCGCTTTCATCGTCCGCTCACGTTCCGTTGTTGGCGCGCCAGGCGCTCAGGGTGTGGTGGTCAGTGCCACTGGATGTCGTCAATGAAGAGCACGAGCGGCTTGACGTCCAGCCCGCCCGCCGACCAGCCGAAGCCCCCGCCGACCGTGCCGTAGCGGACCTTGCTGATGTCCAGCGTGTACTGCTTGGGCTCGTTGGTCAGCGTGACGTTGATCTTCTTCGTGAAGCCGTCCTTGGTCTCGTAACCGACGAAGAAATCGACGACCTCGCCGCCGGACTCGCTCCAGGCGTAGAAGGTCACGGCCTTCGCGCCATCCGGCACCTGGAAGCCAGGGCGCGGGTCGTTCTCCCAGGCGCCTTCCGGGAACTGCCAGAAGACGCCGGCCCAGGCATCACCCTTCTGGGTCGCGGTGAACTTGTGGCAGTTGCCCAGGCCCGCGCCGGGACGCGGCGTGTGGCAGATGGGCTCGTCCACCAGGCCGCCCTGCCCGCCCGCGCCCATGTAGCCGCTGGCCGCCCAGGTGCCGTCCACCGCCAGGGGCAGCGTCGCCTGCGTGCCCGCGTCCGTGGTGGTGCCCGCGTCCGTCGTGGTGCCCGCATCCGTGGTGGTGCCGGCGTCCGTGGTGGTGCCCGCGTCCGTGGTCGTGCCGGCGTCCGTGGTCGTGCCAGCGTCGGTGTTCGTCCCCGCGTCGGTGTTCGTCCCCGCGTCGGACTTGGTACCGGCGTCGTTCTGGTTGCTGGGGGTGGGCGAGTCGTCCTCAGGGTCGCAGGCGCCAATGAGCCCCGCGACCGCGAAAAGTCCGGCGGCCGCCCACGTCCACGCGAAACGCTTGTTGCGAAGCATGAATCCCCTCCTGGTTGTCTTGCTGGGATGACTTCGTTCTCACAACGAAGAAATCAAAAGCTGCTGGAAGCCGCCGCCCGCATGTCGCGTCGCGTCACCCACGCCGCCATACGCCAGAGGAGAAACTGCGCTCTCCCGCCGCCTGAGCTCCTGCCGCCAGGAGCCCTGCCGCGTCCCCGCCCACCGCGAACGTGCGAGTTCGTTCGATTGACGAAGAAATACCAGCCCCCTTTACCCATTTGCAAGCCGCCGGACACGGGCTACGCGGGGTAAATCCGTTGATGCGGTGCGCCATGGCGCCCGGGACGTGGTGGGTCGGTATTGGGGGAACGGAGCCGCGGCCCGCGGTGCGCGGACGGCCTGGCTGCAACGTTCCCGGGCCGATACCACCGGCACGTCGCGCGGCAGCCCCCGTCACACAAGAGGCCCCATGCCAGGGAAGGAATGCGATACGCGCCGGTACCGCATTCCTTCCCACTGGACCTTCACCCTACAAAGGCTGCCCAGGTCCAGAATGCCCGGACAGCCCACATCAACACGGCTTCTCAGCGCCTGAAAAACAACAACATGGCCATGATGAATCCAGAAGCCTGAATTCCTTCAACAGCGAGTCTGTCAATCTTCGCGAAGAGGCCTGCCCGCCCTTGACGCAAAAGCAGACCGCGTCGAGCCAGGTAGGCGACGAGAAGAGCGACATGAACAGCCCATGCATACCAAAAAAGAACAACCCCCTGGAAAACTCCACGACTTGCAACAAGCGCGAAGACTGCCGCGATGAACCCCATCACGACAAGAAGGGCCACCCACTCCCCACGCGTAGAGGGCGCGATTGGGATTCGCCGGGTCACCATTCCTAGAGTTCCCATGCCCAGGTCTGGCACGCCAAGACTCCGCCACCGACTGGGACGCCCTCCGGGACGCCCACCACGAGACCGTAGGTGTCGGGCTCCAAGGGGTTATGGCCTTCGACAAAGAGGGTTGCAGGACCGACGGTCAGAAAACCGCCAAAGCTCAACCCCTCGAAGTCCTTAACGTCCTCTGTGTTCTTGGCGTAACCGAGCCCGACCTCGCAAGTCAGATGAGGCATCATCCCTCCCTTCTCCAGCTTGGGCGCCACGGCAGGCGGCTTGTTGAACGTCACGACGTCTGCCCCGAACCCACAAACACTGACAATGCTGACCGTCACGGGCGCCGACAGGCAACTGTAGACTCCAGCGAACACGATGCCGCCGAAGATTGCTCCACCCGCCTCACCAAGAACAAGGGGACCGCCAAACCAGTTGCCACCAGGACACCGCGCGGCAAGACCATCTGGGTCAATAAAGGCCACCGGGTTGTTGAACGCATAGGAATAGGCCGGGGCCATTCCAGCGTTTCGGGCTGCCCCGACAACATAGCTTGGCTTTGCCAGCAAGGGCTCTGGCTGCAGGTAGCGGCCCACGCTTGGGTCGTAGTACCTGTTCCGGTTCTCGAAGAGATCGGTTTCCGCGTCGTGGTAATGCCCGGCGAATCGCAGCGGCGTCCAGAACGGCTGCGCCCCCGTCTGATAGCGCTGGTACTCGTAGCCCTCCAGGGCCATGCCACTGGACGTATTCGGACCCGAGGCATCCGCCGGACCCGCGACGAAATTCAGGACGATCCGCCCGGCAGCCGGATGCAGCCAGGGCGTCGTCACGCGACCCAGTTCCTGCCCCGTAACCCGGGCCAGCAAGGTGCTGGTGTCCGCATCCCAGATCTCAGCCCCATCGTCGCTGTCATGCGTATCCATGTATTGGAACAAAGGCCGCACGCGGACTTGAACCTGTGCGTTCTCTGGCGGCTGGACGAACCCGGAGATCGTCTCACTGTCGTCGTCGCCGTACGGATGAAGCGTACTGTCCTTGACCGAGAACCTGTTGACGTGACCGAAAGGCTGGTAGTCCGCGACCCCTGACACCCGTCCGGCGCCGTCCAACATCACGACCGGCTTGCCCACATTGTCCGTGATGGGGAAGTAGATACCGCACGCAGCGGCCTCGCCGTCGCGACGGCAGTCCGCGGTGGCGTCGGACGCACGAGTGTCCATGGTCGCATCCAGCCTGCCTCGAAGCAGGATGATCGGACGTCCTCCCAGCCAGACGTAGTCATCCACGACCCGGAAGCTGGATTGGAAGACATCACTCCATCCCTGATCCACCAGGAGCTCGCTTCGAGAGTCATGGAAGAACTCGTCGCGCTGGTTGAAGGGATTGACCTTCGCGCGCCGCCGACCCATGGCGTCGTAGAAATAGCTGTAGGTCGCACCGTTGACGCGGACTGCACGGAAGACGGACTCCCGAGCGGATCCGTGGCCCCCGGAAGCATCGAAGGGGCTGTAGCGCAGATCCAGCACGTTGGCGGGAGTGTCCGTGACGTAAAGCCCCAACTGCTTCCCTACGACCCGCCCGTCGGCATCATAGGAAAAAGCGACCTTCTGGGAGGGATCGAACTCGGGCTTCGTTGACAACAGGCGATCCGCGAGCCGTCCCAACCCATAGGTAAACTGGTTGACTTCAGCCCCATGCCACTGCGTGAACGTCCTCCGGTTTCCACGCGCATCATAACCAAATGCCTGATCCTGGAAGGCGCCCCCCGTTGCCTCATCATTCCCCGGAGGACGGGTCGCGGAAATCAGCCGCAGCATCGAGTCATAGTCGAAGAGCTCGGTCCTGGGCGTGGTCGCCCCCAGCACACACGTGTCCATGCGAACCACCTGATCCGCCGTCCAGGTGTACGTGCGTTTGTAGATGTCACCACTTCCCGTGCCGGGCGTGAACCCACCCGAGGAAACCCGCAGAGAACGCAGCCGCCCCGTCAGGTCCGAAGCGGACGAAGACGGGAATCCTACGGAGCAGCCCGAAGGGGGCTGTGTCCCGTTGTCCCCCAGGGCGTACTCCACCGCGCGTGAGGTGGTGTCCGTGGGATTGGCCTGGTAGCCCCGGAGCCCACCGAACGGCTCCCAGACAATGTTGCTCACCAGCCGTCGCGTCTGGATACCCACGCCGGTGAACAAGCCCACGTCAATGGCGGACACGCGATGCGCGTTGGCCCCCACGCCATAGGCGTAAGTGACGAGACGGCCGTATGGATAACGAATCGTCGACAACCGGCCTGCGCTGTCATACGCGTATTGCGTTTCGAGCGCGGGCGAGCAGTCCGACGTGCCTTGACGCTGCCGCACCTCGCCCACCAGCCGCCGCTGCGCGTCGTAGCGATACCAGGTGCGCCCGAAGGAGTCCTCCCGGAAGCGCGGAAGGCCATAGGAGTTCAGCTCGTTGTCGCCGCAGTCGCCCCCCATGACAGCGTCCGCGTCATACCCCAGTTGGTAGAGCACCTCGGTCACGGGAGCGCTTCCCCCCGTCCGGCGCGCGGCCCTCTTCGGCCGCCCCACCATGTCGTAGTCGTACTCCAGCCACTCCCCTGCCTGGTGCATCACCTCGGACTGCTTGAGACGCAATTGACCCGCGGCGTTGTGTTCCAGATGGATCGGCGCCGTCGCGTGCGGGAGCTTGATCTGGACAACATTGCCAAAGTCATCATGCTGATACGAATTGGTGATGTCGCAGCCGCCCTTGAAGGGGGTGCATCCAAGGCGGATGTCATCCACGTTTCCCTGGCCGTCGTAATCAAACCTTGAGTACCGGGTTTGCCCGGACAGGGAGTTCGAGACCCGCGTGAGCCGGTCCGCCGGGTCATACTCCATGGAGGTACAAAGGCTGGAGATGGCGAGGTTCGGATCACGGCAGAAGTCCGGCGGGTTGTTGAAGGGGCGCCCGGACGCAATGAGGTTGTCGTTGGCGTCGAACCCCTTGACGGAGGCAATGCTTCCCGCCCCCTGCCCAATCCTGGAATAGGTGTCCCGCGCCTGGGGATCCGGGTGGTGGGTGATGAGCGTCCGGCTCTCCTCGACACCGTTCCGGCGCGAACGCGTCTCCTCCGACTTCAGCGAACCGTTTGGCCAGTAGGTCCGGAGCATCTTCTCGCTCCAGTCGGCCCCCAGTTCATCGCTGGCGATCGCAGTCCACTGAAGGAGCGTGGTCTTCTGCCCTCCGGTGCAGCCTTGGCCCACGGGCGTCCCCGTCCTGTAGCAATTGACCGAATAGTTGCCTGTCGGCAATCGCGAGGCCCGCTGCACCGCCCCCTCATACAGATAGGTTGTCACCAGTCCCTGGCTCGTCGAGCTGACAATACGGCCGCCCTGGTACTGAAGTGTCGTCACCACGCCCTGAGGTGACGTAATCTGTGTTGCGTTGCCTCGCGCATCATACTGGTTGTAGGTCGTCGTCAGCCCAGGATATCCCGAGCACCCATAATAGTACTTTGAGACGGACTGCAGTCGTCCAGCCCTTGCGCTGGGTTCGGCGGACGGGGGGCCATAATACTGGTATTGGGTGAGCGGATAATCACTGCCTGAACACTCCGTCGCCTCTGGCCCACTCACGAAGCAGGGGCCATGGACCTCGGTCAGGCGGGTGTCCCCGGTGTCCGGGCCACCAAAGCATCCACCATGGTTGAAATAGAAGACTCCCACATGGCGAAGCGCGTTCGACCACGTTCCACTCGCCGGATCAAACACCTGGGTATAGCCTGAGCGAATCACTGACTTCAGGAACCGGGTCTTTTCGTCATACGTAGAGCGAGTCGCCGCGACGGCGCCCGGCTGGATGACGGACGGGACTGTATTCGTGGTGGTCTGCACCGGCTTCCAGGGATTGGCTGTGGCCCCCGGCGGGAAGCTGGCGTAGGCATAATCCGTCGTCACACCGGGGACGCCATTGTTGCCAGACAGGTCCTGGCCGACGGCTCGTGACACATGGAGCGCGGGGCTGACCACTCCTGGAGCCGACTGCGCGCCAGCCGCCGCGAAAGTCTTGTTGGTGACGGCATAGCGCCCCAACTTGTTCCCAACGGACTGAAGATACAGGGTCCCGTCCGCCGGTGTCGCATAGGTGTAGGTGATGTATCCCTCGGCGAAGCTGATGCAGTTGCCGGTCTCTGACAGGCAGATGTCCCGGACAGAGCTCAAGAGGGAATGAGGAGAGTAGGACGAGCTGCGCGCGAAGAACGTGCGGCGGAACTGCACGGTGCTTCCCGCCGAATCTCCCGAAGGGGCCGTCAAGGCTTCGGCGGCGGGAGGAGTGCAGCCGCTGCCGGTTCCCATTGCATCAGGCCCATCACAGTTTCCAGCACCCGCGCTCATTGAAACAGCGGATGTCGTTCCCCCTCCCATCACGGACACCTTCCCGTTCTGGTACTGGTGCTCCACCAGGGACATCTGGTTCACGGAAACATTCCAGCTCGTCGACTGCGCCGAGGAGGAGGTCGTGTCGGTATAGCGGATGCTGTCACCCGTCTCGGGGTAGTCAACCCCAGCGAGCACGCCTGCCGTCTCGAAATCAGGCAGCAAGGCATATTTATATTCAGCGACAACCGACTCCTGCGGACTCGTGCCAGCAGGAGCGTTCGGGTTGGTCCGCAGCATGAGCTGACTGATCACACACTCCCAGACAGGACTGGGGGGCTTTGCGTAGATCTGCCGATAGACCAGCCGCAGCGTGGCGCCTTCCTCCGTGGTCACCGTCGAGAGGTAGGGCACACCATTGCCCAAGGTGCTCGCGCCAGGGCAGGTGATGGAGACGTTCGTAGGAGTTGCATACGCCAGGCTGAGCCGGACACGAGGCGTCCCACTCAGGCGATCCTCCTCCACACGGGTGAGGAAGTATCGGCTCACGACTCCATTGGCCATCCACTTCGAGGCATAGACGAAGCGGCCCTCACCTGGCTTCACGAGGACGAACGTCCCATCCGCCGCCCGGTAGAGACTCGCATTGGACCAGCGGCTCGTCGTCCGCGGCGCAGCAAAACACCCAGCCGAGGTGAGACTGCATGCGGCGAACTCCAGTACTTCTCCTTCGATGTCTCGCACCGCCCAGGTGCTGACGCCCGGAGTCGTTCCCTTGACATAGACAAAACTATAGAGCGTGTGCCACCAGCGTAGAGAGCTGGTTCGGCTCGGACTGGACCCAAAGGGCTTTGGCAAGAAGGGCTCATTGCTATTGCCCAGCATGGACTGGTAGGACCAGAAGTTATCAGTAGACACGTATTTGCGCAGGAAGTTGAGTCCGCCCAGCTCTCCTTGCACCCCGAGGTCCGCCGCACTGAATCGCGTGGTGAAGTCCGACAGGTTCACGCGCGGCGAAGACATGGAAGACACGCCAGCACTTGCCACCTGGGTCTTGTTCTCGGAACATTCATCAGGCTCGGGTATGTCCTCGTCCGTGGCGGAGTCACCATTGTCACCACCACTGCTTCCTCCACCGCCACCCGGTTGAGAGCCCGGGTTTCGTCCAGGAGGCGGGTGCAGCAATGTATGGCCAGGAATGGGATTGTATCCGGTGTCTCCGAACGGAAGACAGGTCTTACGCGTTCCCTGTTCGTCCCCGACCGTTCCACACTGCCACGTGATGTCGCTCGCGGAAACACCATTGCTGCCTTGGCCAAATCCCCCCTGGGCGTCACTGCACACCCGACCTGCCGCACAGTAGGCACCACTGGTCGTGCGAGCTCCTGTCAGCACGTTGATTTGAGGCTTGACCCCCACACAGGTGTTGCCGCAAGCGTTGCTGTCGTCGCAGGAAGCCCCCGGCGTGCATTCGAACTTCTGTGAGTCCCAAGAGGCACACTGCAATCCCCCCGGAACGTAGCCTTCCGTGTCGCATGGCTTGCTTGACACGCAACACTGATAATTACCTCCGGCCTGGGGGCTGCCGGTGACGCCAAAGATTGGCGCCTTGAGGCATCCGCCAGGGCTGCTACAGGAGGCTTGCGAGTCGCCGGATCCCAGGCAGTAGCCGACGTTCAACCCGTCACCGCAACCACAGGTCCACCGAACGTACGCACCACCAGGCTGACGTTCGCAGTAATCGAACGTGGAGCTTCCGGCGCATCCTTCATTCATTTCGCCATCGCGATCATCGTCGCAGGCGTTGCCGCAGATATCGATATCCTTTGCAGTGGCGGGCTGACAGGGCCCCAGGAACTCCCCATCCACGCAGGTGGCTGTTCCGCCTACTCCACACGCCGAGCAGGCTTGAGGCTCCAGGTGGGGCATGCACTCGCCCCACTCTCCCGTACCTCCGGGAGGTGCCGAGCAATACTTGAAGCCTCCGCACCCTCCAGCCGTGGTGCAGGAAGTGGTTTGCCCCGCGGAGCACATGGGTTCTGCTTCCACTGCGCCCCAGGATGCCAAGCACAGGACACACAACAACATCCGGACAGACAAGGACATCACCGTCTCCGACGGGAAGGCTTCTTTGAATTGGCGAGGCATTCAACTCAGTCGCGGGAAGGAATTGACGAGGGATTCCAGTCCACGGGCGGAACACAGACGCGCGCCTCGGTGGCGGGATGGACCTGGGCGCACTTCCATTGGGCCGGACACTCCGACGCGGCAATGCACTTCTGGCTGCAAAAGTAGCCTTCATCGGGCGAGGTGCCCGAATGCAGGCAAAGGCCGGACTTGCATTCAGAGGCGCCGTTCGCACTGCATTCTTCACCCACCGCCTTCGAGGCGGTCTCGGCAAGCGCCGTGCGATGCTCACCCAGAACGGGCGCTGGCGATGCGACAGGTGCAGGAGCCTGCTCCGCGCTACATGCAAGGAGGCCTGCCAGCCCTCCCCCGACGAGCCAGGATGCCAGGGGATTCACACGCCACAGTACTTTCAAGACGCCTTCCCAGTTGAAATTTTGGATTCGAGGGCGTCAATGATTAGCAATGTCACCCTTTGAACAGGGCGACATAGGGTGAACGCTCAAGGCCTGTCAAGGCCAGCGGCAGGCGCTACCTCGACCCCAGCCGGCCCTCAGTGCGTCAGGGGCGGCTCGCCGACGATGCGGCGGACCATGTCGAGGAGCTGCTCGATGTCGAAGGGCTTGGGCAGGAAGGCCGCGCACGGCAGGTGCTGCCAGAACTCCGGCGGACTGGCGCTCATCATCACCACCGGGACGTCGCGCAGGCCGGGGTCCTTCTGCATGGACTCCAGCACGCCCGGCCCGTTGAGCACCGGCATCATGTAGTCGAGCAGCACCATCGACGGGCGCTCCTGCGCCATCCGCTCCAGGGCCTCGCGGCCGTTGAGGGCGGTGACGGTGCGGTAGCCCTCGTCGGACAGGAGGTCCCGGACGGCTTCCACGATGCCGAACTCGTCGTCGACGATGAGGACGGGACCCATGGTCACGTGCCTCGGCGCTTGCGGACGTTCCGGCGCGGCTTCGAAGGGGTGGCCCTGGCGGAGGACGCGGCGCCCGCGCGCGGCTTGCGGCGCGGCTTCGGCAGCGGGGTCGGCTCCGGTGACCGCGTCCGCGCCAGGCCCGTCATCAACATCTGCCCTTCCGCGAAGGGCTCCCCGACCTTGATCCCCTTGCCGGTGATCTCCAGCTCGCGCAGGGCGGGATCATAGGCGCTGTTGCGCACCTTCAGCGCCGCGATGAAGCGGCGCAGCCCGGAGTGCAGCTCCACCATGCGCAGGAACAGGATGTTCTCCGCCACCATGGAGATGCCCTTGAGCGGGAACTTCACCTCCGGCCCGAAGGCGGCCGAGGCCTCCACGGTGTAGAGCAGCGTCACCTCCTGCACCCGGCACTCGTTGACGAGCGCCGCCAGGAAGCGCGCCACCCGCGCGGTGCGCGTCGAGGAGCGGCGCAGCGCCTCGTAGCCGTCCAGGAAGATGCGGCGCACCCGGCCGCTGCGCACGATGGTCAGGAGCTCCATCCCCAGCTTGTCGAGGATGTTCTCCGTGGGAGGCCGGAAGCTCACCTCCAGGTCCCCGCGCTCCATCAGGGGCTGCATGTGCATGCCCACGCCGGCCGCCTGGGCGAGCATCCGCTCCGGCGCGTCGTAGAAGGCGAAGTAGTGGCCGCGCTCTCCCTGGCGGGCGCCCTCCGCGAGGAAGGCCAGCCCCAGCAGCGTCTTGCCGCTGCCCGGAGGCCCCAGGAGGATGGTGGTGGAGCCCGCGGGCACGCCGCCCTTGAGCATGGTGTCCAGCCCCGGCACGCCGAAGGCATCCCGCTCGCGCTTCCCCGCCCCGGGCACCAGGTTGCCGTCCACCATGGACTCCAGGCGGGGGTAGACGGTGAGCCCGTCGCTGGTGATCTCGAAGCCGTGCTGCCCCAGCTTGTAGGCGCTGCCCCGGAACTTGCGCACGCTCAGCTCCCGCATGGTGCGCACGCCGAAGGAGCGCTGCTGGAGCAGCAGCAGGCCGTCCACCATGGTGTGCTCCGCGCGCAGGCTCTTGGTGCCGCCCGTGGTGAGCACGAGGGTGGTGCAGCCGATGAGCCCCGTCACGACCTGCAGGCCGTGGATGAACTTCTTGAGCGCCTGCCGCGACGGCGCCAGCTCCTCCGCCGCCAGCAGCCCGTCCAGCACGAGCAGCGACGCCTTGTGCGCCTTGATCTCCTTGCGCACCAGGTCCGCGAGCGCGTCCAGCCCGCCCTGCTCCAGGATGGTGAAGGCGCTCAGGTAGCTGATCTTCTCCGGCACGCAGGCCGGGTCGAAGAACGACAGCGATTGCAGGTTGCTCACCAGCTCCGTGTGCGACTCGGCCAGGAGCGTGAGGTAGAGGACCCGGTGGCCCTGGGCCGCCTGATGGAAGCAGACCTGGTTGGCGAGGATGGTCTTGCCCGCCCCTGGCAGCCCCAGGACCATGTACATGCGGCCCTTGCGCAGGCCGCCGCACAGGACGGTGTCCAGACCCGGAATGCCCGTGGCAACCCGCTGCTCTTCACGTGGACCGCCCGCGGTCATCACACGCTTCCTTCCTGGGCGCCGAGCGCCGAGCCGGACCGTGGGGGACGGACCTGGGAACCCCTTTAGTCCAGACGGTCCTGGAGGGTTCAACAATCTGGGGTGCGTGCGTTCGTGAACGGCACGCGCCCCCGGTCCGCCGGCCGCTCAGGGGGCGGCGTGGGTGTCCGTCGCCGGGACGGGGGCCGCGCTCCCCGTCAGCGGCTTGAGCGACGCGCGCAGGGCTTCAATCTGGGCCCGCGCCTGGTTCTTGAGCGTCTCCACGTCGTCCAACGTCATCCCCTTCGTGGAGATGGGCGTGCCCACCGTCACCAGCCCGCGCGACGTGGCGAAGCGCCACGAGTGCTTGGGCAGCGCGAGCCGCGTGCCGCTCACGGCGAGGGGCAGCACGTCCGCCTGCATCTCGATGGCGAGCCGGAAGGCGCCGTCCTTGAAGGGCAGCAGCTCATCCGTCTTGGAGCGCGTGCCCTCCGGGAAGATCATCACCGGCATCCCCTTCTGCATCCACTCCTTGCAGCGCGCCATGGCGCCGGTGGCCGAGTCGCGGTCGCCGCGCTCCACCGGGACGTCCCCGGCGATGCCCATCATCCAGCCCACCACGGGCACCTTGAAGAGGCTCCTCTTGCCCAGCCACTTCATCTCCCACGGCAGGAAGGAGATGAGGAAGCAGTCCGCGTTGGACTCGTGGTTGCTCACCACCACCGTGTTGGGCGCCACGCGGTCCGGCACCGGGCCGTGCACGCCGAAGCGCCAGAAGGGCGTGAGCTTCGCGGCGGTGACGCCCACCAGCCGGAAGCAGCGGCCCACCACGTAGCGGCGCTTGTCGAACAGGAACGTCAGGATGAGCAGGGTGAGCTGGACGAAGAAGCCCACCAGGGCCACGAGGCTCACCTCGACCCAGGTCCAGATGGAGAGCAGTGCGTTCATGAGGAGTGTGCCTTGGGCATGAGGGGGTTCAGGTGAGGACCAATGGGTCCAGGTCCACGCTCACGGGGCAGTGATCTGACCCGTGGACATCCGGATGCACGGCGGCCTTCGTCACGAAGCCGAGCGCCGCGGGGGTGGCCAGCACGTAGTCGATGCGCCAGCCGATGTTCTTCTCGCGCACGCCGGCGCGCTGGCTCCACCAGGAGTAGTGGCCGCCCTTGGGGTTGAAGTGGCGGAAGGTGTCCACCCAGCCGGCGCGGATCCACCGGTCGAACTCCTCGCGCTCCTCCGGGCGGAAGCCGCTGGTCTCGCGGTTCTCGCGCGGGCGCGCCAGGTCGATGTCCTGGTGGGCGGTGTTGAAGTCGCCCATCACCAGCACGCGCTGGTTGTCGCGCAGGGGCTTCTCCAGGCGCGCGAAGAGGCGGCGGTAGAAGTCCAGCTTGAAGGGGATGCGGGAGAGGTCCCGGTCCTTCCCGTTGCCGTTGGGGAAGTAGCCGTTGACGACGGTGAGCTTGCCGAAGCGGGCGAACTGGAGGCGGCCCTCCGCGTCCATCTCCGGGGCGTCCAGGGTGGTGGTCAGCTCTTCGGGCTCATGGCGGCTGAAGAGGCCCACGCCGCTGTAGCCGGGGCGCTCGGCGGCCACGAAGTGGGTCTTCCACCGGCGGGGGGCGCGGACCTCCGCGGGGAGCTGCTCCACGCGGGCGCGCACCTCCTGCAGCCCCACGATGTCCGCCCGGGCCTTGGACAGCCACGGGAGGAAGCCCTTGCGGTGGATGGAGCGCAGACCGTTGACGTTCCAGGAGACGACTCGCACGCCCCCGCTTATGGCGAAAGCGCGCGGGTATTTCCAGCCCCCACCGTTCCTGGAGGGACGGTGGGGGCCGGTCGCTGCTCAGTGCGTCACGGCACCTCGGTGACGCCGCTCGCCCGCGTCTGCGGGTCGCGCGTGGTGCGGGTGACGAAGTCCGCGCCGTTCACGTTGGTGTCCTCGCTGTTGCCCTTCTTCGCGTCCACGCCCGTGCCCTCCATGGTCGCGGCGGACGAGGCGGCGTTGGCCTTGCGCTCGAAGCTGCCGGCCTTGGAAGGCGTGGCCTTGATGACTCCGCCTTCGCCGTCGTCACCCGAGCCCCAGCCCAGCTTGTCCACGACGTTGGGATCCGCGAGCGCGTCCGTGAGGCTGTTGGGGCCGATGCGGACATGCCCGCCCCCAGCGCCCATGGTGAGGGCCGTGCCCCACTTCTCATCGGGCGTCCCGGGGCCCTGGAAGGTGTCCCGGGCGATGAGGAAGAAGCCATGGGCCGCGATGCGGGCAGTTCCCTTCAGTACGAAGGTGCTGGTGTACGTCCCGCCCTTGTCCTTCTTGTACTGGACCTTCCAGCCACCGATGTTCACCTCGGCGTTCGTCGGGTTGTAGAGCTCGATGAACTCGTCGTTGTCGCCCGTGCCGCCGCTGGCGGGACCCGCGGCGGCGACCTCGCTGATGACGATGTGGTTCGTCGTCGGGGCGGCGTTGACCTTCGCCTGGGCGGACACGGACTGGTTGTTGAGCGTGGCCACGATGGTGCCCGTCGAACCGGACGCGCCGGCGGTGAAGATGAACTTCGCGGAGATCTCGTTGGCCGGCACCGTCACGGTGGCCGGCACGGAGCCCACGTTGCCCGTCGTGGACAGCGCGATGGACGTGGCCGCCGCGGCCGGGATGTCGAGCGTCACGGTGACGTTGGCCGTCTCACCGGAGGCCAGGGACACCGTCTCCGGCGACAGGTACGCCAGCGACGCCGCCTCGGTCGCACCGAGCACGCGCACCGTGGCGGTGCGGGAGTCGGAACCCAGCGTCGCCGTCAGCGTCGCCTTGGTGGAGCCCGCCGCCTCATCCGCCGTCACGATGACCGCCGCCGAGCGCGTACCCGCCGGCACCGTCACCTGGCCGTTGTTCGCCACGACCACCGAGGGGCTGGACGAAGCGACCTGGACCACCACGTCCGTGGTGGCCTCGGCGCTCAGCGTGACCTCGAGCGTCTCCGGGATCGTCTCACCCGTGGTGCCCGTGCGCGCGAAGACCGCGGCCGGCTCCAGCGCGCTCAGCGTCACCGTGGTGCCCGCGTCGGTGCTCGTGCCCGCGTCCGTCTCCGTGCCGGCATCCGTGCCCGTGCCCGCGTCCGGAGCAGGGCCCGCGTCGATGGCGCCGCCATCCGTCTCCGTACCGGCATCCGTGCCCGCGTCGGTGCTCGTGCCCGCGTCCGTCTCCGTACCCGCGTCGGTGCCCGTGCCCGCGTCGGGGCTCGTGCCCGCGTCCGTCTCCGTACCCGCGTCGGTGCCCGTGCCGGCGTCGGTGCTCGTGCCCGCATCCGTCTCCGTACCCGCGTCGGTGCCCGTGCCCGCGTCGGTGCCCGTGCCCGCGTCGGTGCCCGTGCCCGCGTCGTCGGTGCCCGCGTCGGTGCCCGTGCCCGCGTCGGTGTTCGTCCCCGCGTCCGTGTCGCTGCCAGCGTCAGTGCCCGCGTCGACCGTGGGCGTCGTCACCTGGCAGCTGTTGTTGCAGCGGTCGCCTTCCGTGCGGTTGCCGTCGTCGCACGCTTCGCCGCTCTCGATGATGCCGTTGCCGCAGACAGGGTTCTTGTCGTCATCGCCACCGCACGCCGACAACACCAACAGCACCGCTGACAATGGGACCAGCAGGTGCCGGGAAGACCAGGACATGGAGACTCCGTGTTGAGTACTGAGCCTCCTCACAAACCACAAAATTACAGGTGGACGCAAACCAGGCCCGGTGACTTCCGGGCCCGCTTCGTGACCTTCCAGGTCACCGGATTCTCAGAACCCGGCAGGCCGGATGGGTCACGGGCGCCGCCGCGGATTCAGCCTGGAGTCACGGGGGTTTGCGCGGAGGTCGAAACCTCCAATCCATGCGCGTCCAGGAAGCCTCGGACCGCCTGGGCGATCTCCGTCCCGGCTTCCAGGAGGCCCGCGTGGCCGGCGTCGTCCACCTGGAGCCAGCCGGCCTGGGGCAGCGCGCGGTGCAGCCGCTGCACCTCCGACAGGGGCACGAGGACGTCGTCGCTCGCGGCGATGATCAGCACGGGCACCCGGATGGACGGGAGGACGTCCCAGGCGTGGCCCTCCGTGAGGCCGCGCAGGGTGCGCCAATAGGCCTGCGCGCTCATGTGGTAGAGCGCGTCCAGGAACTCGGCGATGTCCTCTTTCGGGGCCCGGGGCCGCAGCGCTCCCACCGCGCGGGCGAATGGATCCGCCAGCGGGCTGGCGATGAAGGCCTTCACCGCGGGAGCCACCACCGGCACCCATGGCGTGCTGGCGGCCAGGGCGCTCTTGACGGCGCCCAGCGCGACGCGGGATCCCCAGCGCGGGTTCGCCGAGCCCGGCACGCCCGGCGTCCCCGCGACGAGCGTCATGGACGGCACCAGGTCCGGGCGCCGGCGGTACAGCTCCAGCAGGATGCGCACGCCCATGGAGAACGCGATGTGGTGCGGCGGCCGGCCGTCGCCGCGCGCCATGGCGGCCTCGGTGACGCGCTCCAGGTCGTCCACGTGCACCTGCACGCGGTAGTCGTTGTCGCGCGACTCGTCGCTCATGCCGTGGCCGCGGTAGTCCCAGTGCACCACGCGGTGGTCCTGCTCCAGGTCCGCGACGATGTGACGCCAGAAGTTCTCCGACGTGCCGATGCCGTTGGTCAGCAGCACCGTGGGGCGGTCCGCGAGCAGCGCGTCGCGTCCCTGCTCCGGCATGCCCGAGCTGTGGGTGTGGACCGCCACCCGGGTGCCATCCGGGGCGGAGACGTGGTGCGTGGCGCGACGGTAGGGCATCCCATGCCCACCATGCGACCGGGCAGGCGCGGGTGCAAGGGCGGAGGGACCGTCCCACGAGGGCGCCCTCCCCTGCTCGCGCGACCGGGCTGGACGCGCACGGGCCTTGCGGCAATGGTGCGGCGGATGCTCAGCGTTGAGGCGGAAGGATTGGATGTCGCGGCCGTGCTCGCCCACTACGAGGCGCACGGCTTCGCGCGCCTGGGCCGCGTGCTGGACGACGCGGGCGTGGAAGCCCTGCGCGAGCGGGCGGACGACCTGATGCTCGGCCGCGTGGTGTACCCGGGGATGTTCTTCCAGCCGGACGCCACCACCGGCCGCTACGAGGACGCGCCGCTGGGGCTGGGCTGGCAGGGCCCGTCCCTGGAGTACCGCAAGCTGGAGAAGCTGGAGAAGGATCCGCGCTTCCTCGCGTGGCTGGAGAACCCGCTGTTCGAGCGGATCGCCCGCGCGCGCATCCCCGGCGACATCGTCCTGTACCGCGCCATCCTCTTCCACAAGGGCCCCGCGGGCGGCAGCAACCTGCCCTTCCACCAGGACGGCGGAAAGCTGTGGGGCCTCACGCGTGAGCCGGACCTTCAAATCTGGACCGCGCTGGACGACGCGCCGGAAGGCGGCGGCTGTCTGGAGGTCATCCCCGGCAGTCACCGCGCGGGGCTGGTGACGGCGCTGGGCGGCGTGATTCCTCCAGACCGCGTGACCGAGGCGGACGCGGAAGCGCACGTGGTGCCCCTGCCGGTGCGGGCCGGGGAGGCGCTGCTGGTGCACAACCACGTCTGGCACCGCTCCGGGCGCGGCCGGCCCGGACAGCGGCGGCGCGCGTTCTCCGCCTGCTTCATGAGCGCGGACACCACCTGCGTGCGCAAGAAGAAGGCCCCGCGCGTCTTCCCGCCGGTGTTCCGCCACCCGGTGCGCGGCGGCTGAAAGGCCCTATCATCCGGAGCGTGTCCGGACACCCTGGAGTCCTCGTCGCCGAGCAGCCCCACTACCTGCCGTGGGTGGACTTCTACGAGCAGGTGGCGCGCGCCGGCACGCTGGTGGTGCTGGACGACGTGCAGTGGCTGAGGCGCGGCTGGCAGCGCCGCACGCGCGTCGCCCTGCCCCACGGCGTGCCCACGCCGCCTCCGTCCGAGCCCGGCTTCCAGTGGCTGTCCATCCCGCTGGAGGATCCGCACCGCGACACGCGCATCCGCGACCTGGCGGTGGACGCAAGCCAGCCCTGGGCGCGCAAGCACCTCAACGCGCTGGTGACGCTCTACGGAGGCCGGCCCCACTTCCGCGCGCAGGTGCTGCCGCTGCTGGAGCCCTTCTACGACGACGCCGCGCGCGAGTCCGGTCCGGGGTCGCTGTCGCGCGTGCTGCTGTCCAGCATGGCGCTCTTCTACGCGCCGCTGGGCCTCACGCCGAACCTGGTGCTGTCCTCCACGCTGGAGCGCCGGGGCGAGGACAAGACGCAGCGGCTGGTGGAGTACTGCCTGCAGACGGGCGCGCACACGTACTACTCGGGGACGGGCTCCACGGTGTACCTGAAGCCCGAGCGCTTCCGCGCGGTGGACGTGCGCCTCCTGTGGCAGCGCTTCCGCCATCCGGACTACGCGCAGGGCCGCGAGGGGCGCTTCGTGACGGGGCTGTCCATCGTCGACGTGCTGGCCAACGTGCCCGTGGAGACGGTGCGCACGTGGCTCCAGCCGTCGCCGTGGGGGCCGTTCGCGGGGGACGGCCCCCAGCCGCTTCAGCGGGAGGCGGACGCGGCGGTGGGCGCGGAGCCCTCGGGCTTGTCGAAGCGCACGAAGTAGCTGCGCACGGCGGCGTCCAGCAGCGCCGGGTCCAGGCGCGGCGTCTGGCCCTGGTAGTTCGCCATGTCGATGACCTGATCCAACAGGTCGCGAGGCTGGCACGCGGCGAAGGGCCGGTGCAGCGGGCGGTAGTGCTCGTCGATGAGGTAGTCCACGGCGCGTGCGTCGTAGGGCACGCCGCGCTTCTTGCACATCATCTGGAAGATCTCGTGGAACTGCTCTTCGTCCGGGCGCTGCACCTCCAGCTTGTAGCGGACGCGGCGCAGGAACGCGTCGTCCACGAGGTCGCTGGGATCCAGGTTGGTGGAGAACGCGGCGAACACGTCGAAGGGCACCTGGATCTTCTTGCCCGTGTGGAGCGTGAGGATGTCCACGTCGCTCTCCAGCGGGACGATCCACCGGTTGAGCAGGTCCTTGGGGGACACCTTCTGCCGGCCGAAGTCGTCGATGAGGAGCATCCCGTTGGACGCCTTCATCTGGAACGGCGCCTCGTAGTACTTCACCTCCGGGGTGTAGACGAGGTCGAGCATCTCCAGCGTGAGCTCACCGCCCACCACCACCAGCGGCCGGCGGCAGCGCACCCAGCGGCGGTCATACGACGGCATGCCGGGCTCGTCCTCCACGGCGCGGTGGATGTTCGCGTCGAACATCTTCACCACGAAGTCGTCGATGAGCAGCGCGTGCGGGACGAAGATGTCCCCGTCGTAGCAGTTGACCATGCCCTGGCAGATGGCCGTCTTGCCGTTGCCCGGAGGGCCGTAGAAGAAGATGGCGCGCCCGGAGTTCATCGCCGGACCGATGCCGTCGAAGATGTAGTCGCGGATGATCAGGTCGCCGAACTTGTCCTCCATGCGCTGGCGGGTGATGCGATTGCCGCGCACGGTCTGCTGCTTCACGGCGGCGACCCACTCGTTGAACGGCACGGGCGCGGGGCCGTTGTAGCGGTTGCGGTCCAATATCTGCCGCAGCACGTCCGTCACGAAGGTCGTGAGCTGGTAGATCATCGTGGAGCGGCCCACGCCGGATCCGCCACCGCCCCGGATGTCGATGTACTTCTGCCGGCGCAGGCCCTCGATGACCTCGTCCACCAGCGCGGTGGGCAGTTGCAGGCGCGTGGCCACGTCCATGCCGCGCATCTCGCCCGCGAAGAAGATGGCCTTGAGGACCAGCTCCTCCACGAACGTGGTGTTGAGGCCGGCCTCCTGGAGCGACTTCGGCTGCGCGGGCCAGAAGCGGTTCGTCACCGGCGCGTCCGACGCCTCACCGCGCCGGAAGCCACGCCGCTCCGGGCCCACGTAGCCCTGCGGGGGCGCCGAGGACGCGGCGCGACGGTCGGCGCCGGCGGGGCCAGCCGGGCCCCGGCGGTCGGCCTCCGCCGGAGGAGGTCCCCTGCGTTCGGCGTCCGGACCGCGACGCTCCGGGCCGGGGCTCGCGCGGCGGTCGGGGTCCTGCGGCGCGGGCGGAGGACCGGGGGGCGCGGTGCGCCGCTCCGTCTGCACGTCCAGCATCTCTTCGTGGAAGGGCGGCGGCGCTCCCGGCGGGGCCACGCCCGAGGCCTGCGCGGGCGGCACGCGGGGGCGCGGCATCGGGTCGAAGATGACGGAGGGCAGCGGCGCGGACTGCGCGGGCCTTGAGCGGGTGGGCTCCGGCGGCTTGTCTCCGCCCAGGGGCACTCCGGCCATGGTGGGCGAGCGCGGGCGGGGAGGCGTGGCCAGGATGGGGCTCGCCGCGGCGGCGGGCGTCTCCAGGGGGGTGATGCTGCGATTGGGATCCTGCTCGGCGTCGAAGGAAGACGGACCTGGGCCAGGTGGGGGCCTGCGGGAGAAGTCGGTCATCACGGCTCCGTCGGGGGGGGAGGTCACTCTACCCCACCGTCGTGTCAGCGGTGTTAACTTCGGGGCATGAGCTTCTTCCAGGCGCCCCCGGTTCTTGGCAACCAGTACGACGACGACGCGTTCCTGCAGGGCTACCTCGCTCGCACCCTTCCGAACGATTTGTTCCGCTCGCTCCAGGATGACTTCCGGGAGCTGGGAGAGCTGGGAGGCAAGTACTTCTACGAGTTCCAGCAGCGCGACCGGCTGAACGAGCCCGTCCTCACGCAGTGGGACCCGTGGGGCAAGCGCATCGACCACATCGAGGTGACGCCGCTCTGGAAGGAGGCGGAGGCGCTGACGGCGAGGAAGGGCCTGGTCGCGGTGGCCTACGAGCAGAAGAGCGGCGCGCTCAGCCGCGTGCACCAATTCGCGCTGAACTACCTGGTGCAGCCGTCGCTGGACGTCTACTCGTGTCCGCTGGCGATGACGGACGGCGCGGCGCGGTCGCTGCTGTCGCTGGGGAACAAGGCCCTCATCGATCACGCCCTGCCCCACCTGACGTCGCGCGATCCGGCGACGTTCTGGACGTCCGGCCAGTGGATGACGGAGCGCACGGGCGGCTCGGACGTGGGGCTCACGCTGACGGAGGCGCGGCAGTCCCCGGAGGGCTGGCGGCTGCACGGCACGAAGTGGTTCACGTCCGCGACGACGGCGCAGATGGCGCTGACGCTGGCGCGGCCCACGGGCAACGGCCCCGGCGGCAAGGGCCTGGCGCTCTTCTTCGTGGAGACGCGGGACGCGCAGGGCCGGCTCAATGGCATCCAGATCAACCGCCTGAAGGACAAGTTCGGCACGAAGAAGGTGCCCACGGCGGAGCTGACGCTGGACGGGACGCTGGCGACGCCGGTGGCGGGGCTGACGGACGGCATCCGCAACATGGCGATGATGCTGAACGTGACGCGCACCTGGAACGCGATGGGCGCGACGTGGGCCATGCGCCGGGCCCTGGCGCTGGCGCACGATTATGCGAAGCGCCGGGTGCAGTTCGGCGCGCCGCTGTCGGAGAAGCCGCTGCACGTGGACACGCTGGCGGGGCTGGAGGCGGAGTTCCAGGCGGGCTTCCTGCTCGCGTTCCGCGGCGTGGAGCTCCTGGGCAAGCTGGAGACGCGCACGGCGACGGAGCAGGAGCTGCTGTTGCAGCGGCTGGTGACGCCGCTGGCGAAGCTGACGACGGGCCGGCAGGTGGTGCACGTCACGTCGGAGGTGACGGAGTCCTTCGGCGGCGCGGGCTACGTGGAGGACACGGGTTTGCCACGCATCCAGGCGGACGCGCAGGTGCTGTCCATCTGGGAGGGCACGACGAACGTGCTGTCGCTGGACTCGCTGCGCGCGCTGGCGAAGGAAGGCACGCTGGAGGCGTTCTTCCATGAGGTGGAGGGCCGGCTGTCGAAGGTGACGGACGCGGGCCTGCGGCCGTGCGTTCAGACGGCGCACGACGCCCTGGAGCACGCGCGGGCCTGGGTGTCCGGCGCGATGGCGAACCCCACCACGATGGAGGCCGGGGCGCGGCGCTTCTCCCTGACGCTGGGGCGCACGCTGGAGCTGGCGCTCCTGAGCGAGCACGCGCAGTGGTGCCTGGAGCACGGTCACGGTCCGCGCAGCCGCGCCGCCGCGCGCCGGTTCCGGCAGCACGGCGTGGACCTCATCCAGGATGAGATCGACCTGGATGATTCGCGGCTCTTGGGCTGAGGCATCGCGACAGGTGCACACGGCGGGCGCCGCCATTAAGAAGCGGGCGCCATGTCCGTCCTGAGTCCCGAGCAGTGCCAGCGCTTCGCCGCCGAGGGGTATCTCGTCCTGCCGTCCTTCGTGGACAGTGGGACGTGCGAGCGGATGCGGACCGTCATCCTGGAGCAGCTCGCGTCCGGTGACGGTCCGGTGGAGTACGAGGCCGACGTGGCCTATCCGGGCTCACCGGCCAGCATCGAAGCCGAGGGCGGCCGGACGGTGCGGCGGTTGTTGAAGGCCCATGGGCGCTCTGCCCTGTTCGCGGCGTGGTTCGACGACGCGCGGATGGTGGAGGCGCTGGGGCAGCTGCTGGAGGGGCCGGTGGTGCAGGCGCGGGCGCATCACAACTGCGTGATGACGAAGCAGCCGCGCTTCTCGTCGGACACGGGCTGGCACCAGGACGTGAGGTATTGGGCCTTCACGCGGCCGGAGCTGATCTCCACGTGGTTGGCGCTGGGCGCGGAGACGCCGGAGAACGGCGGTCTCAAGGTATTGCCCGGCACGCACCGCATGCAGTTCGCCCCGGAGCGCTACGACGCGAAGCTGTTCCTGCGGCCGGAGCTGCCGGAGAACGCGTCGCTCATCGCGGGTGCGCAGTACGTGAGGCTGTCCCCCGGAGACGTGCTGCTCTTCCACGCGCGGCTGTTCCACGCGGCGAGCCGGAACCACACGCAGGACACGAAGTACTCCGTGGTGGCCACGTACCGCGGGACGGACAACCTGCCCGTCCCGGGCTCACGTTCCGCGAGGGATTGAACCCTGCGTCACCAATACCCGCTCACGCAGGAACGACTCGAGGGGCGGCTTCCGGCAGGATCGCGCCCGACTCCAGCCTGACCAGCCGGTCCGCCACGTCGAAGTACCGGTCGTCGTGGCTGATGACCACCACCGTCTTGCCGGCCGCCTTCAGGTCCGGCAGGAGTTCCCGGTAGAAGATCTCCTTGAACAGCGGGTCCTGATCCGCCGCCCACTCGTCGAAGAGATACACGGGACGGTCCTCCAGGTATGCGGCGAGCAGCGCCAGTCGTTTGCGCTGGCCCGTGGACAGCTCGGTGGTGGAGAGCGCCCCCTTCTCGTCGATGCGAACCTTGTGTTCCAGTTGCAACCGTCGCAGGTAGGTCCGCGCGCGGGCCGCATGGGCACCCTCGGCCAGGCCCATCAGCCGGTCGAAAAGGTGGAAGTCCGCGAACACCGTCGAGAAGAGCTCGCGGTAGCGCTCCTGGCCGGCCGCCGTCACAACCTGGCCGTCGACGCGGATCTCCCCGGACTCTGGCGCGTAGAGGCCCGTGATCAGCTTGGCCAGCGTCGTCTTGCCGCTGCCGTTGCCGCCCACCACGAAGGAAATCTCCCCCGCGCGGAACGTCAGGCCGATAGGGCCCAGGGTGAAGGGCGTGTCCTCTCCTTCGCGGCGGTAGACATGCGTGACGTCCACCAGCTCGATGCGCGACGGTGCGGGGAGGGGTGCCCCAGCCGCCGGCGGTACAGGCTCACCGTCCGAGCCTTGCAGGTCCAACGTCTCGATATGCTTCAGCGCCACCACGCCCGCGCTCAGCATGGGGAGAATCACCATGGATGAGTCCAGCGGCTGCTGAAGGTAGAGGACCGCCAGCGTGTAGGCCATCAGGGTGGACGGGGACACGGGGGCGATGCCCGGCAGCGCGAACAGGAGGAGCCCGATGAAGAAGAAGAACAGGCTCATCCCCCAGCTCGTCACCAGGATGTTGAGCGTGGACCTGCGCCGCTGGAACGCCTTCAGCTGATTCGCGGTGGGGAGGAGGTCCTCGGTGAGAAAGGCCCTGCGCCGCCCGCCGTTGAGCTTCAGCTCCTTCAATCCATGGGTGAGCGACCGCAGATCGCCGAAGAACCGGTCCGTCGTCTTCCGGGACTGTCGCAGCAGCCCCATGATTCGCCTCTGGGGCATCAGGTAGCTGGCCACGCCGAGCAGCGAGAAGACGACCAGCGCCGCGAAGACCAGCGGCGACATCACCGCCAGGTACACCATGACACCCACGACGATGCCGGCGTTGATCAACAGCGGTGGCACGCAGAGCAGGCCCTGGGTCACGGCCTGGACGTCATCCACCAGCGTGGCCAGAAGTCGCGGGATGCCCAGCTCCTCCAACCGGCGCAGGGGCGTCGTGAGAATCCGCCGGCTGAGCTGCTCTCGCAGCACGAACGTGGTGTCCGTGTGCAGCCGCATGATCAGCAACTGGGAGCTGATGCGGGAGCCCAACATGAGGATGCCCAGGGCGGCGAAGCCGAGGATCGTCTCCCGCGCGACGTGCGTGCCCCCCTGGGCGAGCGCGGTGTTGATGTGCGCGATGAGCCCCGCGCTCGACAAGCCCGTCAGCAGCCCGAAACAGACAGCCAGGACCACGGTGGCGCGCGACCCGCGCAGCAACAGGAGGAGCAGGTTCACGGCGCGCATTCCTTCAAGGGGGTCATGATGAATTCTTCGTTTTACGTCCCCCCCTTGACGTCAGGTGAAGAACCGATTTTACAGGTTGGTTACATTAGCCTGCCTGCATGAACTTACTTGATATTCTGACAGATCGCGTCGAGACGGCCCCTCACGCGACGGCGTTCACCTTCCTTGACTCTGGAGAGGACGAGGCCGGGCGCCTGACGAACGCGGAGGTGCTGCGGCGTTCACGGGAAATCGGAGGACTGCTGCGCGAAGCCGGTGCGCGGGGCGAGCGCGTCCTCCTGTTGTTTCCACCCGGCTTGGACTACGTGGCCGCGTTCCTGGGATGCCTGCAGGCGGGGGCGGTCGCCGTGCCCGCCTACCCTCCGGATCCGATGCGGCTGGCGCGCACGCTGCCCCGGCTGGAGGCGCTGACCGCGGACGCCCAGGTGCGCTTCGTGCTCGCGCCCGCCTTCATCCGCGACATGGCGCAGGAGCTGTTCGGGCAGGCGGACATGCTCGCGCGGGCGACGTGGCTGGCGCTGGAGGACGTCACCCCGGGCCACGCGGACGCCTGGAGGGACCCGGGCGTCAGCGGGGACACCGTCGCATTCCTGCAGTACACGTCCGGCTCCACCGGCGCGCCGCGCGGCGTGGTGCTGACGCACGACAACCTGCTGCACAACTCCGCGGCCATCCAGCGCTGCTTCCAGCACGGCCCGGACAGCGTGGGGGTCATCTGGCTGCCGCCGTACCATGACATGGGACTCATCGGCGGCATCCTCCAGCCGCTCTACGTGGGCTTCCCGGTGGTGCTGATGTCGCCGCTCGACTTCCTGGCCCGCCCCCTGCGCTGGCTGGAGGCGGTGTCGCGCTACCGGGCCACCACCAGCGGCGGGCCCAACTTCGCCTTCGAGCTGTGCGCGCGCAAGGCCACCGCCGAGCAGGTCGCTGAGCTGGACCTGTCCTCGTGGCGCCTGGCCTTCAACGGCGCGGAGCCCCTGAACCCCGCCACGCTCGAGCGCTTCCAGCGGACCTTCGCGCCGGCCGGCTTCCGCCCCGAGGCGATGTATCCCTGCTACGGGCTCGCGGAGGCGACGCTCATCGCCTCCGGCAAGGCCACCGCCGTGCCGGTCGTGCGCGCCTTCGAGAAGGAGGCCCTGGCGGACGGCGAGGCCCGGCCCGCGCCGGAGGCCCCGCCGCTGGTGGGGTGCGGCGCGAGCCTGCCGGACCAGGAGCTGCTCATCGTGGACCCGGCGACGCGCCAGCCCCTGGCGGACGGGCGGGTGGGCGAAATCTGGCTGCGGGGCCCGTCGGTGGCGCGCGGGTACTGGAACCGGCCGGAGGAGACGGCGGAGTCCTTCGCGGCGCGCCGCGCGGACGCCGCCGCGGCCGGCCCCTACCTGCGCACCGGGGACCTGGGCTTCCTGCACGGCGGCGAGCTGTTCGTCAGCGGCCGGCTCAAGGACCTCATCATCGTCCGCGGGCGCAAGCACCACCCGCACGACCTGGAGCGCACCGCCGTGGCGAGCCACCCCGCGCTGCGGCCCGGGTGCTCCGCCGCGTTCAGCGCGCAGGCGCCGGAGGGCGAGCGGCTGGTGCTGGTGCAGGAGGTGGACCCGCGCAAGGCGTTCGAGGCGGAGGCCTGCGCCCGGCGCGTGCGCGAGGCGGTGACGCGCGAGCACGGCATCCAGTTGGACGAGGTGGTCTTCATCGCCCCCGGCAGCCTGCCGAAGACCTCCAGCGGCAAGGTGCAGCGCCGCGCGACCCGGGACGCGTGGCGCTCGGACGAACTCCAGGTGCTGGCCCGCGACGCGCGCGCCGCCCAGGAGGCCGCCACGGAGTCCGGGCCGCTGCCCGCGCTGGACGCGCTGCGGGCGCTGGAGCCCGCGGAGCGCGAGGCCCGGGTCGAGGCGTGGCTCAGGTCCCGCGCCGCGGCGGCGCTGCGCATCCCGGCCGCCCGGATGGACGCGGAGGCGCCGCTGGTGCAGCTGGGGCTGGACTCGCTGTCGTCCGTGGAGCTGCGGGCGGACATCGAGCAGGCCCTGGGCCTGAGCATCCCCCTGCCGGAGCTGCTGGGAGGTCTGTCGTTCGCGGAGCTGACCCGGCGCTGTCGACGCTCACTCGACGTGGCGCCGGTCGCGGCGTCGCGCCCCCAGCCCGTCGGGCGTGAGGGGGTCCTGCCGCTGTCGTTCGCCCAGGAGGAGATGTGGCTCGCCTCGCGACTGGATTCGAGCGGCGGCGGCTACCTCATCCCCGTGGCGCTGGAGCTGAAGGGCGCGCTCCAGGTGGTTTGGCTGGAGGAGGCCCTGCGGGAGATCCTCCAGCGTCACGAGGCCCTGCGCACCTGCTTCCCGGAGGTGGACGGCCGGCCGGTGCAGCACGTCCTGCCCGCCGCCGCGCTCCCCCTCCCCGTGGAGGACCTGCGGGGCCTGGCCCCCGAGGCGCGCGAGGCCCGCGTGCGGGAGGCGGCGCTCGCGGAGGCCCGCGCCCCGTTCGCGCTCCAGCAGGGCCCGCTGCTGCGCGCCCGGCTGCTCCAGGTGGAGGACGCGCGCCACGTCCTGCTCTTCACCGTGCACCACCTGGTGGCGGATGGCTGGTCCATGCGGCTGCTCGTCCAGGAGCTCGCCGCCCTCTACGCGGCGCGCCAGGCGGGGACGGCGCCCGAGCTGCCCGCCCTGCCCTACCAGTACGCGGACTTCGCGGTGTGGCAGCGCCAGCGGCTGACGGGCGAGCACCTGGAGTCGCTGCTGGGCTGGTGGCGGGGGGAGGTGGCGGGGCTCACCGACACGCCGCGGCTGCCCACGGACCATGACCCGGCGACGCCCCCGGACGGCCTGGGCGGCAGCCTGGACACGCTGCTCGCGCCCGAGCTCGCCGCGCGCCTGCGCGAAGGGTGCGCGAAGCACGGCGTGACGCCGTTCATGTGGATGCTCACGGTGTTCCAGCTGCTCCTGGCGCGCGGCACCGGCCAGGAGGACGGCGCGGTGGGCGTGGCGGACCTGGGGCGCGGCGCCCCGGGCTGCGAGCGGCTCATTGGCAACTTCATCAACATGCTGGTGCTGCGCCTGCCGCTGGGCGGCGACCCGCCCTTCCAGGACCTGCTGCGGCGGGTGCGGGAGCGCGCGCTGGGCGCCGCCGCGCACGCGGAGCTGCCCTACGAGCAGCTGGCCCGGGGCCGCGCGCCGCTGTTCCGCGCCGCCTTCGGCACCCAGAACCAGCCCCGCGAGCGCATCCTGCTGCCCGGCCTGGAGGTGCAGCCGCTGGCGTTCGACACGGGGCTGTCCCGGCTGGACCTCACGCTGTGGGTGTCGGAGACGCCCGAGGGCCTGCGCTGCCACTGGACGTACGCGACGCGCCTGTTCGAGCGGGCCAGCGTGGAGCGGCTGCACCGCCGCTTCGTGGAGTGGCTGGACGCGACGCTCGCCCGGCCCGAAGCGCGCCCGTCGTCGCTGGGCGGGGCCGCGCCCGGGGACACGGGCATGCGGGGCGCGCTGGACCGGCTGGGCCCCCGCCGCCGCCGCGACCCCGGCTCGGACGGCGGCGCCCCTCCCCCCAACGCCTCAGGACGCCAGACGCCATGAAGAACGCACTCTCCGGATTGGGGGCGCGCTCGCGCAGCCCCGTCAAGCTGTCGCGCGCGGAGCTGGTGACCACGCGCCTGCCCGAGGGCGAGGACTGCCCGCTCATCGTGGAGCCCCGCGTGGAGGGGCTGGACCTGGTGACGTGGGCCCGGGAGCACCGCGACTGGGTGGAGGCGGAGCTGGCGCGCGTGGGCGGCCTGATGCTGCGCGGCTTCCGCATGGAGGGCGTGGACGGCTTCGCGGACTTCGTGCGCGCGACGTGCGGCGAGCCGCTGACGTACACGGAGCGCTCGTCCCCGCGCGAGGTCGTGAAGGATCAGGTCTACACGTCGACGTCGCACCCGTCGGACCAGGAGATCTTCCCGCACACGGAGCAGTCCTACAACCTGACGTTCCCCCAGCGGATCTACTTCCACTGCGTGACGGCGCCCACCGTGGCCGGCGCCACGCCCATCACCAGCACGCGCCGCATCCTGCGCGAGCTGCCGCGCGAGCTGGTGCAGCGCTTCGTGACGCGGGGCTACCGCTACGTGCGCAACTTCGGCGACGGCCTGGGGCTGTCCTGGCAGGAGGCCTTCCAGACGCAGGACCCGGCGGAGGTGGAGCGCTACTGCCGTGGCAGTGAGATCGACTTCCAGTGGCTGGGCCAGGGCCGGCTGCGCACCAGCCAGCGGCGCCCCTGCGTGGCGCGGCACCCCACCACGGGGGAGCTGGTGTGGTTCAACCACGCGACGTTCTTCCACGTGAGCACGCTGCCCGAGGACGTCACCACCCAGCTGCGCGCGCTCTACGCCGAGGACGCGCTGCCCAACAACACGTTCTACGGCGACGGGGCCCCCATCGAACCGGAGGTGCTGGAGCGGCTGCGCGCCGCGTACCGGGACGGCCGCGTCGCGGTGCCCTGGCAGGCGGGGGACGTGCTGCTGCTGGACAACCTGTTGATGGCCCACGGCCGCCAGCCCTTCAAGGGCGAGCGCAAGGTGGTGGTCGCCATGGCCGACCCGCGCCGCTGGGCGGACGTCGTCTTCGAGGGGCCGCTGCCGGACTGACCGCCCCGTCACCGCATCCGAAAGAGCCCATGACCCACAAGACCGACATCGCGGCCGGCCTCGGCTCGCGCCGCCGTGCCCCCGTGAAGGTGTCCTCCGACGCGCTGGTGAAGGAGGGCTCGCTGCCCGGACTGGAGGGCTTCCCCCTGCTGGTGGAGCCCGCGATGGAGGGCGTGGACCTGGCGGCCTGGGCCGAGAACCACCGCGCGTGGATCGACGCGAAGCTGCTGGAGGTGGGGGCGCTGCTCTTCCGCGGCTTCCACGTGCCGGACGCCCTGGCGTTCCGCGGCTTCCTGGGCGCGCTGGGCGACCCGCTGCTGGACTACATGGAGCGCGCGGCGCCGCGCACGCAGGTGGCCCCCAACGTCTACACCTCCACGGAGATGGCGGCGGACCAGTCCATCCCGCTGCACCACGAGATGTCCTACTCGCACCACTGGCCCGGCCGGCTGTGGTTCTACTGCGACGTGCCCTCGCGCGTGGGCGGCGCCACGCCGCTGGCGCCGGAGCGGCGGGTGACCGCGTCGCTGCCGGAGGACCTCAAGGCGCGCTTCCTGAAGAAGGGCGTCATGTACGTGCGCAACTACGGCGAGGGCGTGGACCTGCCGTGGCAGGAGGTCTTCCAGACGCGCGAGCGCGCGGAGGTGGAGCGCTACTGCCAGGGCTGCGGCATGACGTACGAGTGGCGCGAGGGCGACCGGCTGCGCACGCGCGCGGTGCGCCAGGTGATGACGCCCCACCCCACCACGGGCGAGCCGCTCTGGTTCAACCACGCGCCCATCTTCCACGAGACGAACATGCCCCCCGCCGTCCGCGACGCGCTGCGGGCGCAGTTCCAGCCGGACGAGATGCCGCGCAACGCCTTCTATGGCGACGGCAGCCCGCTGGAGGCGGAGGTGCTGGAGCGCATCCGCGGCGCCTACGCCGACGCCACCGTGCGCTTCGACTGGCGCAAGGCGGACGTCCTCATGGTGGACAACCACCTCGCCGTCCACGGCCGCGACCCCTTCGAGGGGGAGCGCTCCATCCTGGTCGCCATGGCCCGGCTGACCCGGCCCGCCGCCCATCCCTGAAGCCTTCCGCCCCACCCTCGCACTTGCACGCAGGAGCCCTCCGAAGATGACCAGCGAAGCGATTGAAGGCTATCCGCTCTCCGCCGAGCAGCGGCGCCTGTGGGGCGTGGCCGGCGCGCGGCGCGTGCGCGCGGAGGTGCTCATCACCGGCCCCCTGCGCGTGGACGCGCTCGAGCGCGCCGTGGCCGACACGGCCGGGCGCTTCGAGATCCTGCGCACCCGCATGGCACGGCTGCCCGGCATGAGCACGCCGCTCCAGGCGGTGGCGGACCTGGCCGTCGCGGTCCACCCGGGCGCGCTGCCCCCCGCGGACGCCGCGGAGGACCGGCCGCTGCGCTGCGCGCTCCAGGCGGATGGCCCCGGGCGTCACCGGCTCCAGGTGGAGCTGCCGGCGCTGAACATGGACGCGTTCGCGCTGCGCGACCTGGTGAACGCCGTGGGACAGGCCTACGCGGGCCAGACCCCGGAGGGCGAGCCGCTCCAGTACATCGACTACGCGGACTGGCAGCGCGAGTTCCTCGCGGGCGACGACAAGGCGGAGGCCGCCGCCCACTGGCGGGGGCTGGCGGAGACGCTGCCCCCCGCCACCGCCCTGCCCTACGAGCGCCAGGAGGCCCCGCGCGAGGCGGCGGCCTGGGGCGTGCTGGAGGAGGCCCTGGAGGGCGCCGACGCCAGCGCATGGCGCGAGCAGGCGCGCCGCTCCGGCGTGGACCTAGAGGTGCTCGCGCACGCGGGCTTCCAGGCCCTGCTGTGGAAGCTGTCGGGCCAGGGGCCCCGCGTCGTCTCCACGCTGCGGCTGGATGGCCGCGCGTACGAGCAACTCGCGGGCGCGCTGGGCACGTTCGCGCGGTCGCTGCCGGTGGTGACCGCCCTGCCGGCGGACTACACGCTGGAGGACCTGATGGGGGCGCTGCGCCAGACGCACGCGGCCCACCGCCAGCACGCGCTCGCGTTCGACGCGGACACCTACCCCTCGCTGGCGCCGTCCGCCGCGCAGGCGCCGTACGTGTTCCGCTTCGTGTCCTGGCCGGACACGGACCACGCGGGCGCGCGCTTCCACCTGGAGCGGCTGGAGGCCCGCGAGGACGTGGCGGCCCTGCTGCTCACGGTCACCGACGACGGGGCCCGGCTGGGCCTGCGCCTGGACTACGACGCGGGCCGCTTCGCCTCCGCGGACATGGCGCGGCTTTTGCGCGCGTACCGGGTGCTGCTGGACGAGGCGTGCCGCCACCCCACCGCGCGCCTGGGCACTCTGCGCGTGCTGGACGCCCGGGAGGAGGACCGCGTCGTGCGCGAATGGAACGCCACGGCGGAGCGCGTGGACGCGCCGTGCGTCCATGAGCAGTTCGCCGCCTTCGCGGCCTCGCAGCCGGACGCGCCCGCCGTGGTGTGCGAGGGCGTGACGCTGAGCTTCCGCGAGGTGAACCGGCGCGCCAACCAGCTCGCCGCCCACCTGCGGTCGCTGAACGTGGCGCCGGGGGACGCGGTGGGCCTGTGCCTGCCCCGCTCCGCGGACGCCATCGTCGCGCTGCTGGGCATCCTCAAGGCGGGCGCGGCGTATGTCCCGCTCGACGCGGAGCTGCCGGCGAAGCGGCTCGTCTTCATCCTGGAGAACACCCGCGCGGCGGTGGCCGTCACCCTCGCGGAGCTGGAGGGGCGGCTGGAGGGCTTCGGTGGCGCGCGCGTGCGCCTGGACGCGGACCGGGCCCGGCTCGACGCCGCGAGCGACGCGGACCCCGCGCTCCCGCTGGACCCCGAGCACCTGGCGTACGTGCTCTACACGTCCGGCTCCAGCGGCCAGCCCAAGGGCGTGATGGTGCGCCACCGCGGGCTCATCCACCTGGGGGCCGCGCTGGAGCGGGCCATCTACCGCGGGCGCGGCGAGCGGTTGGCGGTGGGCCTCAACGCGTCGCTGGCGTTCGACGCGTCGGTGAAGCAGATCCTCCAGGTGTGCCGGGGCCACACGCTCCACGTGCTCACCGACCGCGTCCGGCTGGACGGCGCGGCGATGGCCGCGTTGCTGCGGCAGGCCCCGCTGGACGTGCTGGACCTGACGCCCACGCAGCTGCGGCTGCTGCTGGAGAACCGGGACGGGCTGCCCCTGTCCGGGCTGCCCGTGCTCCTGCTCGGAGGCGAGGCCATCGACCCGGCGCTCTGGAAGCGGCTGGCCACCGAGGGGCGCGGCGCCTACAACCTCTACGGCCCCACCGAGTGCACGGTGGACACCACCACGGTGGCCGTCACGGCGGACGCGGCCGAGCCCACCCTGGGCGGACCGCTGATGAACGTGCGCGCGTACCTGCTGGACGCGGGCGGACGCCCCGTGCCGGTGGGGGTCCCCGGGGAGCTGTACATCGGCGGGGACGGCGTGGCGCGCGGCTACTGCGGCCGGCCCGACCTGACCGCGGAGCGCTTCGTGCCCGACCCGTTCAGCCCCACGCCCGGCGCCCGCATGTACCGCAGCGGGGACCTGATGCGCTTCACCGAGACCGGCGCGCTCGTCTTCCTGGGCCGCGTGGACTTCCAGGTGAAGGTGCGCGGCTTCCGCATCGAGCTTGAGGAGATTGAGCAGGCCCTGGCCACCCACCCGGAGGTGCGCCACGCGGCGGTCACCGCGCGCGACGGGGGCGCGGAGGGCGCGCAGCTGGTGGCCTACGTCATGCCCAAGCGCCGCCACGGCGCGCGGCTGGACGGCCGCGCCCGCTATGCGCTGCCCAACGGCCTGGCCATCCTGCACCAGAACAAGAACGAGACGGACTACCTCTACCGGGAGCTGTTCCAGGAGCGGCTCTACATCCGCCACGGCGTGCGGCTGCCGGCCCGGGGCGTCATCCTGGACGTGGGCGCGAACATCGGCATGTTCTCCCTGTTCGCCAGCCTGCACGCCCCCGACTGCCAGGTGTACGCCTTCGAGCCGCTGCCCCCCCTGTACGAGACGGCCGCGGCGAACTGCGAGCTGTACGGGCCGCGCGTGAAGGTGCTGCCGGTGGGCATGTCCAACCGCGAGCACACCGCGACGTTCACGTTCTACAGCCGCTACACGATGATGTCCGGCCAGAGCGAGTACGCCAACGCGGCGGACGAGGTGGACGTCATCAAGACGTTCCTGCGCAACCAGCGCGCCGCGGGCGACGCCGCCGCGGACACGCTCCTGACGAACGCGGACGAGCTGCTGGAGGGGCGCTTCGCCGAAGAGCGGCACCCGGCCCGGCTGCGGCGCCTGTCCGACGTGATGCGCGAGGAGGGCCTTGGCCAGGTGGACCTGCTCAAGGTGGACGTGCAGCGCGCGGAGCTGGACGTGCTGGAGGGCATCGACGACGAGCACTGGCCGGGCATCCGCCAGGTGGTGATGGAGGTCCACGACGCCCGGGGCCACGCGAGCGAGGGCCGCGCGCAGGCCATCGAGCGGCTGCTGACGGCGCGCGGCTTCCAGGTGCGGGTGGAGCAGGATCCCCTGCTGGCGGGGACGGACCGGCACAACCTCTACGCGTGGCGGGAGGACGCCCCGGTGGCGCCCGCGGACGCGACGGTGGACGCGGCCCGGGTGTCCGCGATCCTCACGGAGGACTCCGTGCGCGCGCACCTGCGGCAGGTGCTGCCGGAGTTCATGCTGCCGCGCCACTTTGTATTCCTGGACACGCTGCCGCTGACGCTCACGGGCAAGGTGGACCGCAAGGCCCTGCCCGCGCCGGAGGCCTCGGCGCCGCGCGCGCAGGCGTCGTTCGTGGAGCCCCGGAACGACCTGGAGCGCCGCATCGCCCGGGTGTTCGCGGAGGTGCTGAAGGTGGAGCGCGTGGGCATCCACGACGCCTTCTTCGACCTGGGCGGGCACTCGCTGCTGCTGGTGCAGGCGCACAACAAGCTGGTGAAGGTGCTGCCCAGGCCGGTGTCCATGCTGGACCTCTTCCGCCACCCCACGGTGGCCTCGCTCGTCACCTTCCTGGAGGCGGACCGCGACGGCGCGGCCGCCCCGAAGGAGGACGGGGACGTGGACGAGGCAGCCCGGCGCCGGGTGGAAGCGATGAAACGCCAGAAGCAGCGCGGCAAGGGACGAGGTGACCTGTGAGCGACACCCTGGAGCAGGAAGGCCTGGAGGGCATCGCCGTCATCGGCATGGCGGGGCGCTTTCCCGGAGCCGCGGACGTGGACGCCTTCTGGCGCAACCTGCGCGACGGCGTGGAGTCCATCCGCACGTATTCGGAGGAGGAGCTGCGGCAGGCGGGCGTGGCCCCGGAGCTGCTGGCGGACCCCTCCTACGTGCGGGCCAACGCCGCCCTGGACGGCGTCGAGCTGTTCGACGCGGCGTTCTTCGGGATGAACCCGGGCGTGGCGCAGATCACCGACCCGCAGCAGCGCGTGTTCCTGGAGGTGGCGTGGCACGCGCTGGAGCACGCGGGCTGCGACGCGGAGCGCTTCGCGGGGGACATCGGCGTCTTCGGCGGGCTCAGCATCAACACGTACCTGCTGGAGAACCTGGCCGCCAACCGCGGCATCATCGAGTCGCACGGCATGCTCCAGGCGGCCATGGCCAACCGGGGCGACCACCTGGCCACGCTCACCGCCTACAAGCTCAAGCTGCGCGGCCCGGCGTTCGGCGTGCAGAGCACCTGTTCCACCGCCCTGTCCGCGGTGCACCTGGCGTGTCAGGCCCTGCTGGCGTACCAGACGGACGTGGCGCTGGCGGGCGGCGTGGCCGTGCGCGTGCCGCAGACGGCGGGCTACCTCTTCCAGGAGGGAGGCGTGGCGTCGCCGGACGGGCACTGCCGCCCCTTCGACGCGAAGGCCCGGGGCACCGTGTTCGGCAGCGGCGCGGGCGTGGTGGTGCTCAAGCGCCTGGAGGACGCGCTCGCGGCGGGGGACACCATCCACGCCGTCATCCGCGGCTCGGCGGCCAACAACGACGGCGCCATGAAGGTCGGCTACACGGCCCCGTCCGCCGAGGGGCAGCGCCGGGCCATCGGCATGGCCCTGGCCGTGGCGGGCGTGTCCCCGGACACCGTGGAGTACGTGGAGTGCCACGGCACCGGCACGGTGCTCGGGGATCCGATAGAGGTGGAGGCCCTCACCCAGGTGTTCGCCGCGAAGACGCGGCGCAAGCACTTCTGCGCGCTCGGCTCCGTGAAGAGCAACATCGGGCACCTGGACACGGCCGCGGGCATCGCCGGGCTCATCAAGGCGGTGTTGTGCCTGAAGCACCGGCAGCTCCCCGCCACGCTTCACTTCGAGTCGCCCAACCCGGCGCTCGCGCTGGACGACAGCCCCTTCTTCGTCAACGCCCGCCTGCGGGACTGGCCCCGCGCGGAGGCCCACCCGCGCCGCGCGGGCGTGAGCTCCTTCGGCATTGGCGGCACCAACGTGCACCTGGTGCTGGAGGAGGCGCCCCCCGCGCGTGAGACGCCGCGGGACTCGGGCTGGCAGACGCTGGTGCTGTCGGCCCGCACCCCGGGCGCGCTGGAGGTCGCGACGGAGCGGCTGCGCGAGCACCTGGCCGCGAACCCGGAGCTGGCGCTCGCGGACGTGGCCCACACGCTCCAGGCGGGCCGGCGCACCTTCGAGGTGCGCCGGGCCCTGGCGTGCCGCACCGTCGCGGAGGCGGTGGAGCTGCTGGAGCGGCTGCCGCCGGACCGCGCCTGGACGGGCAAGGCGGGCGGCACCGCGCGCTCGGTGGCGTTCCTCTTCCCGGGCGTAGGCAGCCAGCGCCCGGACATGGCGCGCGAGGTGGCCCGGGACGTGCCCGCCTTCGGGCGCCACCTGGACCAGGTCCTGTCCGCGCTGGACGCGGCGCTGGGCCAGGATCTGCGCCCCCTGCTGTTCCCGGCGCCCGGCGCGGAGGCCGCCGCGGCCCAGGCGCTGGCGCGCACCCACCTGGCCGAGCCCGCGCTCTTCGCGGTGGAGTGCGCCCTGGCCCGGACGTGGAGTGACTGGGGCATCCAGCCCCGCGCCGTGCTGGGCGAGGGCATTGGCGAGTACACCGCCGCGCTCGTGGCCGGGGTGCTGTCCTTCGAGGACGCCGTGGCCCTGGTGGCGCTGCGCAGCCGGCTGGTGAAGCGCCTGCCGGAGGGCGCCATGACGGTGGTCATGCTGCCCGAGCGGGAGCTGGAGGCGCTGCTGCCCGCGCACGGCCTGTCCCTGGCCTCGGTGGGCCGCCCGTCCGTGGGCACGGTGTCCGGGCCGCTGGCGGGCATCGAGGCGCTGGAGGCGCGGCTCGCGGAGCGCGGCGTCGGCTTCCGGCGGCTGTCGGGCGACCGCGCGCTCCAGTCCCCCGCGGTGGACGCCATCACCGCGGAACTGGGTGCGGCGGTGCGGCGCGTGAGCCGCCGCGCGCCCACCGTGCCGTACTACTCCGGGGTCCACGGCGGCTGGGTGGAGGCGGCCCAGGTGGAGGACGCGGCGTGGTGGGCGTCGCAGCCGAGGCGCACGCTGCGGCTGTCGGCCGGCGTCGAGGCCCTCTACCAGGAGCCGGACCGGCTGCTGCTGGAGGTGGGCCCGGGCCGCGCGTGGCTCAACCTGGCCCGGCTCCATCCGGCGAAGGCGCCCCAGCACCTCGTGATGGGCTCGCTCGCGCACGACTCGAAGGAGCCCTCGGAGACGCACTCCCTGATGGCCGCGCTCGCGCGGGCGTGGGTGGCCGGAGCGTCCGTGGACTGGGAGGGCGTGCGGGCCGGGGCGCCGCGCGGGAACATCCCGCTGCCGCAGTACCCCTTCGAGCGCCAGCGCCTGTGGCTGGAGCCCACGCCGCGCGCGTCCGCCCCGGGCCCCGTGGAGGAGGCGCCGCTGCCGCCGCGCCGCGCCGACCCCGGGGACTGGTTCTTCGTGCCGTCGTGGAAGCGCACCGCGCCCGCGCCCCGGAGCGCCCCGCGCGCCCCGGAGCAGGTGCTGCTCTTCAGTGACGCCTTCGGCCTGGGCGACATGCTGGCCGCGCGGCTGGAGCAGCGGGGCCACCGCGTGCTGCGCGTCGAGCGTGGCGCCCGCACGGACCTGTCGTTCACGGACGGCCGCTGTACGTTGGACCCCCGGACGCCCGCGGACTGTCGCCGCCTGCTGCAGGAGCTGAAGGACCAGGGCCGCGCGCCCACGCGCCTCATCCACCTGTGGAGCGTGGATCCGCAGCGCCCCGCGGGCTCGCGCCTGGACGTACTGCCCCGGGTGGAGGAGTCCGGCTTCCGCTCGCTGGTGGCGCTGGCGCAGGCCGTGGGCGCGGTGCTCGCCACCGCCCCCCTGGAGCTGCAGGTCGTCTCCAGCCAGCTCTTCAGCGTCGCCGGGGACGAGGCGACGTGCCCGGAGAAGGCGACCCTGCTGGGGCCCTGCCTCGTCATCGGGCAGGAGTACCCGAACGTGCGCTGCCGCCTCGTGGACGTGCCCCTGCCCGTGCCCGGGAGCACCGGGGAGGCGGGGCTCGTCGAGCACCTGGTGGCGGAGCTGGAGTCCCCCGCCACCGACGCCATCACCGCGTGGCGCGGGCGGCACCGCTGGGTGCGCACCCATGAGCCCGTGCGGCTGGAGGCCCCCGCCGAGGGCCGCGTGCCCCGGCTGCGGCCGGGCGGCGTGTACCTCGTCACCGGCGGCCTGGGCGGCATCGGCCTCGTGCTCGCGGAGGCGCTGGCGCGCGAGACGCGCGGCGCGAAGCTGGTGCTGCTGGGCCGCCAGGGGGCGCCGGAGCGCGCCACCTGGAACTCGCTGCTGGACTCGCGCGAGGACTCCGCGCCGGCGCGGCTCGTCCGCCGCCTGCGGGAGCTGGAGCGCGAGGGGGCCGAGGTGATGGCCGTGGCCGCGGACGTGACGGACCGCGCGCGCATGGCCGAGGTCCTGGCCGACGTGCGCGCGCGCTTCGGCGCGGTCAACGGCGTCCTCCACGCGGCCGGCGTGCCGGCGGGCGGCGCCCTGCAACTGAAGACGGAGGAGATCGCCCAGCGCGTGTTCGCCCCGAAGGTCCGGGGCACGCTGGTGCTGGACTCGCTGCTGGACGAGCGCGCGCTCGACTTCGTCATCCACTGCGCGTCCCGCACCTCCGCGCTGGGCGGCTTCGGCCAGGCGGACTACGTCGCGGCCAACGCCTTCCTCGACGCGTGGGCGCACCACAAGGCCCTCACCTCGTCCACCTTCACCGTCGCCGTGGACTGGTGCTCGTGGCGCGACGTGGGGATGCTCGCCCAGGCCGCCGCGAAGCAGGCTCCCCGCCCCCAGCCGGTGGCCGCGGCCCCCGCGCCGATGAGCGCGCCGGAGGAGCTGGGCCACCCGCTGCTCCAGCGGAAGCTGGCCTCCGCGCAGGGCACCGAGGTCTACGAGTCGGTGCTGCGCGTCGACACGCACTGGGTGCTCAACGATCACCGCATCCTGGGCAACCCGGTCATCGCGGGCACGACGTACCTGGAGATGGTCCGGGCGGCGTTCGACCGGCGCCTGACGGGGCACGACCTGGAGATCTCCGACGTCTACTTCCTCACCCCCCTGTCCGTGCGCCTGGGCGACCAGCGCGTGGCCCGGCTGGAGCTGGTGGACGAGGGCGACGCGGGCTGGAGCTTCCTCGTCAGCAGCCGGGGCGAGGGCACGGAGCCGGTCCGCCACGTCATGGGCCGGGCGCGCCCCCTCCCCGCGCAGCCCGTGGCCGCCCAGGACCTGGCCGCGCTCGTGGCGGCCTGCCCCACGCAGAAGGTCTTCACCGACGAGGACGCGCACGACGAGGACCACGGTCCCCGGTGGCAGTGCGTGCGCCGGGTGCGCTGGGGCCACCAGCAGGTGCTCGCGACGCTGGAGCTGCCGGCCGAGTTCGCGGGCGACCTGGACGCGATGAAGCTGCACCCCTCCCTGCTGGACAAGTCCATTGGCACGGGGCGCGACTTCATCCTGGGCGCGGTGCCGTACATGCCCTACTCGTACGGGCGGCTGGTCTTCCGCCGGCCGCTCACGCGCCGCATCCACGTGCACACGCGCTCGCACGGCGAGGACTCCAACCGCAGCGAGACGCCGGCCTTCGACCTGCGCATCCTGGACGACGAGGGCCGGGAGCTGGTGGAGATCACCCGCTTCGCCCTCAAGCGCGTCAACGACGTGGGCGCCGTGTACCGCTCGCTCGCCCTTCGCGAGGCCGCGGCCCAAGCTCCGGCCGCCCCGTCCGCCGCGCCCCCGCCCGCGGCGGCCCCGGCCTCCCTCGCGGAGAACGTCTTCGCGCAGATCCTCCGCCAGGAGGCCATCTCCCCCGCCGAGGGCGTGGACGTGCTGCGGCGCGTGCTGGCCAGCGCGGAGCTGCCCCAGGTGGTGGTGTCCCCCCGCGACCTGGAGGCCCTGCTCGCGCGCGGGCTCATCCACACCGCGCCCCACCGCACCGCCGAGGTGGAGGTGGAGCCGGAGCCCTCCGCGGAGGCCACGGCCTCGACGCCCCGGCGCCCCCGCCCCGAGCTGCCCGTCGCGTTCCAGCCGCCGGAGACCCGGCTGCAGGAGCAACTGGGCGACATCCTGCGCGAGGTGCTGGCGCTGGACCGGGTGGGCCTGAACGACAACTTCTTCGATCTGGGCGGCGACTCGGTCATGGCCATCCAGATCGTCTCGCGCATCAAGAAGCGGCTGGGCCGCGACATCGCGGTGGTGCAGCTCTTCGAGGCCCCCACGCTCGGCGCCCTGTCGCGGCTGCTGGGCGCGGCGGCGGGAGTGGACCCGGGGGCCGCCGCGGAAGCGCCGGCGTCCGACGCCGCGCCCGCCGCATCCGAGGACAGCGCCAGCCGTGGCGCCCGCCGCCGCGCCAGGGCCATCGCCCGGCGCGGCAGCGACGGCGAGTGACCCCTTCCGACATCCTTTGACTCCCCCGGTGACACACATGACGGTCGATAGCTCCCTCTCCGAACGCGTCGCGCAGCACCTGCGCTCGCGGCTGGAGACCTCCGCGCACCACACCCTCACGCCCCAGGAGCAGACGGTCCTGGACAAGGAGGGGCTGCGCGCCTTCCTCATCAAGCAGGTCCTGTCGAAGAAGTTCCGCAAGTGGTCCGTGGACGCGGACACGCAGCAGAACATCGCCAGGGTGGTGGACGCGGCCCTGAAGACGCAGCAGCCGCTGAGCTTCGTGTTGCCCATGGGCGGCTACAAGATCTGGCGCATCCCGTCGTCACCCGAGGTGGACTGGGCGGAGTTCTTCGGCATCGCCCACATCCTTCAGTACCTGAGCAGCATCGCGGCCGGGTACGCGCCGGGCGTGCACATGCAGTTCTTCATGTACACGTTCCTGCCCCAGCGCCACGACAACATGAGCGAGGCGTCCATCGAGCGCTACGTGGCGTCCTTCCAGGCGCTGCTGGACGCATTCGGCCGGCACCTGCCGCCCAACGTGAAGCTCTCCATCGTCCGGGACGCGGCCTTCTACAGCCGCGAGGAGTACTTCGGCCTGCTGGACGAGCGCTACGAGATGATGGCGATGGGCTTCAACGACTTCCCCGCCAAGCAGCGCGACACGTTCCTCAACTGGGCCCGGCAGAACATCCAGTGGAACGGGGCGGAGGACTGGACCGGGCTGAGCGAGGAGCAGAAGGAGGAGAAGATCCTCCGGGGCGCCATCTACGAGGTCGTCGGCATCTACACCGTGGAGAAGACCGCCGAGTTCATCATGGGCGGCGAGCGCATCGTCCTCTTCGTGTCGCAGGGCACCAACAGCGTGGGCATTGGCAGCACGAAGGCGTCGCGCGCGAAGTTCTGGGTGGGCACGGGCATCCTGGAGGACCGCGCCGGCGCCTTCTATGACCTGGTGCTGACGCCCAGCCAGTGGGAGCGCACCCAGGACGTGCCGCGCACGGTGCTGCCCTCGGACCTGCTGCCCCTCAAGAACCTGGGCAGCGTCCAGGTGGTGCACCAGCCGCTGGACTTCTCCCTCGCCGCCGACGCCACCCCGGCCAGGACGGGCTGAAGCAAGCCGCCCCTCCGCCGCGCCGCGACTCCCGACGCCCTCACCTTCCGTACGAGACGACCCACCATGAGCCGGACCGGAACTGAAATCGCCATCATCGGCATCGCGGGGCACTACCCGCGCTCCGCCCGCGTGCAGGACTTCTGGCGCCAGGTGCGGGAGGGCACGGAGCTCGTCTCGTTCTTCACGCCGGAGGAGCTGCTCGCGAAGGGCGTGCCGGCCGAGCAGGTGAAGCACCCGAAGTTCGTGCGGGCCGCCGCGTTCCTGGAGGACATGGAGCGCTTCGACGCGGCGTTCTTCGGCATCCCGCCGCGCGAGGCCGCGCTGCTGGACCCGCAGCACCGCCACTTCCTGGAGTGCGCGTGGGAGGCGCTGGAGGACGCGGGCTACAACCCCCAGGGCGTGCCGGGCCGCGTGGGCGTCTACGCGGGCGCGGCGATGGACACGTACCTGCTCTACAACCTGATGCGGAACCCCGTGGCGCTGGCCACGGATCCGCTCCAGCTCCAGCTGGCCAACGACAAGGACTACCTGACGACGCGGGTGTCCTACAAACTCAACCTCCGCGGCCCCAGCCACCTGGTGCAGTCCGCCTGTTCCTCGTCGCTCGTGGCGACCCACGTCGCGTGTCAGGCGCTGCTCAACGAGGAGTGTGACGTGGCGCTCGTGGGCGGCGCGTCGGTGCTGGTGCACACCCGGCACGGCTACCAGCACACGGACGGCGGCGTGGCGTCCGTGGACGGGCACTGCCGCAGCTTCGACGCGGACGCGTCCGGCACCCTCTTCGGCAGCGGCGTGGGGTGCGTGGTGCTCAAGCCCCTGGACCGCGCGCTGGCGGACGGGGACACGGTGCACGCCATCATCCTGGGCACCGCCATCAACAACGACGGCAGCCAGAAGGTGGGCTTCACCGCGCCCAGCCTGGAGGGCGTGTCGGAGGTGGTGCAGGAGGCGCTCGCCAACGCGGGCGTGGAGCCGGACACCATCGGCTACGTGGAGGCCCACGGCACCGCGACGCGGCTGGGCGACCCCATCGAGCTCCAGGGCCTGACGCGCGCGTGGCGCCGGTCCACGAAGCGCAAGCAGTTCTGCGCGCTCGGGTCGGTGAAGTCCAACGTGGGCCACCTGGACGCGGCGTCGGGCGTGACGGGGCTCATCAAGGTGGCGCTCGCGCTGCGCGACCGGGTCCTGCCCCCCAGCCTGCACTTCCAGCGCCCCAACCCGGCGCTGGAGCTGCCGGACAGCCCCTTCTTCGTCAACGACCGGCCCCGCGTCTGGGAGGCCCCGGCCCACGACGCGCCCCGGCGCGCCGCCGTGTCCTCGCTGGGCATCGGCGGGACGAACGCACACGTCATCCTGGAGGAGCCCCCGCGCGAGCAGGCCGCGCCGGCCGACGAGCCGTACCAGCTGCTGCCCTTGAGCGCGCGCAGCCCCGGCGCCCTGGGACGGGCCACCGAGCGGCTCGCGGCCCACCTGGAGGAGCAGCCGGAGCTGTCGCTCGCGGACGCGGCGTACACGCTGCAGACGGGCCGCCAGCACTTCGCGCACCGCCGCTTCACCGTCGCGCGCGACGGGCAGGACGCGCTCGCGGCGCTCTCCACCCCGGAGCGGATGCCCACGCGGCAGCAGGCCGCGGGCCGGCCCCCGGTGGCGTTCCTGTTCTCCGGCCAGGGCTCGCAGTACGCGGGCATGGCCGCCCACCTGCACCGCCGGGAGCCGGTGTTCCGCGAGCACTTCGACAGGTGCGCGGAGCGCGTGCGCGCGCTGCGGGGCGTGGACCTGCGCGTCCTGGTGCTGGAGGGCGGCGCGGAGTCCGACGCGCGGCTGAAGGCCACCGAGTGGGCCCAGCCCGCCCTCTTCGCGGTGGAGTACGCGATGGCGCGCCTGCTCATGGCCTGGGGCGTGCGCCCCGCCGTGCTGCTGGGCCACAGCCTGGGGGAGTACGTCGCCGCGTGTCTGGCCGGGGTGTTCTCGCTGGAGGACGCGCTGGCGCTGGTGTGCGAGCGCGGCCGGCTGATGGGAAGCCTGCCCGCGGGCGCGATGAGCGCCGTGCCGCTTTCGGAGGAAACGCTCACGCCCCTGCTGGGCGCGGACCTGGCGCTGGCCGCGGTGAACGCGCCCGGCCGCTGCGTGGTGGCGGGGCCCACCCAGGCGGTGGAGGCGTTCGAGCGGACCCTGGAGGCGCGAGGGCAGAAGGCGCGGCGGCTGCACACCTCGCACGCGTTCCACTCCGCGATGATGGACCCCATCCTGGAGCCGTTCACCCGCGCGGTGCGCGCGGTGAAGCTCCAGGCGCCCCAGGTGGAGGTCCTCTCCAACCTCACCGGCGCGCCGCTGACGGCGGCGGAGGCCACGGACCCCGCGTACTGGGCGCGGCACCTGCGCGGCGCGGTGCGCTTCTCCCAGGGGGTCCGCGCGCTGCTGTCGCGGCAGGACCTGGTCGCGCTGGAGGTGGGCCCGGGCAACGCGCTGACGACGTTCGCGCTCCAGCACCCGGAGCGGGCCCCGGGCGTCGTCGTGGCGCCCACCCTGCCCCATGCCCTGGAGCGCGAGCGCGGCGTGCCGGTGCTGCTGGAGGCGGTGGGGCGCGCGTGGCTGTCGGGCGTGGACGTGGATTGGACGGCCTTCCAGAAGCGGGCGCGGCGGCGGCGCGTGTCGCTGCCCACCTACCCCTTCGAGCGGCAGCGTCACTGGCTGGAGCCCATGCCTGGCGCGGGCGGCCCGCCGCCGGGCGGCTCCGCGCCGGTCCCGACGCCGGAGGACTCCGGAGCGCAGGACACGGGCGCCTCCGCCGGGGCGCTCGCGGAGGCGGGGACCGTCAGCGCGCCGCCGCGCGACGCGCTGGAGCAGGAGCTGAGCGAGCTGTGGGGGCGCCTGCTCGGCTTCGAGCAGGTGGGCATCCACGACGACTTCTTCGAGCTGGGAGGCGACTCCGTCATCGGCCTCCAGGTGCTGGGCGCCCTGCGTTCGCGCTGGGGTGACGCGCTGGCGGTGCGGGACCTCTTCGAGGCGCCCACGGTGGCCCGCTTCGCGCAGCGCCTGCGCGAGCGGGTGCGGCCCCAGGCGCCCTCCCCGTCGCCGTCCATGCCCGCGCTGCCCGCGCTGGACGTGGGCCCGCGCGAGGGCCCCGCGCCGCTGTCGTTCGCGCAGCAGCGCCTGTGGTTCCTGGATCAGCTCTCGCCCGGCTCCGCCACCTACAACCTGCCCGCCGTCCTCCGGGTGGAGGGCGCGCTGGACGTGGAGGCGCTGCGCCGCGCCCTGGACGCGCTCGTGCGGCGCCATGAAGCGCTGCGGACCACCTTCCCGCTGGAGGGCGACCAGGCCGTCCAGTCCATCCATCCCCCCGCGCCGGTGCCGCTGACGCTCGTGGACCTGGGGGCGCGGCCGGACGGCGACGCCGAGGCGCACCGCCGGGTGCTGGAGGAGCTGGGGCGCCCGTTCGACCTGGCGCGCGGGCCGCTCCTGCGCGCGACGCTGCTGCGCCTGGACGGCGCGCGGCACGTGCTGGCGCTGGTGATGCACCACATCGTCTCCGACGGGTGGTCCATGGGCGTCCTCGTGCGCGAGCTGGCGGCGCTCTACCTGGGCTTCCGCGCCGGGGGCGTCCCGGAGCTGCCCGCGCTGCCGGTGCAGGCCGCGGACTGGGCGCTGTGGCAGCGCCGCTGGCTGGGCGCGAACGACGCGCTGGCCGCGCAGCTGGACTGGTGGCGGCAGGAGCTGACCGGCGCGCCGGCCGCGCTGGAGCTGCCCACGGACTTCCCGCGCCCCCCCGTCCAGTCCTTCCAGGGCGCCACCGTCCCGCTGCACCTGCCGCCGCCGCTGGCGGAGGCCGTGAAGGAGCGGGCGCGCCAGCAGGGGGCCACGCCTTTCATGGTGCTGCTGGCCGCCTGGTACGCGCTGCTGCACCGCTACAGCGGCCAGGACGACATCGTCGTCGGCTCGCCCATCGCCGGGCGCCGCTTCCCGGAACTCGAAGGGCTCATCGGCTTCTTCGTCAACACCCTGGCGCTGCGGGCCCGGCCCGGCCAGGCCGCCTCCTTCCGCGCGCTGGTGGACGCCGTGCGCGACACCACGCTGGGCGCCTACGCGCACCAGGACGTCCCCTTCGAGCGCCTGGTGGAGGAGCTCCAGCCCGCGCGTGACGCGGGCCGCCCCCCGCTGTTCCAGGTCTTCTTCGCGCAGCAGAACGCCCCGCAGGGCGCGCTGGAGGTCCCCGGCCTGAAGCTGGCGCCCGTGGACCTGGACCCGGGCACCGCGAAGTTCGACCTGGAGGTGTCGCTCATCCCCGCGCCGGACGGCTTCCGCGGCACGCTCACCTACAGCACCGGCCTGTACACGGCCGCCACCGCCGAGCGCCTCGCGGGCCACCTGCGCGTGCTGCTGGAGGGCGCGCTGGCCACCCCCGACGCGCCGCTCGCCACGCTGCCCTGGCTGTCCCCCGCCGAGCGGGCGCAGGTGCTGGAGGGCTTCAACGCGACGGACGCGGACTACCCCGCGGACACGTGCCTGCACACGCTGGTGGAGCGCCAGGCCGCGCTGCGCCCGGACGCGGTGGCCGTGGAGTCCGGGGACGAGCGCCTCACCTACGCCGGGCTGGAGGCGGAGGCCAACCGGCTGGCGCACCACCTGCGCTCGCTGGGGGTGGGGCCGGACGTGCCGGTCGCGCTGTGCCTGGAGCGCACGCCCGCGCTGGTGGTGACGCTGCTGGCCATCCTCAAGGCCGGCGGCGCCTACGTGCCGCTGGACGCGTCCTACCCCGCCCAGCGCCTGGAGCACATGCTGGAGGACTCCGGCGCCCGGGTGCTCGTCACCACGCGGGAGCTGGACGCGAAGCTGCCCCCCGCGCGCGACGTGCGCCGCGTCCACGCGGAGGACCGCGCGGCCTGGGCGGGCCTGCCCGCGACGCCGCCGGCTCCGGGGGTGGGCGCCCGCAACCTGGCCTACATCGTCTTCACCTCCGGCAGCACCGGGCGGCCCAAGGGCGTCGCGGTGGAGCACCGCAGCCTCCAGCGGCTGCTGCACGCGCCGCGCTACGCGCACCTGGGCCCGGAGGAGACCTTCCTGCTCATCGCGCCGGTGTCCTTCGACGCGTCCGTGCTGGAGCTGTGGGGGCCGCTGGCCTTCGGAGGCCGGCTGGTGCTGTTCCCCGCGGGCGGCTCGCCCAGCGACCTGGACCTGCTGGCGGACGTGCTGGTGCGCCACCAGGTCACCACGCTGCACCTGACCGCGGGCCTGTTCTCCCAGGTGGTGGACCTGCGGCCGGACTGCCTGGGCGGGCTGCGCCAGCTGCTCACCGGCGGCGACGTCGTCTCCGCGCCGCACGTGCGCCGGGTGCTGGAGGCGCGGGGCCTGCCGGTCACCGCGTGCTACGGCCCCACCGAGGCCACCCTCTTCACGTCATGCTTCCGGATGACGCGGCCGGAGCAGCCCGGGGACGCGGTGCCCATCGGGCAGCCCCTCTCCAACACGCGCGTGTACCTGCTGGACGCGGGGCTGCGGCCCGTGCCGGTGGGCGTGCCGGGCGAGCTGTTCGTCGGCGGGCCCGGCGTGGCGCGCGGCTACGTGGGCCGGCCGGAGCTCACGGCGGAGCGCTTCGTGCCGGACCCGTTCAGCCCCGGGGCGGGCGGCCGGCTCTACCGCACCGGCGACCAGGCCCGCTGGCGCGCGGAGGGCGTGCTGGAGTTCCTGGGCCGCGCGGACCAGCAGGTGAAGGTGCGCGGCTTCCGCGTCGAACTGGCGGAGGTGGAGGCCGCGCTGCGCTCGGGTCCGGGCGTGCGCGAGGCGGTGGCCGTGGTGCGCGAGGACGCGCCCGGAGACAAGCGCCTGGTGGGCTACGTCGTCGCGCCCGAGGGCGACCTGTCCGTCCTGCGCGCGCACCTGCAGCGGCGGCTGCCCGAGTACATGGTGCCCTCCGCGCTCGTCCCGCTGGAGGCGCTGCCGCTCACCGCCAACGCCAAGGTGGACCGCAAGGCCCTGCCCGCGCCGGGAGACGCCCCCGCGTCGCACGCCTTCGTCGCCCCGCGCACGCCCACCGAGGCGCGCATGGCCGCGCTGCTCGCGGAGGTGCTGGGCGTGCCCCGGCTGGGCGCGACGGACGACTTCT